>CAZYLP010000541.1:0-6120 GCA_964648345.1 uncultured Planctomycetota bacterium
AGTCGGCCGAGGAGTGCGTCGCGAAGGTGAAGGCCGCGCTGAACGGGGGCAAGCGCAAGGAGAGCGCGCGGCAGCGAGCCGGCCAGGGCCGCGGTGCCGACTGGGTCCTCGGGCGTGGCTGGGACCCCGACCTCTTCCCGGGCAAGGAGTGGCCGCACCGGAAGGCGCTCGACAAGGCCGCGCCCGAGACGCCCGTCCTCCTCTTCAGGCGCGACGGGCACGCCGCGTGGGCGAACGCGCGCGCGCTCGAGGCCGCGGGGATCGAGGACGACACGCCAGACCCGCCGCACGGGAAGATCGTGCGCGACGCGCGCGGCTCGGCGACGGGGATCCTCCTCGAGGAGCCGGCGATCGGTCTCGTCCGCGCGAAGGTCCCCGCGCCGTCCCTCGATCGCAAGGTCAAGGCCGCGGAGCGCGGGCTCGAGCTCGCGCGGTCGCTCGGCGTCACGTCGATCCACGACGACGCGAGCTACGACGACCGCCTCCGCCCGGGCGAGGTCTACGCGGCGCTCCTCGCGAAGGGGCGCCTCACGGCGCGCGTGAACCTCTGGCAGCGGCTCGGCCGTCCGATCGACGAGCTCCGCGCCGAGCGCGACGCGCTCCCTCCGAGCACGCGCCTCTCCTACGGTCTCCTCAAGGGCTACCTCGACGGGTCGCTCGGCTCGAGCACGGCTCTCCTCCACGCGCCTTACTGCGACGCGCACGAGCACGAGAGGGAGAACACGGGACTCTCTCTCATCGAGCCCGCGCTCCTCGAGCGGCTCGTGCTCGAGGCCCACACGAAGGGCTTCCAGGTCGGCCTCCACGCGATCGGAGACCGCGCGGCCTCGCTCGCGCTCGACGCCTACGAGGCCGTCGCGCGCGCGTACGGGGTCGAGAGCGTCCGCGCGGCGCGCCACCGGATCGAGCACGGCCAGGTCTTCCGCGCGGAGGACATCCCGCGGCTCGGAGCGCTCGGCGTCGTCGCGAGCGTCCAGCCGATCCACCTCGCGAGCGACATGAGGATCGCGCTCGGCCGTCTCGGCGCGGAGCGCTGCCGCTCGAGCTACCCGTGGCGCACCCTCCTCGACACGGGGGCGCCGCTCGCGTTCGGGACCGACTACCCCGTCGAGTCCCTCGACCCGGCGCGCGGGCTCTTCTGCGCGGTCACGCGCCGCTCGCCCGACGCTCCCGACGAGCCCAGCTTCCACGCGGCGCAGCGTCTCTCGCGCGAGGAGGCGCTCCTCGCCTACACGGCGGGCAGCGCGTTCGCGGCGCACCAGGAGCGCCACCTCGGGCGGCTCGCGCCCGGGCTCCTCGCGGACGTGGCCGTGCTCTCGGAGGACGTGTTCTCGATCCCGGTGGACCGGCTGCGCGAGGTCCGCGTGGACCTCACGTTCGTCGAGGGCGAGTGCGTCTTCGACCGCGAGGAGCGTTCTTGACGCGGAGGCGCAAGCTTCTCTACACGGGGCTCGCCGTGTTCTTCCTCCTCACGGCGCAGGCGAGCTGGGTGCTCGTCTCGTACCGCGCGAACGCGACGCTGCCGCGGGAGCGGCTGCTCCTCGGAGTGGCGCCGCTCGTCGTGATCGACGTCCTCCTCGCGCTCGTCGCGTTCTTGCTGCTCAGGTCGTCGCTCGGGACGAAGCGGTTCGCGTTCGCGACGGCCGTCTTTCTCCTCCCGCTGGTTGCGCGAGGCGTGGTGGGCCGCATCTATGCGCAGCGCCGACAGGCCGAGCTCGCGAAGCTCCAGGTGCGAATCCACGCGGAGCAGGCGCGGCTCGCCCACGCGCCGCGCCCGGTCGTCGGAGCCGCGAAGGACGAGGACGCGTCCGAGAGCTACCGGCGCCTCGCGGCGCAGGCCGTCGCGCTCTCGCCTCTCCAGCACGACCTCGAGGAGGCCGCGACCGCGGGGGCGCCGCTACGCCTCCGCCTCGGTCGCGCTCTCGCCGAGCACACGGCGATGATCGCGTCCCTCTGCGAGGCGGCCGCGCACTCCCGGTCCGACCCGGCGCCCTTCACGCACCCGGACGACAGGGGCCGGGTGGACGACGACCGGGTAGAGCTGCTCGTCCAGCTCGCGCTCGCCGAGGGCCACCGCCGGTCCGGGCTCGGCGAGCCGGCGGCTGCGCGCGACCTCTACTTCGTCGCGCTCCGTGTCGCGGCCGACCTCGCTCGCGCGCAGCACGACCCGGCTCGGGGTCGCGGGCGGAGGCTCGAGGTCCGCGCGCTCCAGTCGCTCTTCCACCTCGCGACCGCAGGAGAGACGTCGCGTGGGCTCGACCGGGCCGCGCTCGCGAACGAGCTCGAGCACTTCGAGGGAGCGATCCTCTCGCCGGCGAACGACGGCGAGCTCGAAGGGCTCGCGTGGCTCGAGGTCTACCTCGGCGCGGAGCGCGAGCCCGTCCTCTGGGAGGCGGAGGACCTCCTCCGCGCGCACTTCTACTTCTTCCTCCCACCCTCGGTCGCGCTCCTGCGCGACTTCCCGCGGATGGATCGCCTCGTCCAGCTCGGTGGCGAATGGGCACAGGCGCCGAACGGCGAGGCGCGCCTCGCCGTCGAGGCGCTCGTCGAGGAGATCGAGCAGAAGTGCGTCGTCCCGCCGCCTGTCGAGCCCTGGTGGCGCCGCTCCGCCGAGTGGTCCGAGCTCGCGCTCGTCCGCCTGGTGCGCGCCGCCGCGATCGCGGAGAGCCGGCGCGGGTCCGACGGACTCTACCCCGAGACGCTCGGCGTCGATGCGCCCGAGGATCCCTTCGCGCCCGGGCAACGCGTGACCTATTCGCGGTCGGAGCGACGAGACGCTTACGTCGTCGCGAGCGCTGGCCTCGCGGCGCCGCTCGAGAGGCGCGCCACGTCGGACGAGGTCGTCGCCAACGCGTGGCGAAAGTTGAACTCGGGCCGGATGAAGTCGATCGGCCTCAATGACTGGCACGAGTACGGTCTCCACGGCCCGGTGACGGCCCTCGCCTTCACGCGCGACGGCGCCCTCGCGGTCGCCGCGAGGACCGTGAGGATTCTCTCCCTGAGAGACGGTGGCTCGCTCCGCGCGACGTTCAACGCGCGGACGCGCTCGCTCGCCGTCGACCCGAACGGACGCGAGGTGCTCCTCGCCGACTGGAAGGACGTGAGCCGCTGGGACCTCGCGACCGGCCGCGAGCTCCAGGACTTGCTCGTCGCTCCCGCCGTCCTCGGCGGCTTCGCGCTCTCCCCCGACGGATTGACGATGGCGGTGACCGTGGGAGCCGCGGGTCCGGTCCGCCTCCTCGATCGCGACGGCCACGTGCGTCGCGAGGTCGCCTTCCAGCGGCGCGGTGGTCGGGACGCGCTCGCCTTCTCGCCCGACTCGACGCTCCTCGCCGCCGGGGCGCACGGACGAGCGCTCGAGGTCCTCGATGTCGAGACTGGCTCGACGCGCTTCTCCGTCCCCGCGACCGATCTCGTCTCCTCCATCGCCTTCGCGCCGCACGGCCGGAAGCTCATCGCTGCGGTGGGGAAGGAGGCGCTCATCGTCGACGTGGCCGCGACGTCCGTGACGCGCAGGCTCGAGACCGACTCGCCACTCCTCGCGGTCGCGTGGTCGCCCCGCGCCGAGCTGGTAGCGACCGCCGCGACCGACGGCGTCGTGCGGCTCTGGGACCCGGGCTCCGGTGAGCTCCTCGCCGTCTTCAGACATCACCGCGGCGCCGCGAATGCCCTGGCGTTCGACCCGTCGGACGATCGGCTCGCCTCGGGCGGCGTCGATGGGCACGTTCTGCTCTGGGACACGTCCTACAGAGGGCGGTGACCGCCCCGCGGGCGCCTCGAAAAAACTGCGGCTTCCGCGCGTTGGGTCTCGCGCTCGTCGCACGCGCGCGCTAAGTCTCGCTCTCCCTGCTTCGGGCCCTTCTTTGCGCACGCGTCTCATCGAGCCGCAAACGAAAAAGAGAAGTTCAGCAGAGATCGGCAGAGATCAGAGATGAAACGCAGAGTGCTCGAGCTCGCGTGCGGGGTCGCCATCCTCGCCGCGGGAGCGGTGCTGTTCGCTCATCGACCGGCGCCACCACCGGCGGCGCCGACGACCGCCGCGATCCCTCCGGGCGGACTCCCCGCTCCGAGAGCGGACGCCTCGACCGCCGTACCGCCGGGGCCCGTGGACCCGTCGGCGCCGGCGACGTGGACGCGGCGTTTGACTCGCGAGGACGAGATCCTCGTGAAGCAGGCCGTCGATGCCGGCTGTGACGCGGATCGCGCGGCGAAGCTCCGCGAGCTGCTCGCGAAGAAGCGCGCGACGCGCGAGAGGACGATCGCCGACTTCGAGAGCGGCAAGATCACGGAGAAGGAGATGCAAGCGACGGCACACGCGGCCAAGAAGGAGTTCGATGCCGCGGCCAAGGAGGTCCTCGGACCGGACGAGCTCGACGCGCTCGACCCGGTGGCGGCGAGGGCCCAGGTGTTGAACGAGGAGAAGCAGCCCCGGTAAGTGGGACCGCGGCCGCTTTAGAGTTCAGCGTAGAGACAGAGAGAGACTCGAAGGACGAGGTGCGATGGGTTACTTCAGGAAGACCGCCTTCGCGGCGGTCATGGTGGCGCTCTCTTCAGGCGCTGCCTGGGCGCAGCCCGATGACACGGTCTCCGACGCGACGACGGCGTCTCCCGGAGCGGACCTGACCGGCGAGTGGAACGGCGGCGGCACCGGCGGCAAGTGGAAGGGGCCCGGCGCGCCCGGCGACTTCGCCTTCCGCTCGACCGGCGCCGGCGCCTACGCGATCAAGTTCATCGCGAGCGCGCCGGACTACTCGCTCCAGACGGGCGAGGTCACGGGCAAGCTCTCGGGCTCCAAGCTCACGATCACCTGGGTACCGACCAGCGGGATCACCGGCAACATCGGCGGGTCCGCGGGCGGCGGCACGCCGAAGAAGGTCGTCTACGAGCGCTCGTCCGACTCGGAGTTCGACTACCTCAAGCTCTCCTCCGGCACCGAGCTCCCTCACGGCGTGAAGGCGCCCAAGGAGCTCCGGCGCCTCAAGCCCACGCAGATCGAGTTCCCCCCCGAGTGGGAGCTCTCTGAGGAGATCCTCTGGGGCTACAAGGACACCTTCGCCGTCAGCCGGATCTACCGCTCGGCGCTCGCGGGCTGCGCGGCGAACGGCGAGAAGGTGAAGCACCGCTTCTACGTCACGACGACGCACGACAAGAACCAGCTGAGCTACGAGTTCGGCGAGGACTTCGGTCCGGACAGCGCCGAGATGGACCTCGTCCTCTGGCGGAGCTTCAAGTTCGGCAGCGTCTGGATGCGCGACTACGGCCCGTGGACGGTGCGCAAGAAGTCGAACGGCGAGCGCGTGATCGGCGACATGGGCTACTTCTCGGACCGGCCCGACGACGATCGCCTCCCGTCCGACTACTCGAACCTCCGCGGCTGGGAGCGGCTCGACCTCTCGGCGCTCAAGATCGAGGGCGGCAACATCCAGAGCGACGGCAAGGGCCGGCTCTTCACCTCGACGCGCACGCTCGAGGGGAAGAGCTGGGGCGCGAACGACTCGCAGGCGCACGTCGAGAAGTACCTCCGCCGCGTCGGCGCGACCGACGTCGTCTTCCTCGAGCGCATGCCCGAGCCCGAGGGCACCGGCCACAACGACATGTACTCGAAGATCATGGACGCCTCGAAGAACGTGATCGTCGGCCGCCACACCGACCCGCGCTTCAAGGGGACGCTCGACCGGAACGCGAAGCGCTTCGAGGCCCTCGGCTACAAGGTCCACCGCGTGGACTTCGCGCGGCCGGAGAAGGTCACGGGCGTCGGCGCGTCGGGCAAGCCGCTCATGACCTACACGAACTCGCTCATGGTCGGGAAGACGTGCCTCGTGACGGCGTACAAGGACGCCGAGCGCGACAAGGCCGCCGCCGACCTCTACAAGGCGCTGGGGTGGAAGCCCGTCATGATCGACGTGCGGTCGATCATCGCCGCGAACGGGGCGATCCACTGCATCTCGATGCAGGTCCCGGCGAAGTGACTCCGTAACCTCCTCGTGCCACACATGGCGCGAGTACGGCGGCTTCTCACCCGACGCGGAACGGCCCCGTCCCAACTCCTTGTCCCTCTCTCCCTACGGCCACGGCCCCCGCCTTGCGCTCCGTGGCCGTGGGTTGCACGGGAAGGACTCA
>CAZYLP010000542.1:0-5769 GCA_964648345.1 uncultured Planctomycetota bacterium
GATCCCCCATCGGGCAAATCACTTCGGGTGACCAAAAAGTGATGAATGGTGAGCCGAAAAGGCAAGCCTTTCGCCCTTGGATGCCACGGCCACCCCTCCGTGCCTCCGTGGCCTCCGGGCCTCCGTGCTCCGCGCGCGAAGCGCGCCCTTCCTCGGCGGCCTCCCGCTTCATCTCCGTGGACTCAACTCGATGATCGTCAGCTCCGGCCGCGCGCAGAACCGGACACGCGGCGCTCCCATGCCGTCCATGCCGATCCCGCGGTTCACGTAGAGCGTCGTCTCGCCGACCCGGTGCAAGCCGGACTCGAACCGCTTCCCGTACGCCGAGTAGGTGACGAGCGCGCCGTAGAGCGGGAGCGCCACCTGCCCGCCGTGAGTGTGGCCCGCGAGGTAGAGGTCGGCTCCGAGGCGCGCGACCTCCTCGATCTCGTCCGGCCAGTGGCAGAGGAAGACCGTGAAGGCGCCCTTCGGCACCTGCCCGAGCGCGGCCGCGATCTTCTCGCGGCGGAAGACGGAGATCCCCGCGACCCACGCGTCCGAGCGGATCGGCGCGGCGTCGCCGTCGAGCTCGACGGCGCCCGTGCCTTTGAACATGTCGCGGCGCGGCTCGATCTGGTCCGCTTCTTGCCAGCCGAACTTGTGGCCGCCGCCCGAGTCCCAGTTGCCGCGGACGCAGTAGAGGGGCGCGATCTTCGCGAGGCGCTCGAGGAGCTTGCGGAGGACGGGCACGCCCTCCCTGGCGTTCACGGCGTCGCCCGTGAAGACGATCACGTCGGGCTTCTCGGCGGCGACCGCGTCGGGGAGGGACTCCTCGAGGCGGGGCTTCTCGTCGCAGTGGAGATCGGAGAGGTGAGCGATGCGGAGAGGCCGGGCCAGCTTCGGCGAGGCGAGCGGCACGTGCGTCGTCTCGAGCCAGTAAGGCTCGACGAGGAAGCCGTAGAGGACGCAGAGCGCTCCGGCGCCCGCGACACCGAGGAAGGCCTTCCGCCTCCGGGACACCGTCCGCTTCCGGGCCACGAGCACGAGCGTCAACGCGGCGTCCACGAAGACGCCGACGACGAGGACGACGAACAGGCAAACCCGGATGATCTCGTCCGTCTGCATTGTTGGCCCAACTACTCTAGAACAAGTGCGGTGAGCCCGTAGAATCCTTCCCGTGACCGAGACTTCGAAAGACGCGGCCCCCGTCCACACCGTCCCGCCGCTCGCGCAGCGCGTGAAGGGGGTGCTCCTCGACCCGGTCACGACCTTCCGCGAGCTCGACCCGAGCTGGGGCCTCATGGGGCCGTGGCTCGCGATCATGGTCGCGGGGCTCCTCTACGCGGTCGTCTCGATCGCCCAGGTGGACGCGACGCGGATCGGCAATCAGCGGAGCGCGTACGCCGAGACGCTCGTGTCGAGCCAGCAGAAGCGCATGTCGGCGGGCGAGGAGAAGGCGGTCGACCCCGGGAAGGGCTACGCGTTCTTGCATCGTCTCGAGCTGCTCGGCGCGCCCACCGTGACCAGCATCCTCAGGATCGTGCTCACCGGCCTCGTCCTCTTCGGCGCGGCCGCGACGCTCGGCGGGAAGAAGGACCTCCTCCGCGCGATCGTCGTCTCCGCGCACGCGAAGCTCGTCGCCCTCGTCTCCTACGCCGCGCTCTTCATAGGCACGATCATGGGCAACTCCGAGCCGCGGACGAGCCTCTACAACGCCGCGGACGACGTCGCGAACCCGGTCGCGGCCGCGGTCCTCGGCTTCGTGGACCCGATCGCGATCTGGGGGAGCGTGCTCCTCGGGATCGGCCTCGTGGTCTCGCTCGGCCTCACGCGCAAGAAGGCGGTCCTCGTCGTCGGCTCCCTCCACGTCGCGTCGTGGCTCCTCGCCCTCGCCGGGGCCGCGGCCAGCGCGGCGGGGAGGAAGTGACCGTGGGCGCCATCGACAAGAAGCGGCTCGCGATCGCGGCCGTGCCCGCCCTCCTCGCGGTGTCGTTCGCCATGATCGGCCCCTCGTGGCAGAAGCACATCGTCCCGGGGTCGGCCGACGCGGGCCGCTCGGGCGCGAACGGCGGGCTCACGGTCTCCTTCGGGTCGAGCGGGCCGGGCGTGGACGTGCAGCTCCCGACTCGCGGCCGGATCGCGGAGGTCGTCCACGCCCCCGCGACGATCAAGTCGGGCGGCGAGGTCGCCGTGAGCGCGCCCTTCGAGGGCCGGATCAGCGAGCTCTGCGTGGACGAGGGCGACGCGGTCGTCGCGAGCTCCGTCGTCTTCCGGCTCGACCCGATCGACTACGACGACAAGCTCCGCGAGGCCGAGCTCGAGCTCGCGCGCCGTCAGGCGGCGAAGGCCGAGGCCGAGGCCGAGACCAAGGAGGCGGAGCACAAGTGGGAGGAGCTCCAGAAGGAGCCCTCGACGCTCACGGAGGCGCGGCTCAAGATCGGGCAGTCCGAGCTCGCGCGGCAGCGAGCGGGCGCCGAGCTCGAGAACGCGGAGGCGCGGCTCGCCCGCTCGAAGAAGATGCTCGAGGACCACGTCGGCCTCCAGCAGGACGTGGACGGCGCGGAGGCGGAGAAGAAGATCCGCACGATCGGCCTCCGGAGCGCCGAGGGTGACCTCGACATGGCGAAGAAGACGCTCGGCTACCAGGAGCGTCAGTGGCTGACGGACAAGGCGACGGCCGAGAAGGCGCTCGACACGGCGCGCACGCACGTGAACCGCTCCAAGGCGGACTGCGTGGCGGGCGAGGTCGCCCTGTACCGCGCGAGGCGAGACCGCGCGCGCTGCGACGTGCGCACGCCCATGACGGGCGTCGTCACGCGGCGGAACGTCAACCTCGGCGAGCTCGTCTCGCGTCCGACGCCCGCGGAGGGGCCGCACTACATCGTCTCCGACATGGACCACGCCTTCGCGTACGCCGACGTGGACGAGGGCGACGTCGTCAAGGTGCGCCAGAAGCAGCCCGCCAAGGTGCGCGTCAACGCCCTCGGCGACGACACGAAGCTCGCGGGCTACGTCTACGACATCGCGAACCGCGCCTTCCAGAAGGCCAACGAGGACACGAAGAGCTTCCGCGTCCGCATCCTCATCGATCCGGTCGATCCGCGGCTCCGCCCCGACATGAGCTCGAACGTCGAGATCGAGACTCGCGTGACGGGTGCCGACGCGCTCCGCCTCCCCATGCAGGCCGTCGTCCACAAGTCGCGCCGCGACGTCATGAAGGGCGGGACCGACGAGCCCGCCGCCGCGGCCGCGAACGAGGCCGGGCAGAAGAAGGCGCGCGCCGACCTCGCGGACTGGGTCTTCGTCATCGAGAACGACAAGGTCGTCGCGCGGCAGGTGACGCTCGGCGTCTCGGACGGCGAGTTCGTCGAGGCGAAGTCCGGAGTCACCGAGAAGGACTGGGTCGTCCTCGGCCCGTACCGCGTCCTCGACACGCTCAAGGATGGCGACTCCGTGCGCGCGACGCGGAAGGACCCGCCCAAGCAGGACCAGAGCGTCGCGTCCGCGAGCTCGGCGACACCGGCCGAGACGCCCAAGGGCCGCTCCCCTCAATGAGCACCCTCGTCGTCGAGAACGTCCGGATCGCGACGGCCGAGCTCCGCGCGAACCCGTTCCGCAGCTCGCTCACGACGCTCGGGATCGTGATCGCCGTGAGCGCCGTGATCGCCGTCGTCTCGATCGTCCAGGGCGCGTCCAAGTTCATGCTGAGCTACTTCGAAGGGCTCGGCTCGAACTCGTTCTGGGTCTTCAAGCACCGCCCGCCCGGCGAGGCCGGGCGCCGGCTCGGCCAGATCGAGCTCACCGTGGACGACGCGGAGGCGATCCGCGCGCGCTGCGACGCCGTGCAGGTGGCGACGCCCGTCACCTTCACGCAGGGCGGGATCCAGTGGCACGGCCTCGAGGCGCAGGCGCAGGTCCGCGGCACGCTCCCCTCCTTCCAGCAGACGCGCAACTGGTACGTGGACGAGGGCCGGATCTTCTCCGACGTGGACGTCGAGCACCGCGAGAACGTGATCGTGCTCGGCGAGGACATCGTCAAGAACCTCCAGACGACGCGCGAGAAGATCCTCGGCGAGACGGTCCGCCTCCGCGGCTGCGCCTTCAAGGTCGTGGGCTTCCTCGAGAAGAAGGGCGCGGTCTTCGGCGAGACGCAGGACGACCAGTGCCTCATCCCGATCTCGACGGCGACGAAGCTCTGGGGGAGCTGGCGCTCGAAGCACGTCGTCATCATGGGGAGCGCGAAGCCCGGGAAGACCGCCGAGGCCGTGGACCAGGTCCGCTGGATCCTCCGCCTCCGTCACGCTCGCCGCGGCGACGACCCCGACGACTTCCGCGTCATGACGCAGGATCAGTTCATCGACGGCTTCAAGAAGTTCTCGCTCATGGTCACGGGGCTCCTCTTCGGGGTCGTCGGCGTCTCGCTCCTCGTCGGCGGCATCGGGATCATGAACATCATGCTCGTCTCGGTCACCGAGCGGACCCGCGAGATCGGCGTGCGGAAGGCCCTCGGCGCGAAGAACCGGGACATCCTCTCCCAGTTCCTCATCGAGGCGATCGTCCTCGCGCTCCTCGGCGGCATCGTCGGCCTCGTGCTCGGCTACCTCGGCGGCGTCTTCGCGCGCGAGGCGATCTCGATCTTCGTGGACTTCCCGCCCGTCTTCGTGCCGCTCTGGGCGTGCTTCCTCTCGCTCGGTTTCTCGGGCGCGGTCGGGCTCATCTCGGGTCTCTACCCGGCGTGGAAGGCCGCGCGGCTCGACCCGATCGAGGCGCTCCGGTACGAGTGAGGCCGCTCAGCGCCACTTGAGGTCCGGGTCGGGCGGGTCCACGCTCCCGGGCTCGACCTTCGTGACGACGCAGCGTGCGTCGACGTGGAGGACGACCCAGGCCCGGACGGGGAAGTCGTCGCTCGCCCGGCCCCGGTGGAAGCCGAGCCACGCCGTCCAGCTCGAAGCGGTCGTCGTCGCCCCGATCGTCGCGGACATGGCCGCGGCAACATCCTCGCGCTGCTTCGGGGAGTAGGCGCCGGTCCAGACCTGGAGGCCCTCCTTCGTGACCGGCTCGGGCGCCAGGCAGAGCATGCCCCGGTTCTTCGCCGCGGTGATCGCCTCGCGCAGCGTCATACCCGGTCGCACGGCGTCACGACCCTCGTTCGCGCGGAGCTCGTGCCGGATCGTCTCCCGGTAGATGACGACGCCGCAGCCGCCGAGGATCGTGAGCCAGATGAGACAGCCGGTCCTGCGGCTCTTCTTCTTCTCCGCCACCGCGTTTCTCCCGGCGCGAGCCTAGTGCGCGGAGCGGGTGTGGTGCCACACTCCGTCCGTGCGCGCGGGGCCGTACGAGCTGATCGCGACGATCGGGCGCGGAGGGATGGGGACCGTCCTCCGCGCGCGCGCGCCCGACGGCAGCGAGGTCGCGGTCAAGCTCCTCCGCCAGCGCGACCAGGACGCGGTCGCGCGCTTCGAGCGGGAGCGGCGCCTCCTCGCGTCGCTCGGCGTCGAGCACGGCTTCGTCCCGCTCCTCGACGCGGGGGTCGGGCCCGACGGACCGTGGATCGCGATGCCGCTCCTCCGCGGCGGGACGCTCTCCGATCGGATCCGGCGCGGGCCGCTCCCGGTCCCCGAGGTCGCCGCGCTCGCGCGCTCCCTCGCCCGCGCGCTCGGCGCGGCGCACGCGCACGGGATCGTCCACCGCGACTTGAAGCCCGACAACATCCTCTACACGGCGGACGGCCAGCCGCTCGTCGCGGACCTCGGGCTCGCGAAGCACTTCGACCAGGCCGCCCCGGGCGCC
>CAZYLP010000542.1:5779-6112 GCA_964648345.1 uncultured Planctomycetota bacterium
GGCTACATGGCGGCCGAGCAGCTCGAGGACGCGCGCTCGGTGGGGCCCTCCTCGGACGTCTTCTCGCTCGGAGTGATCCTCTACGAGTGCCTCGCCGGGACGCCGCCCTTCGTCGGCGCGAACCCGGCGGAGCTCTTCGCGAAGCTCGAGGCCGGGACCTTCGAGCCGCTCCTCCGGCGGAGGCCGGACGCGCCGCCCGCGCTCGCCTCGGCCATCGAGGCCGCGCTCGCGCACGACCCCGAGCGCCGCCCGCAGCGCGGCACCGCGTTCGAGCGCGCGCTCGCCCCCGCGAGGGCGCGCGCCGCGCCACCGTCGCGCGCGCCGCTCGTCGCC
>CAZYLP010000543.1:0-6105 GCA_964648345.1 uncultured Planctomycetota bacterium
TTGCGTGTGGCTAACTCACGACTCGGAGCCATCTTGTCGCACGACACTTTCATGACCATCGACCGTCCCGGACGAACGGCACGGCGGTAGCACTCTCCCCTCTCACCTGACTGGGCCGTGCTCGAGCGCTCGCCCGAGCGGACCCGGAGAAACAAAGAGACTGGGACCAAGGCGCCCGCGCAGACCGCGGAGCGCGCGGAGGCTCTTCGCCTCCAGCTAGGGAGAGAAGTCATGGGTTTCAACCGCTACTCGCTCGTCCTCCTCATGCTCGTCGGCGGCACGGTCGCCGCGACCGCGGGCTGCACGCAGTCCTCGGGCAGGAAGGGCGGCAACGGCTCGACGGTCGCGCCGACCACGAGCACCAAGCCCGCCCCCGTCGCGACGGCCGTCGTCACGACGAGCGGCACGGTGACGCCGCCCAAGGGCCCCGGCCCGCGCTTCACGGCGGCGGCCTGGGAGGACAAGGACGGCGACGGCCGCGCCTCGAAGGGCGACCTGATCCGGATCACCTTCGACCGCGAGATCGCCATGAAGGCGGCGAAGCTCGACCCGGCCGTCGAGCTCGAGCTCGCGATCCCGGGCGACGGGCTCGGCAAGGGCGCGACGCTCGAGGCGGACGCGGGCAACAAGGTCCGCGCGGTCATCACGCTCGGCGACCAGCCCACGATCCACATCGCAGGTGTCCACACCGCGGCGGTCAACCGCAAGGGCTCGCCCAGCGGCATGAACCTGAGCACGAAGGGCCAGAGCCAGATCGTGGACGCGAAGGACCAGGTCGTCGCGAAGCCGGCGACCGCTCCCTGCGACATCGACGGCAACGCGAAGGTCGGCTTCCGCAACGCGTCGAACATGGTCGCGCCCCGCGGCGCGCACGAGGCGGTGCTCCTCGACGACGGCCGCGTGCTCGTGGTCGGCGGCATGAACGACGGCCGCAAGGGCGTCTACTCGGAGGAGGCCGAGATCTACGATCCGGTCGCCAACACCTGGACGCTCGTCTCGACGCTCTCGGGCAAGGCCGGCCGCATGTATGGGAGCGACGGCAAGACGGTCGTGAAGCGGATCCGCTCGACCGCGACGAAGCTCAAGGACGGCACGGTCCTGATCTGCGGCGGCTACGGCACGGAGCGGCGCGGCTTCTTCGGCCTCGGCTCGCCGGTCCTCGAGGTCCTCGACGACGCGCACCTGTTCGACCCGAAGTCGAACACGTTCTCGCGGGTCGGCGAGCTCAAGCACTCGCGCCAGGCTCACTCGGCGACGCTCCTCAACGACGGGCGAGTCGTCGTCGCGGGCGGTTACTCGACGGCCTTCTTCACGTCCTTCAAGACGCTCGCGCCGTTCGAGCTCTACGACCCGAAGACCAAGAAGTTCTCCGAGGAGAAGACGTTCCCGATCTTCTTCTTCCCGGCCCACACGACCGTCGAGCGGCGCATGGACCACGCGGCGATCGAGCTCCCGGACGGCGTCCTCCTCGCGGGCGGCGAGCACTGGGTCTCGAAGTTCTTCGGCAACGCGACGCGCCAGCTCTGCAAGGGCAGCGAGACGTTCAAGACGAAGGGCTTCCAGAAGTCGGGCAACCTGAACCATCCCCGCCGCTTCCCCGCGGGCGCGCACCTCGGCGCCTCGTTCGTCCTCCTCGCCGGCGGCCACGACGACAAGGGCTTCGTGACGGCGTGCGAGACGTGGGACGTGACGGGCAAGTGGACCAAGGGCCCGACGATCCCGACGACGCGCACGGCGACCTCGATCGCGGTGGTCGGTGACGAGGCCTTCCTCGTCGGCGGCTTCGGCATGAAGACGGCCCTGACGCGCGGCGAGGTCAAGAAGGTCGACGTTTACTCGGGCGACACGAAGAAGTTCGTCACGGGCTACGACCTCGGCGTCGCTCGCGCGGGCTGCACGGCGACCACCCTCCAGGACGGCCGGATCCTGGTCGCGGGCGGTTTCACGGGCGTGATCAACAACGTCCTCGGCCTCGACGGCGCGGCCACCGCGGCGACCGAGATCTTCGTCAAGCCGTAGTCACGATCCACCAGAAGAAGAAGGGGTTCCTTCAACCGAGCAAAGTTCTCTGCAATCTCTGCAATCCTCTGCAATCTCTGCCAGCAATCATTCTCTCTGCAATCTCCTCCACTTCGAGACGCCCGCCCACGGTCCTACCCGTGGTGCGGGCGTCTCTCTTTTTCGCTCTCGTTCTCGTTCTCGGGCAATCCCCGCACAGGCGTCGGAGTGGCGCGACGCGTCGAAGGGGGGCAACAGAAGTGGCGTGGTCTCACTAAGGCCTGTCGGATGGGCGCATGCCGGAGTTTCTTTTCAAGGAGCAACGAAGGTGATTGGGACTTTCCGCTCATTTGAGACGCTCCTGAGACGACGCCCCCAATTTCCGTTGGCGGAATTTCTCGGTTTCTGAACTTGCGTCGAGCGGCACACCCCTCGCTCACTCCTTCCTCACCAGGCGCCACTACGCGCGCCTCAACGAGAGAGAAAGAGAGATCCCCAATGGGTCCCCGCTTCCAGCGCTATTACCTGATCCTTCTCCTCCTCACGGCCGGTGGGGCCGCCGTCGGAACGACGGGCTGCTCGCGGAGCGGCGGTGGTGGTGGTGGTGGATTGTCGACCGCGGCGTCCACGAGCTCGGGCAACTACACGACGACGCCGGGCTCTGTAACCACGGCGACGGTCACGTCGTCCGGTCCGCAGATCACGGGCGCGACCTGGGAGTCGCGCGTCGGTGTCGGTCGCGCCAGCAAGGGCGACGTGGTCAAGGTCACGTTCGACCGCGAGATCAAGTTCAAGTCGAACGCGAAGCTCGACGCGACCAAGGAGTTCACGCTCTCGGTCACGGGCGACAGCCTGGGCTCGGGCGCGACGGTCGAGGCGGACCCGGGCAACGTCCGCGGCGCGATCATCACGCTCGGCGACAAGGCGAACATCAAGGTCGGCGGCGCGTTCGTCACGACGCAGGTCGCGGCCGGCAACGCCAGCGGCATCAACATCTCGAAGCTCGCCTCGGGCGAGATCGTCTGCGCCAAGGACAAGTGCGTCGTCGTCCCGGCGAAGAACCCGCTCGACATCGACGGCAACGCGAAGGCCGGCTTCACCGCGGGCCCGAGCCTCGTCACGGCGCGCGGCGCCCACGAGGCGACGGCGCTCAACGACGGCCGCGTCCTCGTGACCGGCGGCATGCGCGACGGCAAGAAGGAGGAGTTCTGCCAGGACGCCGAGATCTTCGACCCGGTCACGGGCACGTTCACCTCGGTGTCGTCGCTCTCGGGCGCCCAGAAGGGCCGCATGATGAACGGGAGCGTGGTCGTCCAGCGCATCCGTCACACGGCGACGAAGCTCGCGGACGGCAAGATCCTCGTCACGGGCGGCTACGGGATCGACCGCAAGGGCTTCTTCGGCCTCGGCGGCCTCAAGAAGGAAGTGATCTCCGACGCGCAGCTCTTCGACCCCGCGACGAACACGTTCGAGCGGGTCGGCGAGCTCGAGCACGCCCGGCACTCGCACACGGCGACGCTCCTCACCGACGGCCGCGTCCTGATCTCCGGCGGCTACTCCTCGAGCTTCTTCACGAAGAACAAGACGCTCGCGCCGTTCGAGATCTACGACCCGAAGACGAAGAAGTTCTCCGAGGAGACGAAGTGGATCTTCTTCGCGAAGGGCACCGTCGAGAAGCGCATGAACCACACCGCGGTCCTCACGGACGCGGGCGTGCTCCTCGCGGGCGGCGATCGCTACGAGGGCGGCTTCCTCTTCTTCTCGAGCCCCAAGCTCAAGATCGACAAGGGCAGCGAGCTCTTCGACGCGAAGGCGAACAAGTTCAACAAGTCGGGCGACCTCGTCCAGGCTCGCCGTTACGCCGCGGCCGCGACCCTCTCGACGCGTGACGTGGTCCTCGCGGGCGGCAACGACGACAAGGCCGTCCTCTCCTCGCTCGAGCTCTGGAGCCCGGCGACGGGCCGGTGGGCGGCGGCGGGCAACCTCGCCAAGCCCCGCACCAACGCCGAGGTCGCCCGCGACGGCGACCGGGTGTTCGTGATCGGCGGCTTCACGGGCGCCGCCAAGAGCGAGACGAAGGAAGTCGAGGTCTACGACGCGCTCACCAAGAGCATGACCCCCGGCTACCAGCTCGCGACCGGTCGTAACGGCTGCGTGGCGACGGTCCTCACGGACGGCCGGATCCTCGTCTCGGGCGGCTTCTCGGGCGTCACGAAGGACCCGATCGGTCTCGACGGCCAGGCGCTCGCCTCGACGGAGATCTACTCGGCTCCGTAAGACGGCGAGTCTCGAATCAAGAAAGCACGGAGGCAGGGACCGCGAGGTCCCTGCCTTCGGCGCTTCAGGGGCCGGACACGCCGCTCACCGCGCGACCCGGAACCCGAAGGCACCGGATGCGTACGTCAGGCTCGACTTCGTCTCGATCACGGGCTCCTTCGCCGCGTCCGGCGCCGAGTCCCACGCGCCTCCCCTCACCGCCCGGTGCTCGCGGCCCTTCTCGTCCACGATCACGTCCTCGGTGAACTGCCAGACGTTCCCGAGCATGTCGAGCGCACCGCACGCCGCGGCACCGCCCGGGAACGCGCCGGCCGGCGCGAGCCGGTCGTGGCCGTCGACGTAGCCCGCGTAGGACGTGTCCCACCACTTCGGGATGCTCCGCCGGAAGCACTCGTCGCAGAAGTTCGCGACGCGACCCGGGAGGAGCGCGTCGCCCCACGGGTACCGCCGCGTCTTCCCCGTGGCCGGGTCGTGGAACGCCGCGCGGGCCCACTCGGCGGCGGTCGGGAGGCGCAGGCGCGCCCAGGCGACGTACGCCTTCGTGTCCTCGAAGCACACGCCGACGACGGGGTAGTCGGGCCCCGCATCGAGCTCGCGCCACGTGACACGGAGCTGGGACCACGGACGCTTCGTCTTGCGGTCGATCGAGCCGTCCTGGCTCAGGATCGAGGTCTTCGCGACGCTGCGCTCGACGCCGGTCTTGTAGTCCGTCGCCTGAACGAACGACTCGAACTCGCGGTTCGTGACGACGTTCTTGCCGATGAAGAAACCGGGCTCCCCAGGCACCCAGACGAGCTCGCTCCCGTCCGCCGCTCCCTGGTAGTGACGCGGCCGCCCCGAGAAGACGACGCCGTCCGGTAGGGGGAGCCGCGGCTTCTCCGTGTAAGCGAGGGCGCCATACCACGAGGGCGGGCCCGCGACGCGCGTGATCGCGACGCGGGCCGACGCGGAGCGGCCCTCGAGGCCGGTCGCCGCCACGACCGCTTCGCCCGCACCCGGCGGGAGTATCCCCTCGAAGGTGCCGAAGCCGCGGTAAGGCACTCGCGAGCCGTTGAGCGTGATCGACGCGACCGGCCCGGTCACCCGGCCGAGGACGCGGACGCGCTCGCCCTCGACCGCGGGCGAGGCGGCGCTCGGCGACTCGATCGTCACGCTCACCGGTACGGGCTCGGCGTAGCGAGCGATCCGAAATCCGATCGAGTCGTCGCGCGAGCCCGGGTCCGCCGGGCTCCTCGCCGAGGCGCGCGAGCCTCGCACGACTCCAGGGCCGGACCCGGGGACGCGAAACGGGTCGCGGCGCGGGAGGTCGAGGTACGCCGTCGCGTCGTACCCGTCGGCCACCCACTCCTTCGCTCCGAGCACGGCGAGCGCGCCGCTCGTCGCCGCCTTCTCCCACTCGGCCTCGGTCGGGAGGCGCGCGCCTGCCCAGGCGCAGTACGCCTCCGCGTCCGCGCGGCTGATCGGCGTCGCGGCGCGGCCGGTGGCCGTGAAGAAGGCGGCGAGCTGCGCGGACGTCACGGCGCACTCGCCGATGAAGAACCCCGAGAGCTCGACCTCGTGGACGGGCCGCTCGTCGAAGTTCGTGGAGCCGGAGCCTATGGGCAACACCTCCGCGCAGCCCATCCTCGAGACTCCGGGCGCCACGTAGACCAGCCTGCTCCCGTCCCGGGCGTCGAGGTGCGCGCTCCGCCTCTCGCCCGCGACGACGGGTGTGGACTCTCTCTTGCCCGCGAGCGCGGTCACGAGGGCGCCGCCGACCGAGAGCGCGAGGACGAGCGCGAGAAGGGCGCGGAGTGCGGGCGAGGCGCGCCGTTCCTCGCGTCCGAGAGC
>CAZYLP010000544.1:0-6088 GCA_964648345.1 uncultured Planctomycetota bacterium
GGGCGGAGCGCCGTCCGAGAAGTCCGCGTCCTGCTTGAGGTACTTCGAGAAGTAGCGCCTGTTGTACAGACCCGTGAGGTCGTCCGTGTAAGCGAGCTTGATGAGCTCCGCTTCGCGCGCCGCGGCCTCCTTGTCGGGGCCGGTCGCGACCGGGTTCGTAACGGAAGTGGAGACGTCGGCCATGACGCCCCGGGCCTTCAGTCCGGACTAAACCAAGTTAGCAGGGGCGCTTGACTCAGGCCACCGCATCCGGTCCCCCGCTCGTCCTCCCCGGGGCGGCGGCACGGATCGTCTCCACCGCGACGAGCGGGTAGCTCACCGCCCGGAAGACCACGGTCCGCGGGCCTTTCCGCGTGCGCGTCCCGGATCGCTCCACGACCTCGCGGATCCCGAGGGCGATGTCGCCGTGCTCCTCGCTCCCCTTCGCGCTCGTGGCGATGAGCTCCCGCTTCGGGAGGTCGAACGTCCCGATCAGCCCCGGGAGCACGAAGATCCCCCGGCCCTTGTCGGTGACCGCGTACCGGTGCGCGGAGGTGCGCGCGACCGCGTTGAGGAAACGGATCGTCTCGACGAGGAGCGGGAGCGCGGCGAGCCCGACGACGAGCGGGACGAACAGCCCCTCGAGCGAGCTCGCGCGGAGCGCGCCCGCCTGCGCGCGGTGCTTCGTGTCCACGAAGACGTAGACGACCGTCGCGAGGAGCGCGAACGACGCGAGGCCCGACCACGTCGTGAGCCGTCGCCAGAGCATGTGGAGCGCGGAGCTCGAGATGGCGTGCGGCCGGTCGCTCCAGACGATCCTCTCCCCCGGCTCGAGGGCCTGGACGAGGAGGTCGTCGGTGTCCGAGGTGGCTTCCGTCACGATGGCGTGCGAGGAGCGTACCGCGCGAAGGCGCTCAAGGTAAGCCTCGCCGGGTGCCGACGTGATGGGTGGACCAGGAGGAAGACCATGAGGAAGCCCGAGAACGCGTTCGGCCGCGAGATCATCGAGACTCTCTGCGAGATGCGCGAGGAGCGCATCGCCTGGCTCGCCCGCCGCACCAAGAAGGGGCGGCGCTACGTCTCGCGGTGGGTGAAGTTCTGACCTAGTACTCCTCGCGGAGGAGCGACGAGCGTCGCACTCCCGATGAGCGCCGAGGACTTCGCGGCCTTCGGCGGTGCGACTCCGTCGATCGTGAAGCCGGACTCGTGGCCGAGGAGGTCGCGCGCCGCCTTGTCGTCCGGCCACTCCTCGACCGCGAGGGCCGCGAGGCGGCGCGCGCCGCCGGCGAGGCCGCCCGCCTTCGCGCGCTTCGCGAGCGCGACGATCTTCTGCGCGTTCTCCTTGTGCTCGGTCTCGAGCTGCTTCGCGTCGCGCTTCGGGAGGTCGGTCTCCGCGGGCGGCGGCGGCTGGGGGGCGCCGACCCACGCGTCCTTCTCGCGCCTGAAGCCGAGCCTCTCGCGCACGAGCTTGTTGTCGGGGTCGAGGAGGAGACCCAGCGCGAGCTCGTCGAAGGCCTCGCGCTTCCGGTCGGAGAGGCGGCGCGCCGCGGTGACGTGCTTCCCGGCGATCGAGCGCAGGAGCGCGCTCTCGGCCGCCTTGAGCGCGGCGGCGTCCTTCAGCGCGTCGTCGCCGCGCGCGCTCGAGGCGCAGGCGGCGACGATGAGGGCGACGACGCCGAGCGCGAGACGGCCGCGCACGACGGGGGTCAGACGGCCTTCACGTCGTTCGGACGGCCGTCCACGGCCTCGAGGGCGGCGACGGCCGCCTTCGCGGCCTCGGAGATCGCGGCCTCCGTGCCGCCGAGCCAGATGCGGCCGAACGCGCCGTACGGGCGCACCTCGACGATCGTGATCGGCGCCGCCTTCTCGGCCTCGTTCGCGGCGAGCACCGCGTAGCCGGCCGGGTGGCACTCGAGGATGTAGAGCGTCTGGCCGCCGAGGAGCATGGACCCGCCGCGCGAGCGGTTGATGAGCATCGCCTGGTAGGGGTCCACGTTCGTGATCGTCTGCGAGGTGAGCGTCTTCGGCTTGAGGCGGTCGCGCTCCTGGAGGCCGAGGTAGTCGAGGATCGCGCGCCCGGCCTCGCGGACCTCGCCCTGGTCGAAGGCGTGGACCTCGAGGAGACCGTTCGCGCGCTCGACGACCTGGACCGCGGGGCGGACGTCGGTCTTCTTGAGCGCGACGTCCGTCACCCGGTTGATCTCGATGCCGGGAGCGACCTCGACCCAGAGAGCGGCCTGCTTCTCGACGGGCAGGTAGCCCTTCGCCGTGGATGCGGTGAAGGACGCGAACTGGGGCTGCATGATGTCGAGGAAGCAGTACGTCCGGAGTTCGGCCATGGGAGCTCCCGGGTTGAGTCAGCCTGCGAGTGGGTTGGGACTAGGACTGCGCGGCGCCTTCCGGCACCTGCGGCAGGATCGTCTCGACGTCCGAGTGCGGGCGCGGGATCACGTGCACGGAGACGAGCTCGCCGACGCGACGGGCCGCCGTGGCGCCCGCGTCCGTCGCCGCCTTCACGGCGCCGACCTCGCCACGGACCATGACGGTCACGTAGCCGCCGCCGATCGTCTCCTTGCCGATGAGCTTGACGCGCGCCGCCTTGACCATGGCGTCGGCGGCCTCGATCGCTCCGACGAGGCCACGCGTCTCGATGAGGCCCAGCGCGATTTGACTCATGTGCTAACCACTCCTCAGGGTTGTGCCGTTCACTTCTTGTTCTTGGAGATGATCGCCTCGATGTCCGCCGGCGTCAGCGGCGAGGCGCCCTCGAAAATTCCGCCCCTGGCGACTCCTGCTCCGACCGGCGTGAGCCGGGGAGCGCTGATCGGTTCGGGCGCCGGCGCCGAGGCGCGGCGCTCGTAGCTCGGGGACGGCGCGTAGCCGCTCGAGGAGCGCGAGCCGCCGCTGCTCCAGGGGAGGCGCGTGTCGCCGAGCTGGGGACGGAGCTCGTGCTCGAGCCGCTCGTCCTCGTCGAGCATGGCCTCGTTCACCCACGCGAGACGCTTCTCGTTCACGAGGTGCTGGGGCCCGCTGTTGTCCGAGTAGATGTTCCCGCCCGGCGTGCCGCAGCCCAGCGTCATGGAGGGGAACAGGTTCGTCGTGTAGCCGATCGCTCCCTGCGTCGAGGGCGAGTTGACGATGAGGCGCATGGCCGGCATCGCCTCGCCCCACTCGAGGATGACCTTCTCGTCCTTCGCGTGGATCGACGCCGTGTGCCCCATGCCTCCGTAGTGGAGGATCTGCGAGCACCGCTCCTTGCCTTCGCGCCAGCTCGACACCGAGTAGAACGAGAGGACCGGCGAGAGCTTCTCGATCGAGAGCGGCGCCTCGTCGCCCACCTTCTCCTGCGGGCAGATGAGGACGGTCGTGTCGTCGGGCACCGAGAAGCCGGCCATGCGCGCGATCACGCGCGGGTACTTGCCCACGATGTCCGGGTTCTGGCGGCCGCCCTTCTTGACCACGGGCTCGAGCTTCTTCATCTCCTCGGCCGTGCAGATGTGGGCGCCGCGGCGGCGGAACTCTTCCAGCGCCTGCCGCTCGACCGCCTTGTCGCAGACGACCGACTGCTCGGACGAGCAGATCGTGCCGTTGTCGAAGACCTGTCCGAGGACGATCGCGCGGACGGCGTGCGGCACGTCGGCGCTCTCGTGGATGTACGCCGGGACGTTGCCGGCGCCGACGCCGATCGCCGGCTTGCCGGACGAGTAGGCCGCCTCGACGAGCTGGGGGCCGCCGGTCGCGAGGATGACGCTCGTCCAGCGGTGGCGCATGAGCGCGTTCGTGGACTCGATCGTCACGTTCTCGAGCCAGGAGATGCAGCCCTCGGGCGCGCCCGCGGCGCGGGCGGCCTCGTACATGACGCGGCAGCTCTCGGCGATGCACTTGACCGCGCGCGGGTGCGGCGACACGACGATCGAGCAACGCGCCTTGAGGGCGATCAGGCACTTGAAGAGCGCCGTCGAGGTCGGGTTCGTCGTCGGGATCACCGCCGCGACGACGCCGGCCGGGTGGGCGATCTCGACGACGCCGTTCTTGTCGTCCCGCCGGAGCACGCCGGCGGTCTTCATGTCCTTGATCTTCTCCCAGGTGAACTCGGTCGCGAAGATGTTCTTGAGCGTCTTGCCCGCGACGACGCCGATGTCCGTCTCCTCGACGGCCATGCGCGCGAGGCGCGAGGCCTCGCGGCGGCCCGCCTGCGCGGCCGCGGCCGCCCAGCGGTCGCAGTCCTGCTGCGAGGCCCGCTCCATGAGGAGGCGGGCGTCGCGGGCGAGCTTCAGCTTGTCGCGGACTTCCTGGAGCGCCGCCAGGTCGCGATCCATGGCCTAGCCCTACTTCTTCTTCTTGCCCGGAGCGGCGGGCGGCGCCGGCCGCGCGGGGGACTTGGCGCCGCTCTGGTGCGGGAGCGGCCGCTCGTTCGTCGAGCCGTGCGGGTCCTTCGGGAGGATGAGCTCGAGCTGCGGGTCCGGCTTCGGGATCACGTGCACGCTCACGACCTCGCCGACCGCCTTCGCGGCGCGCGCGCCCGCGTCCGTCGCGGCCTTGACGGCGCCGACGCTCCCGCGGACGAGGACCGTGAAGAAGCCGCCGCCGACGCTCTCGCGCCAGGCGAGCTCGACGTCCGCGGCCTTGCTCATGGCGTCGAGGGCCTCGGTCGAGCCCACGAACCCCTTCGTCTCGATGAGCCCGATCGCGCTGCGATAGACGCCACCGGAACCGGCCGCCATGGCTGACCTCACCCCTCGAAAGGGCGCGAACATACCGCACGTCGAAGGTCGCCGCAAGACGAGCGTGGACAGGGCGCTGGGTTAGTCGCCGCCCGCGCGGAGACGCTCGACGATGCTGCGGACGGTCGCGGCCTGGGGGCCGTCGGGCCACCGCCTCAGGAAGTGCTCGTAGTCGGCGAGCGCGCCCGCCTTGTCGCCCTTGCTCCGCTTCGCGCTGCCGCGGTTCCGCCACGCGAAGGGGTCGTCGGGCGCGAGCTCGATCGCGTGGTCGTAGTCGGCGATCGCGGCCGCGAAGACCGACTTCTCGGTCAGCGCGTCGGCCCGGGCGACCCAGGCCGTCCCGAGCTTCGGGTCCAGCTCGATGGCCGTCGAGGCGTCGGCGATCGACCCGTCGAGGTCTCCCACGAGCCGCCGCGGGTAGGCCCGCGTCGACCAGTTCACGGCGACGGCCGGGTCGAGGACGATCGCCATCGTGCCGTCCACGACCGCGCCTCGCCGATCGCCGAGGCTGTGCTTCGTGACGCAGCGGTTGCGCCACGCGTCCGCGTTCCATGGATCGAGGAGGATGGCGCGGTCGAGGTCGATGGCGGCACGGGCGAACTCGCGGCGGTTCGTCAGCTCGCAGCCGGACTGGAGGAGCCCCCTCGATCGCGCGACGCAGAGCTCCCGGAGGAGCTTCCGCTCGGCGGCGGCCGGAGCGGTCTCTCCCACGAGGCGGAGGAGGTCCTCCGCGTCCTCGATCGCGCCGTCGAGGTCTCCGCGCTGTCGCCGGAGCTCGACGCGATTCCTCCGCGTGACGATCATCGAGGGGTCGATGCGGAGCGCCTGGTCGAAGGCCGTGAGGGCGCCCGTCAGGTCCTTGCTCCGAGCGCGGGCGGCCCCGAGGTCGGACCACGCGCTCGCGTCCTCCGGATCCAGCTCCGTCGCCTCGCCGAACTCGCGGACCGCGCCCGCGAGGTCGCCCGCTTCCGCGAGCATCTCCGCGGCCCGGCGGTGCTTCTCGCTCTCGCGCCGTCGGTCCAGGATCGTCCGCGGCGGAGGGGGCGATGGCGCGACGGGCGCCGGCGCCGCGGGTCGAGGAGCGGGCGGTCCGGGCCGGCGCGGCCCCAGGATCGCTCCCGCCGCGAGCACGCCGACGGCCGCCGTCGCGCCGATGAGGAGCGCCGTCGGGCGCGCGCGCGACCGCGGCTCGAGCGCGCGGAGCACCGCGCTCGCGTCGGCGGGCCTGTCGGCCGGCTCCTTCGCGAGCATCCGGGTGACGACGGCCGCGAGCCACGGGGGGACGCCGGGCCGCGCGCGCGCGACGGGCTCGAACTCCGCGCGGCCGACCCTCGAGATCACGTCGATGATCGTCGCCCCCTCGAAGGCGGCGTGGCCGGCGAGGC
>CAZYLP010000545.1:0-6049 GCA_964648345.1 uncultured Planctomycetota bacterium
CCGACGAGGGCCGCGTCCGCGAAGCCCTCCGCCTGGTCGAGGACGAACTCCGCGAAGCCGACCTCGCGCCGCTCGAGGAGGCGGTCCGCGAGCGCGAGCGCCGCCCTGCCCTTCCCGTCGCGGGCCCGCGGTTCGCCGGGCCTCTCCTCGAGCACCTGGTCGAACTGACGGATCGCCTCGCGGAAGCCGCGGCGCGTCTCGAGCTCGGTCGCCTTGCTGTCGAGCGCCTTCGCGAGCGACTTCTCGGCGAGCTCGAGCTGCTGCGCGATCCGCGCCTCGCGCTCGCGCTTGTCGTCCGCGCGGCGCTTCAGGTCCGAGACGACGACCCACGCCGCGACGAGCCCGAGGAGCATCACGCCCGCGCCCGCCACCCGGTGGCGCTGGATGTTCTTCACGAAGCGCCGCGCCGCGCCGGGCGGCCGCGCGAGGACCGGCTTCCCGTCGAGGTAGCGGTCGAGGTCCTCCGCGAGCGAGGCGGCCGTCGCGTAGCGCCGCTTCGACTCCTTCTCGAGCGACTTGAGGCAGATCGCCTGGAGCTCGTTGCTCACGGCCTTGTTGAGCTTCCGCGGCGGCACAGGGTCGTCGTGGACGACCTTCGTCATGATCGCGTGGATCGACTCGCCGTCGAACGGCGGGACGCTCGCGAGCATCTCGTAGAGCGTCGCGCCGAGCGAGTAGACGTCCGAGAGCGGCCCGACCTCCTTGTGCCTCCCCGAGGCCTGCTCGGGAGACATGTAGCAGGGCGAGCCGAGCGTGAGGCCCGTCTTCGTGAGCTTGGCGTCGTCGTCGCCCTTCAGGTCCTTCACGATGCCGAAGTCGGAGAGGCGCGCCTCGCCCGACGCGCGGTCGATGAGGACGTTGTCGGGCTTCACGTCGCGGTGGACGATCCCGTGCTCGTGGGCGTGCGCGAGCGCGCGCGCGATGGAGCGAGCGATGAGCGCCGCCTTGCGGGGCGAGACGCCCTCGTCCTTGAGGATCCTCGCGAGGGACTCCCCGTCGACGAGGTCCATGACGATGAAGGGGAAGCCGTCCTCGGTCCCCGCGTCGTGGACGCGGACGATCGACGGATGGTCGAGCCGCGCCGCGGTCTTCGCCTCGCGCCGGAACCGCTCGAGGACCTCCTCGTCGGCGTCCTCTCCCTGCGCGAGCACCTTGAGCGCGTAGAGGCGGTCGAGGCCCGGGTGCCGGACCTTGAAGACGACGCCCATGCCGCCCTTGGCGATCTTGCCGACCACCTCGTAGCGCCCGAAGTGCGTCCGGTCCGCCGCGAGCTTGATCCGTGGCGGCGCCTCGACCTTCGCCGTCATGAGCGGGGTCGGAGTCTCCCCGCCGGCCGGGGGCCGCGCGATCGGGTTCGTGTCCTTCGTCGCGAGCTCGCTCTCGGTCGGCGTCGGCGGCGGCGCCGGGTCCGACGACACGGTCGCCTGCGGCACGCGCGACGACGAGTCCGACGCTCCGGGCTTCACGGGCGTCGAGCGGGGAGCCGCCTTGGACATCTTCGCGAGCCGCTGCGCGACCGCGAGCTTCTCCTTCTCGATCAGCTTGTACTGGAGCAGCACATCCGCCAGGTCCCGGCGGGGGTGCTTCTCCTTCTGGAGGGTCCGAGCCTTCTCGAGGACGGCCTCCTCGAGGTGCTTCCCTCCGAGGAGGACGCGTGCGAGCGCCTCGTCCTCTCGAGCTGCCAACGGCCCGGCTCTCCCGGGCCGAAGGATAGCAGAAAGCTCGCTCCTGGGGGCCTCGCCCCTAGGCCGCCTCGGCCGTCTCGCCGTTCTCGTCGATCTGGATCTCGACGTTGACCGCGTGGGTCTTGCCCTCGTCCGTGAGCGTGACGACCTTGCGGGGCGTGCCGCGCCGGCTCCCGAGCGTCAGCGTCTTGACCAGTCCGGCCCGCTCGAGCGCGCCGAGGTAGTTCTCGAGCGAGTTCGGACGGAGCTCGACGGTGATCGCGAGGCGCTTGGGCGTCTGCGCCCCCTTCACGGCGAGCTGGTCGATGATCTCCCGGGCGCGGGACCCCGACGGGTCGACGGCGCGCCAGCCCTTCCGGCTGGTGGCGGCGACCTCCTCGGCATCGCGGCTCGAGAGCTGGGCCTGGAGCTCACGGACGTACGGGAGCCGGTCCAGGTGGTCGATGCAGTACGGCTTCCGTTCCGTGGTCACGTGGCCGCACCCCTGGACCCGGCAGGCTTCGCGGGCGGGGACGGGTCGGCGACCGGCACTGCGCGAGCGACGGCGATCGAGCATTGAAATCCTCTTCGGGCTCCGACTCATCTTTCCCTTGTTCTCCCTTGGTCCGGGCCACCCAGGGCTAATGGCGTGCCGCCGCGCCCGTTCGACCGGGAACCCTTGCCGCGAGCGGCCTCGGAGCGATCAAGAGGTAGGGAGAGAGGACATTTGTTCGCAGGAGGGGTCCGAAGCGTTGAACAAATCGTTCGACATTCCTTCTCGCTCGCGCTTGCGCGGCTCGAGACTCGCGCGTGGCGAGCAGACTTTCCCCTCCCGGAAGCGCGGAAGACACGCCCGCTCCGAGCACGTGGCCGGGGGAGAGACGGCCCTCAGTTGAGGAGGAACTTCTTCTTGAAGGCGTCGACCTCGTCGTCCTTCAGCTTCTTCGACTTCTCGAGGGCCTTGTGGACCTTCTCCGGGTCCTTCTCGGTCACCTCGCTCACCTTGATGGCGCAGCCGACGAAGCCCTCGATCTTCGAGCCGAGGATCTTCCCGAGCGTGTCCCGGAAGGGCGTCGAGACGAGGTGGAGCGAGGCGCTCGCGACGCGGAAGAAGATGTGGCAGTCGGTGAGGGTCTTCTTCTCGTCCTTGGGGTCCTTCTTCCAGCGGACGACGATCACCCCCGTGCCCTTGACCTTCGGGAGCGGCTTCGGCTCGACCTCGCCGCGGGCGACGACGACCATGCGCCCCGCATCGCGATGGACGACCTCGCAGTTCGCGAAAGCGCCGTCCGTGTCGTCGATCGAGAACTTCTTCTCCTCTTTCCCCTCGATGACGTACTTCCCGAGCTCCAGCTCTCGCGCCGCGACCGACGCGAGCGGGAGCCGGCCGAGGAGCCACTCGTAGGTCTCCGGCCGCGTCTTGACCGCTTGCTCGTCGATCTTCCGGCGGACGGTGTAGCGCTGCGTGACCTTCCAGAGCTCGTCCCGGAGCTCGACCTCGAGCTTCTCGAAGGGGACGAGCTCCTCGGCGGTCTGCGCCGGCGCGGGGGTCGCGAGGGCGGCGACGAGCGTCGTGGCCACGATCGAGGAGGCGAGGGCGATGCGCATCCGGGCCGCTCCTCATGAGAGTATACGTGGGCTTGTCGAACGGGCCAGGAAGCGGGGCCGTGCGCCGCGCCGCGGGCGTGATCATCCGCCGGGGCGACCGGTGGCTCCTCCTCCGCAACGCGCGCGAGGGGCACTGGGGCTTCGCGAAGGGCCACCTCGACGAGGGAGAGCACGAGCTCGCGGGCGCGCTCCGGGAGGTGCGCGAGGAGACGGGCCTTCGCCCTCGCCTCGACCCGGCCTTCCGCGAAGCGATCCGCTACCAGGTCCCCGCGACCAGGAAGCGCGGCGCGGCGCTCAAGGAGGTCGTCTACTTCCTCGGCTCCGTCGGCGCGAAGGACGACGTCGCTCCGAGCGACGAGCACGACCGCGTGGAGTGGCTCGAGCCCGACGCGTGCGCGAAGAAGATCGAGCACGAGCAGCTCCGCGAGCTGTTCCTCCGCGCGGCGCGCTTCGCGGCTCAGCGATAGAGGGCGTCGAGCACGCCCTTCTCGAGGTCGTAGAGCTTCTCGTCCGTGTCGGGTCCGAAGAGGGTCATCGTGGCCTCGTAGCCGCCCTCGAAGTACTCGTCGCGGGTCGCGACGTAGCTCATCGCATCGTCCGCGAGGCCGACGACCAGCACGCGCGTCGCGCCCTTCGCGCGGGCGCGCTTCTTGAGCTCGAGACCGACCGTGTGCGTCGCCTCGCACGGCGCGGCGAAGAGGAAGACGTCCTCGCCTCCCGCCTTGATGCGGACTCCGCCGCCCCGGAAGCGCGACGAGCCGTGCCCGTAGCTCGAGAAGTCGATCACGGCGCCGACGGACAGGTTCCACGTGATCGCGACGCGGACGTTCGTGAAGCCCGCGATCCAGATGAGGAGGTTCACCGGGAGCGTGAGCGGCGCCGTGATCCACTTCCCCGCGCCCTCGTCCCCCGCGTAGAACCGGCTCCGGTCACCCGGCGTCAGGAACACGAACGGGTCGCCCATGTCGCGTGTCCCGACGGCGCCCGAGATCTCGATCCGCGGGTTCGCGGGGATCGCGGCGAACGCGCCCGAACACACGGCCGCGAACGCGTCGCCCGCCTGGAGCGTCTCCCGGATCCCCCCCGACCCCGCGCGCGGGCCCACGTCGCCTTCCGCGGAGTTCAGGAACAAGGCCTCGCCGCCGCCCGCGCCGGAGCGCACGGCGGCCTCGGCCGGGCCGACGAGGTCGCTCGAGAAGTAGCGGTTCGCCGTCCCGAGGATCGTCGGGTGCACGGCGTAGTTCACGAGCGTCGCGATCGTCTCCCCCGCGAGGTCGCGCACGAGGACGAGCTCGACATCGCGGTCGAGCTGCTCCTCGTCGCCCTTCGCCCGGCCCGCGCGCCGGTTCCTCGCGATCCGCGCCTTCCCCGTCCCGTCGTCGTCCCTCGCGCGGCCGAACCCGATCGTCGCGGGCCGCGCCGAAGCGAAGGCCGCGCGGATCGCCTCGGCGGCCGCCTTCGCGAGGCGCACCTCCGTCTCGCGGCGGTAGAGGTCCATCGCGAGGAGCTCGGCGAGCGGCATGTCGAGGAAGCCGCCGACGCCCGAGTGCGTGTGCGTCGCCGCGACCACGATCGTCTCGGGCTTGAAGCCGAGGTCGGCGACGAGCGCGCTCACCTCGTCGTGGAGCCGCGCGGAGCTCTCGATCGCATCGAGCCGCACGATCGCGAAGGGCGGCCCGCTCTCGGCCGCGATGACGAGCGCCTTCGCGAGGAGCGCGTCGTGCGCCCCGGCCGCGGGCGCGAGGAGGCACGCGGGCTCGCCGGTCTCGTGCTTCCAGCGCTTCCACGCGAGGTTGAGGCGCCCCGGCCAGCCGAGGCCCCACCAGAGCGGGTGGTTGATCCGCCGCTCCCCGCCGCCGTAGCCCGCGAGCGGGTAGCCCTTCGGCGGCGTGAACTCGACGCTCGCGGCGCCGGCCTTGAAGGCGCCCTCCGAGCGGCTCGTCCCTCCGAGCGGCTCGTAGCCTCGGGGCGCGGAGCATCCCGCGACGAGGAGGAGCGAGAGGATTGCGATCGGCACGCGCATGGACGATGAGAGGTTACCCTCTCGCGCTCGAGGATCGATCGATGAGATGCGTCGTCATCCGCGAACACTCCCAGAGCACCGACGTCCTCCGCTTCGAGGAGCGGCCGGACTCCGAGCCGGGACCGGGCGAGGTCCGCGTCCGCGTGAAGGCCGTCGCCCTCAACCACCTCGACACCTGGGTGCGGCGCGGCGTCCCGGGCCACACGTTCCCGCTCCCCCTGATCCCGGGCTGCGACGCCGCGGGCGTGGTCGATGCGCTGGGACCAGGCGTGACGAACGCGAGGACCGGAGACCGCGTCGCGGTCGCGCCCGGCCTCTCGTGCGGGACGTGCGCGGCGTGCCTCTCGGGGCGGGACCACCTCTGCTCGAAGTTCGGGATCCTCGGCGAGACGCGCGACGGCGCGTGCGCCGAGCTCCTCGTGATCCCCGCGCGCAACCTGATCCCGCTCCCCGACTCGATGAGCTTCTCGGATGCCGCCGCGGTCTCGCTCGTCTTCCTGACGGCGTGGCACATGCTCGTCGCTCGCTGCGAGCTCCGGCCCGGCGAGGACGTGCTCGTCCACGCGGCCGGCTCGGGCGTGGGCTCCGCGGCGATCCAGGTCGCGAAGCTCTGGGGCGCGCGAAAGATCGTCGCGGTCGCCTCGACGCCGGCGAAGCTCGAGAAGGCGAAGAGCCTGGGCGCGACTCATCTCGTCTGCTCGAAGGACCAGGACATCGCGGCCGAGGTGAAGAAGATCACGGAGAAGAAGGGCGT
>CAZYLP010000546.1:0-6021 GCA_964648345.1 uncultured Planctomycetota bacterium
TAGCGGATCGGGGGCTCGCCATCCTGGCCGAGCGCGACCCTCGCCGCCGTGTAGCCGAGATCCGCCGCGAGGGCGAGCGCCGACGGGTCGGCGAGGCCGACGCGCGCGCGCTCGGCGAGCCAGCGCGCCTCGTCGGCCGGCGAGCGCGTCTCTCGGAACGCGCGCTCGAGGGCGCGGAGGCGCTCGACGCCGTCCGTCATCATCTCCCCGGGAGCCCGTGCGGATACACGAGCGCCTTGAGCCAGTCGCCCTCGGCCTTCGCGGTCTTCTCGATGCCGTCGTTCAGCATCGGCAGGTCGATGTGGTGGCTCACGAGGTCGTCCACCTCGAGCTCGCCCGAGGCGATGAGCTCGAGGGACTCGCGCGTCTCGCGCGGGCCGCACGAGTAGCTGGACGTGATGTTGACCTCGTTGAAGTAGAGCTTGTGCGGCGAGAAGCTCCACGCCTTCTCGGGCGACATGGGCGAGAAGAGGAGCAGCGTCCCGCCCGGAGCGACCAGCGAGTAGGCCTGGTCGATCACCGGGATCGCGGAGGGCCCGACGATCACGTGGTCCGCGCCGCGGCCCTCGGTCAGGGCCTTCACCTGCTCGAGGACGTCCTGCGTCGCATCGACGACGGCGTCCACGGCCGAAGACGCGAGCGCGCGGTCGCGGCGGAGCGGCTGGAGGTCGCTCCCGATCACGAGGCGCGACCCGCGGAGCTTGCTCGCGCGCGCGTTCGTGAGGCCCATGGCGCCGAGGCCGACGACGAGCGTCACGTCGTCCTCGGTCCAGCGGAGCTTGTTCATGGCGCGGACGGTGCAGGCCGTCGGCTCTATGAACGTCGCGCGCTCGAAGCTGAGCGGGTCGGGGAGGAGGAGCACGTCGCGCTCGACGTTCTCGCGCGGGACGCGGACGAACTCGGCGAAGCCGCCCGGGTCGAGGCGCGTCGTCTTGAACAGGTCGCAGCTCGTCTCGGCGCCGTGCTTGCAGTTCCGGCAGCGGCCGCAGGGCACGTGGTGGTGGACGAAGACGCGGTCGCCCTCGGTGAAGAGGGGGCTGCGCGACTTGGCGACGTAGCCCGCGGGCTCGTGGCCGAGGACGATCGGGACCTTCGACTCGACGTACCAGCGCGAGGCATCCGAGCCGCAGAGGCCGCAGACCGAGACGTGGAGGAGGAGGTCGCCCTCCTCGAGGGCCGGCTCCTTCTGCTCCTCGACGCGCGTGTCGCCCCAGCCGTAGGTCTTGCCGATCTTCATCGCACCGCGGTGCTCCCTCTGGTCGCCCTGACGCGGCCTCTCACGGCTTGATCGCGAGCTTCAAGCACTCGCCCTTCTCGAGACGGTCGATCGCGTCCTGGAGGCGGGCGAGCGGCAGCTCGTCCGACACGAGCTTCTCGACGGGGAGCGCGCGCGCCGAGAGGAGCTCGAAGGACTCGCGCACGTCCGCCGGTCTGAAGTGGAACGCGCCCTTGAGCGTGAGCGCCTCGTAGTGGACGCGCCGCGCGTCGATCGGGACCTTCACGCCAGCGGCGCAGCCGCCGTAGAAGAGCGCCTCGCCGCCCTTGCGGGTCATGGCGACGGCCTGCTCCCAGGTCTCGGGCTGCCCGACGCACTCGACGACCGCGGCCGCGCCCTCGCCGTCCGTGAGCGCCTTCACCTGCTCGACGGTCGGGTTCGTCGCGTCGACGAGCACGTCCGCGCCGAGCGCCTTCGCGGCGTCGAGGCGCGTCGCGTGTCGGCCGACCGCGATGACGCGCGGGACGCCCTTCTTCTTGAGGAGCGCGACGAAGAGGAGGCCGATCGGCCCGAGGCCGATCACCGCCGCGCTCTCCGCCTTCGCGATCGAGAGCTGCGCGACGCCGTTCACGACGCACGAGAGCGGCTCGAGGAACGCGGCCTCGCGCGGCGCGAGCCCCGCGGGCCGCTTGAAGACGTTCCGCCGCGCGACGCGCTCGGGGACGCGGACGAACTCGGCGAACGCGCCCCACGCCATGTTCTTCCCGTGGATCTCGTCGCAGAGGTTCTCGAGGCCGCGCCGGCAGCTCGGGCACTTCTCGCACGGGGCGCTCGGCACGAGCGCGACGGCGTCCCCCTCCTTGAACGAGGCGCCCTGTCCCGCGCGCGCGACGATCCCCGAGAACTCGTGGCCGATCGCGGTCGGGAAGGGGAAGAGCGGATGCCCGCGGCGGAAGGTCTTGAGGTCCGTCCCGCAGGTCAGGGCCACCTCGACCTTCACGACCAGCTCGCCAGGGAGCGGCTCCGGCGTAGGTGCTTCCCGGAGCGAGAGCTGGCGCGGCGCGGTGAGGTGACTCTGCAGCATGCGCCCATCTTACGAAAGCGCCCCCCTCGACGAAAGTTGGCGGTGGTCTCACCGAGTCCTTACGTCCCACTCGACGAATCCTGCGCGGGTCCGATCTACAGTTGGGAGCGACGAAAGAACACCTCTCCAAACCCCTGGATCTCAACCAGGCACCTCGACTCTTCGAAACCAAGTCTCAAGCAACCCACGACAAACACCCGGGCCGGCAGGATCCCCCATCCTGACCGGCCCTCTCCCTTTCCTTGGCCCTGCAGGACCTCGTGGACAAGGAGAACGAGATCCACACGGGCGGCCGCGTCGGCGTGAACGGCGGCACCGTCACGATCTCCGAGGAGAGCGGCGTCCCGCCGCCGGTCCCGCTCGCCACGTGGCTTGTCGTGAACGAGCCCTTCCACTCGATGCTGAAGGCATCCTCGCGCACGAGGGAGTCCCCGTGACGGGCGAGAAGGGCCTCAACTACAAGATCGCCTGGAAGGGCGGCACCGCCTACGTGAGCAAGTCGGGCGTGAAGATCGCGACGACGGCGATCCCGCTCGCGAGCCCACCGAGCCTCACGCCGGGGCGCATCGGCGGGATCCCGGTCGAGAACCCGTAGGCTCCGTTTGCGGGAGCTCTGGACCTCAGAGCTCCCGCGCGGCGCTCGGGCGCTTGAACCGTTGCTGGAAGTCCACGAGCGGCCTCGTGAGCTGCCCCTTGCGATCGAGCTCGGCGTCGGCGACCTCGACGATGAGCCGGTTCGGCCACGGGTTCTCGCAGCGGAGGCGCACGGTCTCGAAGGCCTCGCTCTCGCGCCCAGGTCCCAGCGCGACGGCGAGCGCGATGTACGCGATCGCCGGACTCCGGCTCTGACCGAAGTGGCAGTGAACGAGGAGCCGTCCCGCGGCCGTCTTCGAGTGAGCGATCGCCTCGTCGACGAAGGCGAGGATCTCGCGGAGATGCTCGACCATGAATCCGTTCGGCCGGTCAGCGACGAGGTGGTCGTGGAAGCGGAGCACTCGGTGCTTCGCGGTCACTCCGAGCGAGGCCAGGTCCACCGCTCCGCGATCGGGGTCGAGGAGCGAGAGGACGTGGGTCGGCTTGATCCGCTTCACGTCGGTGGCGAGCCGATCGCGAACGAGAGCGCTCACGTAGACGTCGAGGAGCATCGAAGCACTCCGTGCGTCATCGAGGACTGTCGCTTTGGACGTATAGTCGCGACAGGCGCGACTATACGTCCAAAGCGACCAGGGTCTCGCTCAATGGGCGAAGGCCGAGGCATACAGCCAACCATCCCTGAAGGCCCAGCTCGGGTCCACTCGTCACCTCGCGGGCAGTGGGACTCTGGCCGCCGCGTGCTTCGTTGACCAGGGTCGGCCCGGGCGTCTCGGCCACCACCTCGGCGACGCCGCGCTGATCACGCGAGGAGCGGGAGCGCCTCCTCCGCCTTCATGCTGATCCGCGCGTTCACCGTCTCGACCTCGGGCCGCGGGTTCACCTCGACGACCCACGCGCCCGGGACGAGCCGCATGAGCTCCGCGGGCACCTCGACGACACCCGAGGTCCCGACGAGGAGGACGACCGAGACCTCGCCGCGGCAGAACTCGTGCACCGGCTCCCACTTCTCGGGCGCGCCCTCGCCGAAGAGGACGACATCGGGGCGAGCCCAGCCGCCGCAGACGCACTTCGGGGACTCGCTGACCCGAACCGGCGCCCCGCACCCCTCGAGGCACCGCGTCCTGAAGGCGTTGCCGTGGAGCTCGGCGAGGGCCTTCGTCCCGGCGCGCCGGTGGAGGTCGTCCACGTTCTGCGTCGCGAGGAGGAACCGCTTCGAGCGCTCCTCGATCGCGACGAGCGCCCGGTGAGCGGCGTTCGGCTGCGCCCTCCTCAGCTCCTCCCAGCGCGGAGCCCACCGCTCCCAGAAGCCCGCCGGGTCCTTCCGGAGCGTGGACGCGAAGGCGTACCTGAGCGTCTCGGGGTCGTCGTAGCGGCTCCCCGCGGCGCCGCGGTAGACGGGGATCCCGCTCGCGACCGACACGCCCGCCCCCGTCAGGACGAGCGTCCCCTTCGAGTCCGCGAGCCGCGCGCGCGTGTCGGCGATGACATCCATCCGCCCGAGTGTATCCTCGAAGCGCTGAGAGGACCTCTTGGACGCCGAACCGAGCCCGGGCGAGTTGCCGCAGCCGTCGAAGCGCGGTCCTCCGTTGCCGCTCATGGCGGGCTGCGTCTTCGTCCTCGTCGGCCTCGCCGTCGCGGCGGTCTTCATCGCCGATTACGCGACGCGGCTCATGCAGGACGGCCTCCGCGCGAACACCTCGATGGAACTCTCGTTCGTCGACGACTGCCTCCGCGACTACGTGAAGGCGTCGGGTCGCACCCCCGCCGACGCGGCCGACGCGTGCCGCTCGCTCACCGAGACCTTCACGGGCAAGGACGGGAAGACTCACGGCCCGATCTGGAAGCCGGACCCGAACGACAGGGTGCGGCCCGCCGGAGTGCCGCCGGTCCTGACGGACGTGTGGGGGCGGCCTCTCGTCCTCGAGCCGGCACCCGCAGGCTCGAAGCCGCAAGGGCTTCGCTTCCGCTCGCTGGGTCCGAACGGAGTGGACGACAAGGGCGCGGCCGACGACGTCGTCGCTCGCTGACGCTCGATCTCTGACGCTCCCGACTCCACGCCCCCGCGAGCCCGGGCCTCCGCGCGATCGGCACGATCCGCGCACGTCACCGCGAACTCCAGGGGGCTGGACCATGGAGCCGCGCGTCGCCGTCGTCAGCGACTCACTCGATGACGTGAACGGGCTCGCGCTCGGGCTGCGGCGTCTCGCCGCCGCGTGCGAGCGCCAGGAGCTGCCGCTCCGGCTCGTCGGAGCGGGCACCGAGCGCTGGATCCGCCTCGACGCGGAGGGCGTCGTGCGCGTCCCGGTCCACACGCGCCGCCGGCTCTCGTTCTACCCCGAGTACGAGTGGGGCGTCCCGCGCGTGCGGCCGCTCGCGCGCTGGCTCCGCGAGGCGCGGATCGAGATCGTCCAGTGCGCGACGCCCGGGCCCATGGGCCTCGCGGCGCTCGGCGCGGCGCGCGCGCTCGGCCTCCCCGTGCTCGCGCAGTACCACACGGAGGTCCCCGAGTACGCGGCCCGCATGACCGGCGAGCCCGCCGTCGGCGCGGCCGTGCGGCGAGTCGTCGCCTGGTTCTACAGGAAGGCCGACCTCTGCCTCGCGCCTTCGCGCACGATCGCGGCGCGCCTCCGTGAGTACGGCGTGCCCTCGCGCCGGATCCGTCTGGTGCCGCGTGGAGTGGACCTCGCCCTCTTCCGTCCCGAGCGCCGCGACCGCTCCGTGCTCGCACCCTTCGGGGTCGCGGAGCGGCCCGTGATCCTCTATCTCGGCCGCCTGTCGCGCGAGAAGAACCTGCCGCTCCTCCTCGACGCCTTCGCGAAGGTCCGCGCCGCGCGCCCCGACGCCGCTCTCCTCCTCGTCGGCGACGGGCCGCTCCGGCCTCGGCTCGACGCACCGGGCGTCTTCCACGCGGGCATGCTCCACGGCGAGGAGCTCGCGCGCGTCGTCGCGTCGTGCGACCTCCTCGCCTTCCCGAGCGAGACGGAGACGTTCGGCAACGTCGTCGTCGAGGCGCAGGCCGCCGGTCTGCCCGTCGTCGTGGCGCGTGGCGGAGCGGCTCACGAGCAGATGCGTGAAGGAGAGACCGGCCTCATCGCCCCGGGCTCGAGCCCCGTCGCCTTCGCGGAGG
>CAZYLP010000547.1:0-6011 GCA_964648345.1 uncultured Planctomycetota bacterium
ACGGCGTCGATCGGCTCGGCGAACCCGTCCCGAGCGAGCGACGCGAGGTTCTGCGCGTCTGGTCCGATCAGCTCGCGCGCGAGACCGACGACGTCGAGGACGAGGAGGGGTCTCACCCCTGCGAGTGTAGCTCAGTGCGGCGGCGGAGCGGGCGGCGCTCCCTGCACGGGCCGCTCATCGCGCGCGGAGCGGGCGTCGGCGAGCGCGATCACGAGGTCGCGCGCGTCGAGCTTTCCGCCCTCGCCGGCGCGGACGAATCGCTCGACGGGCATGAACCCCGGGGCCTTCGCCGTGACGGTGACGCCGCGGAGCTCGCCGTACGCCTCGCCCGACGACGCGTAGCGGAACGCGCCGGCCTCGGCGACGGCGCCGCGGTGCTTCACCTCGCCACGACCGGAGCCGAAGCACGGCGCGACGGCGACGACCGCGTCGTCCACGGGCTGGTCGTCGCGGGCCGCGACGACGTGTCCGCCGACGCGGATGTCGTAGGCGCTCGTGCAGCCGGCGGACACGAGGAGCGCGGACGCATACAGCCAGGGCCACTTCATGACGGGTTCCCCCGGAAAGCGCGTGCCGCTCGCGTCTGATACCCTCGCCCCTCCCAGGGGGGCAGGAAGCCGGTCATGACGTATCTCCTCATCGGGCTCGGGGCTTTCTTCGGGCTCCTCGTCCTCGTCGCGATCCACGACGTCTTCATCCAGAAGAAGCGGACGCTCCTCCACAACTTCCCGGTCGTCGCTCGCTTCCGCTACTTCATGGAGGAGCTCGGCCCGCCCCTCCGCCAGTACATCATCGCGAAGGACACCGACGAGAAGCCGTACGACCGCACGACGCGCTCGTGGGTCTATCAGTCGTCGAAGGGCGTCAACAACGTCATCGGCTTCGGCAGCCAGGCCGAGCACAACGCGCCCGGGAAGATGCACATCCTCCCGAGCATGTTCCCGACGCTCGACACCGACGTGAAGGAGGACCCGCGGCCCGCGGTGATCGGGAAGAAGCGCGGCCAGCCCTACCAGCCGAACAGCTTCACGAACATCTCGGGCATGAGCTTCGGCGCCCTCTCCGCGAACGCGGTGCGCGCCCTCTCGCGCGGCGCCTCGAAGGCCCACATCTACATGGGCACGGGCGAGGGCTCGCTCTCGCCGTACCACCTCGAGGGGCACTGCGACATCCTCTACCAGATCGGTCCGGCCAAGTTCGGCGTGCGCACCGACGACGGCAAGCTCGACGAGAAGAAGGCCGCCCAGGTCATGGCGCTCCCCGAGGTCAAGATGATCGAGATCAAGCTCGCGCAGGGCGCGAAGCCGGGGAAGGGCGGCGTCCTCCCCGCGGCGAAGGTCTCGCCCGAGATCGCGGCGATCCGGGGGATCCCGGTCGGAAAGGACTGCCACTCGCCGAACCGCTTCGAGGAGTTCCACGACGCGCCGTCGCTCCTCGACTTCCTCGAGCGGATCCGCCGCCTGACCGACAAGCCGATCGGCTTCAAGATGGTCGTCGGCCAGGAGGAGGAGGTCGAGGCGCTCTGCCGCGAGATCGTCCGGCGCGGCGACGGCCCGGACTTCATCGTCGTCGACGGCAAGGAGGGCGGCTCGGGCGCCGCGCCGCTCGCGCTCGCCGACTACGTCGGCCGGCCGCTCATGGACGGGCTCACGCTCGTGGACGACAAGCTCCGCCAGCACGGGCTCCGCGACGACATCACTCTCGTGGGCTCCGGCCGCATCGCGACGGGCGGCGAGGCCGCGATCCACATCGCGCTCGGCGCGGACCTGATCCACATCGCGCGCGGCTTCCTGCTCTCGCTCGGCTGCATCCAGGCGCTCCGCTGCCACACGAACCAGTGCCCGACGGGGATCACGACGCAGAGCAAGTGGCTCCAGGCCGGCCTCGACCCCACGGACAAGGCCGAGCGCGTCGCGAACTACGCGAAGGCGCTCCAGAAGGACCTGAACATGATCGTGCGCTCGGTGGGCTTGAAGCACCCGAGCGAGCTCCACCGCGGGCACGTCACGGTCGCGATCTCGCCGGGCGTCCGCAAGACGCTCGCGGAGCTCTATCCGTACCCGGTGGTCAAGACGCCGCCCAAGTCGCGCGCGAGCACGGCGACCGTCAGGAAGAAGCTGATGGAGGACCTGCTCCCGACGGTGCCGACGAACCTCCCGCCTTCGGTGTGACTCACGGCATCCGGAAGTCGAACCAGAGCGGGTAGTGATCGGACCCGCGCGCGTTCCGGGCGACGTCGGCGGCACCGAACGTGACGCCCCTGTAGAACGTCCAGTCGAGGCGGTTCGGATAGAAGCCCGCGCCCACGTGCGTGAAGACGAGCCGGCCCGCGAGCGTCTCGCCCCAGCCCGCGTTCGTGAAGTCCGAGACCGCGGGCTCGACCAGGCTCGTGTAGAGCGGGTTCGTGACCCACGTGTTCAGGTCGCCGCCCACGATCTGCGACGGGGAGCGGCCCGCGAGGTTCGCGTCGGCGCGGATCTCCGCGGCCTGGCGCGCTCGGCCCGGCCCGAAGTCCCGCGTGTCGAGGTGACTCGCGTAGAGGCGGAGGAGCTTGCCGCCCACGAGCGCGTCCACTCCGAGCGTCACGCGACCGCCGAGGAGCTGCTCCTTCTTGTACCAGTCGAAGGTCGGCGAGTGACGGATCGTCGTCACGTTCCCGAGCGGGTACTTAGAGAGGACCGCGCAGCCGAGCTCGCCGCCTCCGAGCGGCGTGAAGCGCTTGTCGAACTCGGGCACGAAGACGTAGTCCATCGCGAGGGCGATCGCGATCTCGCGCGCCTGGTTCACGCGCGACGGCACCGAGGTCGGGTAGTCGCGTCCGACCTCCGTGAGGAGGAGGAAGTCGGCGCCCACGAGCGCGGAGTTCGTGCGCAGCTCCAGGAGGACGCGCGCGTGCTCGTAGGCGATCCGCACGTTCCAGGCGACGACCTTGAGGAGCGGCGGGACCGTGCCCGGACTCCGGTTCGTGAAGGAGTCCGACTCGTAGCGGCAGGGGACCGTCACGGGGTCGCCGCCCGCCGCGAGGTACCCGGGCGCGAGGTCCATGAGCGGGAGCGCCGAGACGTTCACGCCCGCGGCGACGAACGCGAGGCTCGTCACCGGAGCCGGCGCCGGCGTCGTGGGCGGAGTCGTGGCCGGGCCCACCGAGCCCGATCGGACCGGCGCCGTCGTCGCGCTCGATGCGGGAGGAGCCGTCGCGCCGCGCGCGAGCGACCCGCCTCGTCCGCCTCCCTTTGACCCGCAGCCCGCGACCACGACCGCGAGCATCGTGCTCGCGATCGCTCTCCCCGCCCTCTTCTTCATGCAGGAGCGCTTTGCAACCTCGGGTCCGCGAATGCCCCGTCGGAAGCTCCGATGTCCTCGAAGAGGGCCTCATCTGTACGCAACGATGACGTTGCGCGTGCGGGAGAGCGGCTGGGGATTCTTGCCTCGCTGAATCGAGCGACTCTTGCTCAGTGGGGGTTTTGCACCCGGCACGTCGGTCGCGCTGATCCGGGCGGAGATTGCATGCCCCGACTCGTGAAGCTCGCCTCGCTCACCTGGCTCGCCGCGCTCGTCGCGTCCGCCACGGTCGCCTCGACGCGTGGAGAGGACGCCGCGCCGCGCTCGCCGCGCCCGGACCTCGAGGCCCTCCCGCTCGAGCCCGAGGCCGCGTTCGCGGAGCGGCTCGTGAAGCGCACGAAGTCGGACGCGATCCGCGACGAGCTCTGGCGCCGGATCGACGAGAGCGAGAAGGACGAGCCGGACCCGTTCCGCCTCGCGACCGTGAGCTGGCTCCGCCGCAACCCGCTCCGCGTCCCCGGGGCGACGAAGGCGCTCGGGGAGCAGCTCGTCGCGGCGGCGCGGCCCGGGGGGCTGGACGCGCTCGTCGCGACGGCGGCGCTCTCGCTCGATGCGAGCGTGGCGCCGATCCTCACGACGGCGGCGCCCGCGCCTCCGCCGAAGAGGTCGTCCGCGCAGGCGCACGTGGACCACTGCGTCGCGCGCCTGAGGCGCGCGCGCGACCTCGTCCGCATCGCCTTCGCGAAGCTCGAGCGGGACGAGGTCCGGGCGCTCGAGCAGGACGGCTTCACCTTCGCGCGGAAGTTCCGCCAGCACATCCTCCTCGACTCGGACAAGGACGCCGAGCGCTGGAAGCGGAACCAGCGGATCATCGCGATCGCGGCCAAGGTCGAGCGGGCGCCGCTCGTCCAGGCGCTCGGCGAGCTCGCGGCGCTCGCGAAGCCCGAGTACCTGGACCAGCTCGCGCAGGACCTCGCCGGCGCGAAGCCGTTCCGCGCGACGAGCGACCTCGGCGACGTGATCCTCGCGGGCCCCGGCAAGGACAAGCACGACGAGGACGCGGCGCTCGTGATCGACCTGGGCGGCGACGACACGTGGACCGGCAGCGCGGGCTCGGCGCGCGGCCGCACGCTGCCCGTGTCGGTCGCGATCGACCTCGCGGGCAACGACTCCTACAAGGCCGACGAGGCCTACGCGCAGGGCTCGGCCTTCATGGGCGCCGGGCTCCTCGTGGACAGGAAGGGAGACGACGTCTACGAGTCGGCCCGGATGTTCGCACAGGGGAGCGCGTTCCTCGGCGCGGGCCTCCTCGTCGACCTCGCGGGCAAGGACCGCTACAAGGGCGAGACCTACGCCCAGGGCTCGATCCTCCTCCAGGGCGTGGGCGCGCTCGTCGACGTGGCGGGCGCGGACGTCTACGAGGCGGGCCTCTACGCGCAGGGCTTCGCGGGGCCGGGCGGCTTCGGGGTCCTCGTGGACCGCGCGGGCGACGACAGGTACGTCGCGTCGAAACTGCGCCCCTGCTGCTACGGCGAGAAGGGGATCTGGGACGGCTTCTCCCAGGGGAGCTCGTGCGGGTTCCGGCACCACGCCTCGGGCGGCGTCGCCGCGCTCGTCGACGGCGGGGGGAGCGACTCCTACCTCGCCGGGAACTTCGGCCAGGGGAGCGCCTACTATCACGGCTGGGCGCTCCTCTGCGATCTCGGCGGCGCGGGCATCGCGTCCAAGACAGGGGACAAGGATCGATACGACGGCTCGCGCTACACGCAGGGGTCCGCTTGCCATCAGGCCCTCGGGAGCTTCCTCGACGACGGAGGCGACGACCATTACTCCTCGCGCGTCCTCGGCTCGCAGGCGATCGCGTGGGACCTCTCCGTCGCCACCTTCACGGACGCGGGCGGAGACGACCTCTACGAGGGCGGCGGCACCTGCCAGGCGGCGACGGCGCACAACGGCTTCGCGCTCTTCTTCGACGGCGGCGGCGCGGACACGTACCGGCCCGGCCTCCCCGCCGCCGCGGGGCCGAACGACTACCACGGCGGCCCGAGCCTCTCGGTGTTCGTGGACGCGGGGGGCGCGCCCAACAAGTACGCGGACGTGGCGGCGGACTCGCCCTTCAAGCCGCAGCAGGGCCTGTTCGTGAGCCGCGACCGGAGCATCTTCGCCGACCTTCCGTGGAAGCTCGAGGACGCGAAGGACGCGCGGCTCGACGCGCTCGCGAAGCACTGACGCGCGCTCGCGCGGGCGCGGAGCGGGGGATGGCGCCGCGCCGCTGCGAGCGCCAGACTCGGAAGGTGACCCAGCCTCCGGGCTCCGAGGCGGATCGCCGGTTCGTCGAGCTCGCCCTCGCGCGCGGGCTCGTCACCGACGCCGCCGTCCAGTCCGCGCGGCGCGAGCGCGACCGGCGGGCCCGCGCGGGCGGCGCACCGCAGCCGCTCTCGGCGCTCCTCCTCGACAGCGGAGCGATCGAGCGGCACGCGGCCGAGCGGCTCTCCCAGGAGGTCTCGGGGAGCAGCCCGTCGGGCCCGGCGCGGCTCGGGAAGTACCGGATCGAGGGCGAGCTCGGCCGCGGCGGCATGGGCGTCGTCCACCGCGCGACGGACCTCGAGCTCGGGCGAGCGGTCGCGCTCAAGACGCTCGCGGGGAGCCCCGCCGCCCAGGGCGGCGAGCGGTTCCTCCGCGAGGCGCGCGCCGCGGCGCGGCTGCAGCACCCGGGCATCGTGTCCGTG
>CAZYLP010000548.1:0-5998 GCA_964648345.1 uncultured Planctomycetota bacterium
CAAGCACACGCCGGCCGACCTCGAGTAAGCCCTCCAGGGCTCGTCGGCTAGGGCTCATCGTCGGGGCACGCGCTCGAAGCGGCGTCGCGGCTGCCGTAGCCGTTCACCGCGTAGTGGTGCTCGAAGAGCACGCGCCAGCGCTGCACGTCCTGGTCGCACGCGTCGCCCTTCGTCCGGATGAGGGCCTGGAGCTCCTTGGCCGCGTCCTCCCACTGGCCGCGCTTCACGACGTCCGTGTGGCCGCGGACGTGGCGGTCGAGGGTCTTCTTCCAGAGGTCGCGCGCGCGCTCGAGCGCCGCGCCGACGCTCGCGCGCATGGGCTCGATCTCGGGGTCCGCCATGCCGAGGCGGTCCACGAGCTTCACGAAGGCGTGGAGCGTCTCCTCCGCGAGCTCGTACGCGCGGAGCGCGGCGCGCGGGTAGCCCTCCTGGCGGGGCCCCGGGTTCTCGAGCGCCTTCTCGAGCTCGGCGCCCGAGCGGAGGTGGGCGTCGAACCGCCTCTTGAGCTCCTCCCGGTCGAGGGCGGCGAGCGCGACCTCGCGGCGCTTGCGCGCGAGCTGGTGGCGCGACTCGCCCTCCACGCGGACGTGGTAGCGGCGCGTGACGCCGGTCTTCTTGAAGGAGAGGGAGAACGTCGTCGTCCCCGGTCCGACTCCGCGCACGAGGAACGTGGCGGACTGCCGCGCGTCGGGGTCGGCCCACTCGACGCCCGCGACGCCCGGGTCCTCGGTCTCGAGGAGCGGGCCCGTGCTGCCGTCGAGCGGCGTGCGCGCGCCGCCCGAGTCCGGCGGGTCCTGCTCGGTGATGGGGACGTCGTAACGGCGGACCTCGTCCACCGCGCACGGGATCCGGAGGTCGATGTCGACGATCTTCGGCTTTCCGTCGTCGCGCCCGAGCCAGACGACGAGCACGCCCGCGAGCACGATCCCCGCCGCGCCGAGCCCGGTCATGAGGCGCACGATCCTCTCGCGGGCGGCCTGCGCCTCGGGCGTCGGTCCGGGTCGCTGCGCGAACGGGTCCCGCGCGCCGCTCCCGCTCGCCCGGAACGCCGAGAGGTCCACCGCGTCCGTGCGCTCGTCGTCGCCGCGAGCGGTGCGCACGGGCTCCTCGGTCTCCTCGTCGCCGAAGACGATCGAGCCCTGGGCCGCCCCGTCGTCCCTCGCGTCGTCGCTCGGCGCGTCGTGGAACCGGAACTGGATCCCCGAGAGCTCGAACTCGGCGCCGGGCTCGAGGTCGAGGGCCGCGACGGGCTCGCCCGAGACGAGGAGCGGGTTCTTCTCCGAGAGGCCGCGGAGGACCCAGCGGCCGCTCTCCGCGACGATCTCGGCGTGGCGTCGCGAGACGCAGCGCTTCGGGATGACGAGCGCGCACCCGCTGTCGCGCCCGATCGTGAACGGCGCCGAGGCCACGGTGTACGAGCGCCCGGCGAGGTCGCCCGAGAGGACCTCGATGATCGGTGAGTCAAACACCCTTCCCTTGCGACGAGACGCCCCCGCTATGTGTCGCGATGTGTTCGCCGTGCGACCGCCGTGCCGTGGAAGCGCACGCGGTCGCACCGGCACTTGAGCGGAAGAGCCGGGTCCGCGGGGCGTCGCGCCCTGAGGGACCGACGGGGGGCGGACGAGCCGGGTCTCACCGGATTCGCGGCGGGACAGGCAGGGGCATGGTGGCGGTCGAGTCGGACGTCCGCGTTGCGAGCGTGTGGCCCGACTCGATGACGCCACGATCGACGTTGTAGATCACCCAGTCGGTCGTGCTGTGGACGGCCTCCGAGCTCGCCGTGCCCCAGGTCGCGGGCGGGAGCCCGTTCCGCTGGAGGATCCAGTCCATGACGAGCCGGGTGGTCCGCCCGTTCGAGTCGACGAACGGGTGAATCCGGACGAGCTGCTGGTAGGAGGCCGCGGCGAGCTCGGTCGGGGGGAGCCGCCCCTCGTTCGCGCGGTACCACGCGAAGAAGTCGTCGAGGTAGGACGGGACGCGCGAGGGCGAGGCGTAGTAGTAGAACCCCTCGGGGGCGTAGTGGCCGACCTCGGCGCCGCTCTGGGAGCGGAAGACGCCCGCGTGCGCGTCGTTGTTCGTGCCGCGAAGGAGGGTACGGTTGATCTCCGCGATCCGCTCGGACGTGAGGTCCGCCCCCGTGCGCACGTAGTCGTTCACGAGGCGCGACGCCGAGCTCCAGTTGCCGAGGTCCGAAGCGTCGCCCGCGTGCAGCGTGTGCGACGGCGCGCCGCGGCCGGGCGCGAGGACGGCGAGTTGGTCGTCGGTGAGCACGAGAGGGCGCGGGGCTCGATAGTCCGCGACCTGCGCGTGCCACGAGTCGAGCACGGTCCTCGTCGTGGGCGGGATCGGCGAGAGCGGTTCGACGCCGCCCTGGCCCGGGATGAGTCCGTAGTCGTGCGCGCCCGCTCCCCGGGCCACGACCTCGGGCGAGGGCGGCGGCGGCGGAGCTCCACCGGCGCTTCCTCCACGCGGGGCGTCGTCCAGGGCGCCTATGAGACCGCGCGTGGGCGACGGCGCATGCGGCGGAGCCGGGATCGGGTCCTCGTGGGTCCGCACCGCGCCGAGGTTGGGGACGACGTTCATGAGCGGCGCCGTGACCGCACCCGTGAGACCACCGACGATCGCCGAGTCTCCGACGCCCTCGCCGAGTGGCCGATCGTGGAGCGCGTTCTGGACGACGCGCGCGCCGCCCCCGAACGCGGCGCCGGCCGCCGTGTTGACGACGCCCGTCCGCACGCCCGCCGGGACGGCGGCGACGACGGTCGACGACGCCGCGCGGGACCCGACGCCCGCGAGCGCGGGCGACGCGAAGCGCGCGACGCCGAACGTGGCCGCGCTCACCGCCGCCCCCGTGACCCCGGCGGTGAGCGCCTGCCTCCAGTCGAAGGGCTGGTCGTAGAGCCAGGTCGAGAGACCGTAGCCCGCGACGCCGCTCGCGAAGCCGCCCGCGGCGAATGCGAGGAGCGCGGGCGCCCCGAGACCGCCCGTCAGCGCCGTGACCCCCACGAAGACCGCCGTGGCGGCGACGGCGATCGCGATCTCCTTCCAGTGGTCCCGGGTCCAGTCCCACGCGGAGGAGAGCCCGTCGCCCACGGCGTCGACCGCGCCGGAGACGGCGTCGCCGACGGCCTCGAAGGCGTCGCCGATGATGCCCCAGCCCATGCGTCTTCTTCTCCTGACCCCGGACCTCGGTTGCTTCTCGTGCCTAGAAGGGGCCGCGGGTCGGTCGAGTGGCGCTCGCCGCGCGGCGCTCCGCGAAGTAGCGGCCGACGGCGCGCCCGAGCGCGGCGCCGACCGGCTCGGGCGGACGCGGGCGCGGGACGCCCCACCCGCCGTTCGTGGCGGTCTGCTCTTTCGTGGTCAGCGCGACGAGTCCCTGGATCTCGAGCTTGCCGTTCATGTCCCTCTTCCTCTCGTTTCCTGCGTGTCCGGTCGTCCCTTGCGACGAGGAGGGGTAGACCACAGGGCGTGCCGCCGTCTCGTCTCGAAACCCCGGGCACTTACGCGCGCCCCCGGGCGCCCGGGGGTGGGCATGCGACCCGGAGCGCTCTTCGGCGAACACCCGGTAAGATCCCGCGCGGAGAGGGAGCGCGTGATCCTCATCATCTCGGACCCCGTGGACGGCCACGTCCGGCTCGTCGCCCAGCGGCTCCGCGAGAAGGGAGCGCGCGTCGAGCTCTTCGACGTGGCCGAGGTTCCAGGGCAGGCCGCGCTGTCGGCGCGCGTCGCCGATGGAGAGCCCCTGAGCATCCGAGCGCGCCGCGCGGACGGCGACCTCGACCTCGATGGCGTCGAGACCGTCTGGATCCGCCGGATCGGCCACGGCGTGAAGGCCGACCCGGGCCTCTCGGAGGAGGACGCGGACTTCGCGCGTTCGGAGACGACGTCGTTCCTCTACTCGCTCGCGGACGTCCTCCGCGATCGCTTCTGCGTGAACCCGATCCGCGAGGCGCTCGCGACCGACCGCGGCAACGGCAAGGTGAGTCAGCTCGAGGTCGCGCGCCGTCACGACCTCTCGATCCCGCGCACGCTCGTCTCGAACGACCCGGACGCCGTGCGCTCCTTCGTGCGTTCGTGCCGCGGCGGTGCGATCTACAAGCCGTTCCTCTCCGCCTCGCGCGTCGAGGAGACGCTCGGTGGCGGCGAGCGCTGGCTCATGACCTTCACGACGAAGATCACCGAGCAGCACCTGGCCAAGCTCGACGAGGTCAGCCTCGCTCCGTGCATCTTCCAGGAGCTCGTCTCGAAGAGGCTCGAGCTCCGCGTGACCGTGATCGGCGCGAAGGTCTTCGCGACCGAGATCCACTCGCAGGGAGACGCGCGCTCCGCGGTCGATTTCCGCGCCCACTACGCGCTCGGGGAGACGCCCTACGCCGTGCACGCGCTCCCCGCGAAGGTGCGCGACCGTCTCCTCGCGGTGCACCACGAGCTCGGTCTCGTCTTCGGCGCCTACGACCTCATCCTCACGCCCGACGGGCGCTACGTCTTCCTCGAGGTCAACCAGCAGGGCCAGTTCCTCTGGCTCGAGGAGCAGACGGGCCAACCCCTCCTCGAGAACTTCTGCGAGATGCTCATCCAGGGGCGCGCGAGCTACCGCTGCACCGCGAAGGACCACGCGCCCGGGCTGCCGCCGCTCGCCGAGCCGGAGCTCCGGAAAGACCGACGCCCGCCTCTTGCAAGGCGGGCGTCGAAAGGGAAAAGGGAACGGGAAAAGGGAAAGAGTCGAAACAACAACAGAGAGATTGAGAGAAAAAGAAAAGGGAAAGGGAACAAAAGATAGGGTCAGAAAGTGAGCCCTCGCCTCGGGGGAGGCGAGAACCACGCCTCCCATGAGTGCACACGCGGTGCCGCACCGTGTCACGGATCTCGGGTGGGCTTGACAAGGACTTACGGCCGGTCCTGGCAACTCACTTTTCACTCATTTTCGGATTCTCGAAGGGGTAGCTTCTCGCGCCATGAACCGACGGCGAACGGAGCCACCGGACGAGTGCTCGCAGTGCGGCGCGGAGATCCCGCGCGACGCCCTCGCCTGCCCGGGCTGCGGCGCCGACGAGCGAACGGGCTGGGACGCGAACCCTTACCTCCCCGGCGAGGAGGTGCTCCCCGACGAGGAGGAGTACGAGGAGGGCCGTGGTCCGCCGGTCTTCGACCACGACGTCTGGACGCCCAGGCGGTGGGTCATCGTCGGGCTGATCGTCGCCGCGACGCTCATCTGGATCGTTCTCCAGAACGCCCTCAACGGACGTTGAGAGCCGCGCTCATCTCTTCCGCTTCAACTCCGCGATCTTCCCCTTGAGCTCTGCCTCGAGCGGCGTCCCTCTCCCCGCGAGCTCGAGCCCCTTCTCGAAGTCGGCGATCGCGCCATCGATCTTCTTCAGGAACTCCCGCGCGTCTCCGCGCCCGAGCCAGTACTGCACGCCCGACGGATCCATCTCTATCGCGGCCGAGAAGTCCTTCTCCGCCTCCTCGACCTTCCCCTTCCTGAAGAGAGCCCAGGCCCGGTGCCGGAGCGCCCACGGGGTCCGCGGCGCGAGCTCGAGCGCGCGCGTCGAATCCTGGATCGCGCCGTCGAGGTCGTTCTCGTCGAGCCGCGTCGCCGCGCGGTTCACGAGGAGCGCGAGGTTGCCCGGGTCCTTCGCGAGGGCGGCCGTGTAGTCCTCGATCGCGCCCTTCCTGTCGCCGAGACCGTTCCGCGCGATCGCGCGCTGGCCGCGGATGAGGATGCTCTGAGGATCGCCGCGGAGCGCGCGGTCGCAGTCGGCGAGCGCCTCCTTGTGGCGGTCGAGGCGGAGGTAGGCGTCGATCCGCATCTCGAGGAGCGGGGTGTCGTCCGGCTCGAGCGCGAGCGCCCGGTCGAGGTCGGCGAGCTCCTTCACGACGTCGCCCTTCTTCTCGTACGCGACGGCGCGCGTCTTGTAGTTTCCGACGCTCGGGCTGAGCGCGATCGCGGCCGTCGCCTCGACGATCGCCGTGTCGTAGTCGCCCCGGCCGATCGCGG
>CAZYLP010000549.1:0-5998 GCA_964648345.1 uncultured Planctomycetota bacterium
GGCGGGCGCCGCCGACGCCGAGCTCGTCGCGCTCGCGCCGAAGAACGCGAAGGAGAGCGCGACGGGCTCCGACTCGGTGCACGACCTCACCTACACGTGGGCGACGGTGCCCGAGGAGAAGGTCGGCCTCGTCCTCGAGATCGAGCGCGACCGCCTCACCGCGCTCAAGCCGACGGCTGCCGCTCTCGACGAGGCGCGGCAGTCGATCATGACCGAGATGGTGAAGCGCGAGACGCGCGCGTGGAACGCGCTCCTCGCGCTCGCGTTCCCCGAGAGCGGCCTCGGCCGGCCGCGGAACGGGATGCCGGCCACGGTCGGGTCGCTCGGGCTCGACGCCGTCGAGGCGTGGCGCAAGGCTCACGTGAGGATCGACGCCGGGATCGTCGTCATCGCCGGCGTGAAGGACGGGCGCGCGGCGCTCGCCCTCGCGAAGGAGAAGCTCGGCCCGGTGGCGAAGCCCGAGGCGCCGCTCCCCGCGCCGCCCGCGGCGCCGCCCGCGGGGAAGGGGCCGCTCCGCTCGACGATCGACGGGCCGCAGATGGCCCGGCACGTGTGGCTCGCGTTCCGGGGCCCCGAGGCCGGCCACGAGGACGAGGCCGCGTTCCTCGCCGCGATCTTCGCGCTCAAGGATCGGCTCTCGGTCGCGCTCCAGGGGAAGGCTCACGACTACACGGTCCGCGCCGACGCGCGCTCGGACGCGCCCGCGCTCCTCGTCGTCTCCGCGACGCCGCGGCCCGCGACGCCGCTCCTCGACGTCGAGGCGCGCTCGCGCGGCGCCGCCGCGGCGGTGCGCACGGAGGCGCCCGCCGACCTCGACAAGCTCAAGGCGCGTCTCGAGGCGATGCTCGACGGCCTCACCGAGCCGCTCGACGCGGCGACCCAGGGCGCGAAGGACGAGGCCGCCGCCGTCCTCGAGGCGGCCGTGGACCGCGCCCGCGCTCAGCCTCTCGTCGCGCGCCGCGACGCGCTCAAGAAGAGCGCGCGCGCCCTCACCGCGGAGAGCTTCGTCGCGAAGGCGAAGACGCTCCTCGCCGAGGACCGGCTCTCGCTGGTCACGATCGAGCCCGCCGCGAAGGAGACCCCGAAGGAGCCGCCCCCCAAGTAGTCGCCCGACCCAGCGCGCGCTCCCTCAGCGCTTGGTCGGAGGCGGGCCGCCCGGACGCGCGCCGGGCGCCGGCGGCGGCGGCCCCTGGCGGCCGGTCGCCGGCTTCCTGGGCGGCTCGGGCACCACGACCTCGGCGAGCGGGGCGTCGGGGTCCGACATCTCGAAGCTGAACTTGCCCTGCGCGAGCGAGCGGACGGCGCCGATCGCGGCGGCGTTCTCGAGGCCGGCGTAGGAGCCGGCGACGGCGATGCCGTCCTCGACGCGGATCGCGCCCTTCGCGCCGCCCGCCTCGACGACGAGGAGGCCCGTCGCGTGGAGCGACTCGAGGCGCTTCAGCACGTCGCCGATCGGCATGAGCGCGACGTTGCCGGTGAGGTCGCCGTGCTCCTCGGGCTCGGCCGCGACGAGGGTCGCCTCGCCGCCGCTCTGCTTGAGCTTCGACTCGGACTCGCCGGCCTTGAGGAAGCGGTAGGTCATCGTGACGCCGCCCACGTCGATCACGTCGCCGTCCGCGAGGAGGCGGTGCGCCTTCGAGGCGAGCTTCATGCCGTTCACGAGCGTGCCGTTCTGGCTGCCCATGTCGTAGACGGCGGGCTTGCCCCCGTCGAACTTGATCTCGGCGTGCTTGCGCGAGACGCGCGGCGCCGTGATCCGGATCTGGCACGTCTCCTCGCGGCCGATGAGGTAGACCGTCCCGGCCTCGATGCGCGCCGGCTCGCCGGTGGGCGGGACGACGAAGTGGCGGTCCTTCGGCGGCTCGGCGACCGGAGCGGGCGCGCCGCCCATGCCGACGGCGCCCGCCACGCCGCCTCCCATGCCGGAGCCCAGGTTCTGCGTGCGGCGGTTGATCCCTCCGCCGAGCATCCGGGGCTCGAACATGAAGGCGTCGGCCGGCGGACCCTTCTTCCCCGCGCTCGCGAACGTCGAGTTCGAGGGGTCGATCTTGTTGCTGCAGAGGTTGCAGACCTTCGCGTCGTCCGAGTTCTTGTAGCCGCACTTCGAGCACTTGAGCATGGCCGGCGCCTCCCGCGGCCCGACGTGATAACAGGCCCGGGGCGCGTTTGAAAGCCCCTCGGCGCGAGAGGCAGACGGTCAGCGCGAGAGACGGACGGTCAGCGCGAGAGACAGACGACCTCGCTCGCGCGGCCCTTCTGCTCGAGGACCTCGCGCGCCACGACGCGGAGTCCGGCGCGGCGGGCGAGCGGCTCGAGGTCGAGGGGGCGGCAGCCGCCGGTCCAGAGCGGCTGGATCCGCCGTCCGAGCGAGTACGCCTTCGAGACGAGCCGCGCCTGCGGCGAGGCCCCGCGCGCGGTGAGGCCGGCGCAGACGATGACGGCGCCCGCCTTGACGACGCGCCGCATCTCCGAGAGCGCGAGGAGGACGTCCTCCTCCTCGAGGAGGTCGAGGACGTAGGTCGAGACGACGCGGTCGAAGCTCTCGTCCCTGAAGGGGAGACGGATCGCCGTGGCGCGGAAGAGCGGCGGGCCGACGCGCGAGTCGCTCGCGAGACGGACGCGGGCGCGCCTGAGGACGCCCGCCGCGACGTCCACTCCGACCGCGGCCGTCGGGTCGCCGAGGCGCTGCGCGAGCGACTGGAGGAGCGCGCCGTCGCCGATCCCGACCTCGAGCACCCGCTGTCCGGGCCGCACGTCCACGAGCTCGAGCGCGCGCTTCTTGGCGCGGGACTGGTAGCGGTCGCCGCGCTCGATGCGGTCGCCGAGCTCGTCGTAGTAGGCCTCGATGCGGCGCGAGAGGATCGCGCGCTCGTCGTCGTCGGCGAGGAGGCGGCGGCGGCCGCTCCGCCGCGGGCGCATGCCGCCGGCGAGCTGGTCGAAGGAGTCGATCCCGTCGAGCTCGCCGACGAGGTAGAGCGCGTCGTGCGCGGAGACGACCGTGCCGGCCGCGGGGAGGAGGTCCTTCTTCCCCTCGCGCATGTGGAGGAGGATGTTCACGGAGTAGCGCGCCTCGACCTGAGCGATCGTGAGGCCGATGAGGTTCGAGCCCTGCGCCACGTTGAAGCGGGCGAGGTGGAGGTCCTGGTCGCCGACCGTGAGCGAGTGGAGGATCTTCTGGTTCCAGACGGCCGCGGCGAAGCTCGGCGCGGCGAGCGCCGTGGTCGAGAAGACGGCCTGGAAGTCGAACGCGCGCTCGATCCGCTCCGCGAGGTGGTCGTCGAACATGCGGAGGATCACCTTCACGTTCGGGTTCCGCTCGCGGGCGTTCAAGCCGACCTCGATGTTCACGAGGTCCTCGTTCGTGAGGCAGAGGACCGTCCGCGCGTACCGGATGTTCGCGCGCTCGATCACGTCGTCGCGGCGCGCGTCGCCGGTGATGAGCGGGATGTCGTACTGCTCGAGGACCGGCTTGAACTCCTCCTTCGGGTGCGGCTCGACGACGACGATGCGCGGGTCCCGCGGGGCGAGCTGACCGACCACCCGGTAGCCGATGCGGCCGTAGCCGACGACGACGGTGTGGTCCTTCATGGACTGGGCGACGGCCACGTTCCACCCCTCCGAGTTGCGTTCGCGGTTGAAGATGGTGACGCCGAGGCGGACGAGCGTCTCCGCGACGACGGTCACTCCCATGACGGGGAGGATGAACCAGAGCCCCTGGAGCACGCGCACCCCGAAACCGATGGGCTCGCCCACGCGCGGTTCGGGGAAGTCGAGCTCCTGCTGGAGCGTGAGGAGCGCGAGGCCCGCGTGGAGCGAGCGCGGCCACGAGAGGCTGCCCGGGTGGGCGAGCTGCATCGGGTGCAGCTCGTGGATGAGCGTGCCCGCGAGGAGGATCGTGACCGCCGCGAAGATGATCTCCACGCGGAAGCCGCGCGTCACGATGACTATGAAGCGCCAGCGTGCCCGAAGGCTCCGCCAGACGCGGGCCCGACGCCCCCCGTTCACGCCGCGACTCTAGCAAGAAACAGGGCGAGCGGGTCCCGGGCGCGGTATCCTGCGGAGGAGATGCGCAGCTTCGTGTTCGGGCTTCTCTGCGGCGCGGTCGTCGCGGCCTTCGCGTCGGGGATCGCGTTCCAGCTCCTCGGCGACACGACGCGCACGGCGCCGCCCCAGGTCTCGACGCCCGCGGCGGCCGTGACCCCGGTCGAGTCGCGCACGGCCGTCGATCCCCTGGAGCTCGCCCGCAAGCTCGAGGGGGCGAACGACCTCGCCCTCGCCCAGGCGCTCGACGCCGCCGACTTCGACAAGAGCTGGACGAGCGTCAAGGCCGTCGGCCGGGCGCTGCGCTCCCGCCCGAGCGCGAAGATCGACCCGCTCACGGGCCTCTCCGAGTCGGCGGTGATCGGGCCGCGCGCGAAGCCGGTCCCGCTCCTCGCGCTCGAGCAGGAGATCGCGCGCCGCCAGCTCGTCCTCGACATCCGGAGCCGCGACAACGCGGCGACGCGTCTCCTCGACAAGGCGAGCGACGAGGAGTCCGTGCGCAAGCTCGTCGACCTCTTCTCGGCCGACGCCCGTCCGCCCGAGTTCGAGCGCGTCCGCGAGGACGCCGCGCTCGTCCTGGCCTTCGGGGCCACGGAGCGCGGCCGCGAGGTCCTCGGCCGCACGATCCGCGACGCGAGCGGCGGCGCGGCCGGCGCGACCCGCGAGCGCGCGACGCTCGCCGCGCGCGCGCTCGGCCTCTCGGACGACGAGAAGGCCTTCGCGCTCCTCTCGGACCTCCTCGCGAACGACCGCGAGCCCGAGGCGCGCAAGCTCGGCGCCTACGGCCTCTCCTTCTCGAGCGCGCTCGCGCGGGGGAACACCGAGGTCGTCGCCGCGCTCGTCCGCGCGGCGCGCTCGGACTCCGAGACCGCCGTCCGGACGGCCGCGCTCGTCGCGCTCGGCGACGCGGACCTCGGACGCGCGCCCGGCGCGCGCGCGGTCCTCGTGGAGGTCCTCGCCTCGCCGAGCGAGACCGAGGCGCTCCGCCTCGAGGCGATCGCGAGCATCCGCTCCGCGCGCTCGCGCACGAAGTGGACGCAGCCCGAGCTCGTCGAGGGCCTCCTCCAGACCCTCAACACCGAGCGCGACGGTCCGGTCCGCAAGGCGATCGCGGCCGCGCTCGGAGAGTGCGCGCCCGCCGCCAAGCTCGCGGACCTCGAGACGGCCCTCGGCACCGCGCAGGACCCCGCGGTCCGCGAGGCCCTCGCCAAGGCGATCGCCGAGGTGAAGGCGCGGGGCGAGCCGCCGCCCTAGTCGATCGAGGTGGACCGTCGCCCTCAGTGGTCCCCGAAGATCCAGCTCCAGTGCTGCTCGAAGTCCCGCCCGCCGCCTCCGAGGGCGATCCGGCCGCGGGCGAACCAGGCGCGGGCGTGGTTCCAGCGCGCGAGGTGCGCCTCCATCGTGGCGAGCGCGATGCAGGCGTGCGTCGCCACGTAGTGCTGCTTCGGGTCGCTCAGCCGCTCGCACGCGCGCTCGAAGATCGGACGCCACTGCGCGATCGCGGCGGTACGGTGCTCCGGGGCGCGCGTCCCCGCGGCGAGCTTCGACAGCGACTCGGCGCGGAGGATCTGGCGCGGGAAGGACTCGACGGGCGGCGCCGGCTCCCCGAGCTTCACGAGCGCGCCCTGGGGGGTCGTGTGGACGAGCATCTCGATCTCGGCGAGCGCGAGGCGCTCGGGCTTCGGGTCCTTCAGGCGCGACTCCTCGAGGGCGGCGCGCGCCTGGACGAGCTTGTTCTGGCGGATGAGCAGGCGCGCCGCCTCGGGCTTCCCGGCGACGGCGGCTTCCTCGACGAGCCCGCCGTAGTCGATCTTCTCCTCGATGGTGCCCGTGTCGGTGGGCGGCCGCTTGAGGAGACCGAGGCTCGCGGCGAGCTCGTCCGTGAAGGCGTGCCGGCGCCGGAGCGAGGTCGCGGCGAGGGCGACGCGCTCCGCCGTCTGGAGCGCGATGCCCTGGG
>CAZYLP010000550.1:0-5992 GCA_964648345.1 uncultured Planctomycetota bacterium
ACCAAGGGCGAGGGCCTCGATGCCCTGGTCGATGCGATCGCGGAGCACCGGGCGAGCTCGATGCGGCACTCCACGCCGGCGGTCACGGTCTTCGTCGCGTGGCGATACCCGCTCTTGTCGGCGACGAGGAGGAACTGCCCGTCGCTCACGCCCTCGAAGCGGAAAGTCCCGTCCGCGCCGGTGTCGGTCTCGCGTCCGCCGAAGCTCATGGACTCGAGGCCGACCATGGCGAGGCCGACGTGCGCGCCCGCGACCGGCGCCCCGGTCGTGTCCTGGACGCGGCCGAAGACGACCTGGTCGCCCTCGGTGACCTGGCGCAGAGTGACGACGACGCCCTCGATCGGGCTCGTGCCGTCGGGGTAGAGGGGCACGCCCTTGAGCTCGATCCGGTAGCCGTCCTTGAACGCGAGCAGCTGGTAGTCGCCCGGAGGGAGGCCGCCGACCTCGAAGCTCCCCTTCGCATCGCTCGTCGTCTCGCGCGCCGTCGGCGCGCGGCGGATCGGCGCGAGGAGCGCCGAGAACCGCGGCATGCAGATCACCTTCGCGCCCTCGACGGGCTTGCGCGAAGGCTCGAGGACGTGGCCCGTGACCCTCGTGCCGGCGAGGAGCTTCACGTCGATCCGCACGTGCGGCCGGGTCGCGTGGAGGACGAAGGGCGGCGAGAGGACGGGCGCGTGCGCGTCCTCGTCCACCCAGGCGATCCACTCCTGCTCGAAGGGGACGCCGCGGATCTCGTAGCGGCCCTCCTCGTCGGTCGCCTCCCCGAGCGGCTTCGACTGCGTCGTCGCGAGCGTCGCGACCTGGGTCACGACGCTGTCGCCCGTCCCGAGGATGACCTTCGCGAGGCGGATCGGTCGCCCCGCGTGGTCGGTCACCGTCCCCCACACGCGCCCCGCGAGAGTGACGGTCATGTCCACGCGTCGAGCCCCGCCCGTCTCGAGACGGACCGGCTCGGGGCGCGTCTGCCCGACGACATCGGTCTCCGGGCCCGGCTGGACCGACACCTCGTAGGTCCCCGCGGGGAGCGTGGCGACCTCGTAGGCTCCGTCGGTGCCCGTGGCGGCCTCCCAGAAGTGCCACTCGGCGCTGCGGACGGAGACGTGGACGCCGGAGACGGCCTCTCCGGTCTCGCGCGCCGTGATCCGGCCGAAGATCCGGCTCGTGCCTTCGGGCCGCCAGTAAGTGCCGACCGCCGCCGTGGTCGCCGCGGTCGTCGTGGCCGTCTCGTGCGCCTCGCCCGCAGACGTGAGAGGCGCGGACTCGGCGGGCGCAGTCGCGAGAGCCGCTGCGTGAGGAGTCTCGACGACCGGCGCCAGCGTGGCCGGGGCGGCCGGCCTCGGCTGCCGCTCGTAGCGGGCGTCTACCGAGCTCGGGCGAGCCTCGTCCTCGATGCGCAGAAACCACACGACGACGAGGAGCGCCGCGATCGCCGACCACGCGAGCAGGAGTGCTCGAAACGTGCTCGATGAACGACCCGTGCGCCCTTGCGCGCGCGGAGCCATGAACACCACCCCTCCCCGACCCACCACGACTCACAACGGCGCCGACCGGCGTCAACGACGGTGACGCCCGAGAGCAAAGTCCGCCGGCACTCGCTGACGTAAGTTGCGAGCGCCCGGTCGATTCTCGGGCGGCGGGCCCGTCCGCGCACCGGGCGTGCCGCCGGGGTCGGGCCGGCGTGGCGGACCACGAAGCAGCCGATCCCGGCCTGGAACGCGTGGAGCGCCTCGGTCCCGAAGCCCGCGCTCACGAGGAGCCCGAGGACGCGCTCGACGACCTCGAGCGACCCGGGCGCCATCGCGGGTCGCGTCGCGAAGGGCGCGCATCGCCGAGCTCGTCACCGCGAGCGTGACGCCGATGCCCCGCACGCTTCGGGACCGACCTCGGCGGCGAACTCGCCGACGAGGTTGGTCCCGAAGCCGCGGCTCTCGTCGCGATCCTCGCGGGTCAGTTCACCCCGGCGCCGAGCGTCATGGCGCGCTCGTGCATCCAGTCCCAGTAGGACGCCCGGAGCGCGAGGGCCTTGCGCATGCCCTTCGCGACGTCGGAGCGCCCTTCCGGCGTGCGCGCGTAATAGCGAGCGATGTCGAGCAACGTCGCCTGGTGGTGGTCATCGACGGCGGTGTGGAGCGGGAAGAAGACGGTGTCGGCCGGGTTCAGGTCGAGCCGCGCGATCGCCTCGACGAACGGCTTGTAGAGGTCGCGCACGACCGTCTCGGTGCCGAGCCCGAGCGCGCCGATCGCCTCCGCGGGCGAGCCGTTCGCGAGGACGCTCAGGAACATCTCGCGCCAGCACACGACCTCGATGGCGTCGTCCTCGAGCGCGCTGTCCTCGACGCCGAGGGCCCTGCGGAATCGCTGGAAGAGCTTGGGATGGGGGATCCCCTCGATCCACTCGCGCTTCACGCCGTGGCGGGCGAGCTCCTCGTACTCCTCCTGGCCGTAGATGCCCGACTCCTCCGTCAGGTTCTCGAGCAGGTTGGCGCGGTGCTCGGGGCGCTCGAGGCGGCTGATCACGGTCGTCAGGTAGCGGGGGAAGTGCGCGGAGTAGCCGAAGTACTGCCGGCCGAAGTCCGCGAGCGCCCAGCGCAGGTCGGGCACCGTGCCGTCGCTGAGAGCCTTGAGGTAGCGGTGCCGCACGGCGCGGTGAGTCCGGGCCTCGGTCGTGAGGCCCGCGAGCACCGCCTCGAGGCTCTTGTCCGCCGACGTCGAGTCGAGCCGCGAGTGCATGCGAGACGTGATCGCGCCCATCCACCCCATGAGGGCGAGCGGCTCGTCCGCGTGCGCGCGGAGCACGTCGTGCCGCTGGACTCCGCAGATGCGCGCCTTCCCGGACGCGCGCACCGTGGCCGTGCGGGCCCGTCGGTCGAGGAAGGCGATCTCCCCGACCACGTCGCCCGCGGTGACGCGCTTCACGACCTGGCCGTTCTTCACGACCTCGACCGTGCCGCTCTCGACGAGGAAGAGCCTCTCGTCTACTTCGCCCTCCTTAGATGAACTCCTGGCCGTCGGCGAGGTCCACGTAGGCACCGGCCGCCTTGACGCGGTCGACGATCCTCGAATCGAGGCCGAGAGTCGAGACGCTCATACGCTCCTATCTTTCCGCGGCGTCCGAGCCGCCTTCCTTGAGTCGTTGCTTCCGGTCGTAGTCTCCGAGAACCGCCGACGTGAAACCGAAGTCGGTGATCGCCAGGATCACGAGCTCCGTCGTCCCCGTGTTGATCGACTGGTGAAAGAGCCAGCGCGGCACGTAGGTGATGCTCCCGCGCGGCGCCTTGACGCGCCGGTCGCCGATGAGGACCTCGCCCTCGCCCTCGAGGATCACGAAGACCGACTCGTGCGCGTGCTTGTGCTTCTCGTTGCACTTGCCCGGAGGGATCCGCACGATCCGCGGGTCGATCGTCTGGATCGCCGGGAACGCGAGCCGCTCGACCGTGAAGTCGATGTTCAACCGTTCGTTCTTGTTCTGGTAGAGGATCTCGGTCGGTGGCCGGCACTCCCACCTGTAGTCCTCGAGCTTCTCGCCGTTGGCCGGAGGCGTCCGTGAAGCCGCGACCTCGCAGAGCTTCATGACGGCCTCGGTCGCGATGTTGGCGGGTGATTCGCCCACGGGTCGCTCCCTCCTCGAAGAACTGGGCGCGAGGATGACAGCCCGGGCAACCGGGCGCCACACGCAGCGGATCGTGCGCCCGGGGCTCCGATCATTCCGGAGACGAGCGAGGCGATCCGAAGACCGCCTCGCAAGTGCGTTCGTCTCTCGTTGCCGAAGACAGGACTCGAACCTGCACGGGTGTGAACCCACTAGACCCTGAATCTAGCGCGTCTGCCAATTCCGCCACTTCGGCTTGCGTCTCGTGTCCGACGACCGCGAACTCTACCACCTGTCGCGCCAAGCGGAAAGATGCGTCGCTCGTCGGCATGCAAGGTCGGCTCAGGGCCCGGAGAAGGAGAACAGCACGATCCGCCCGCAGGCCGTCCCGATGACGAACGTCTTCCCGTCCGGCGCGAACGCGATCGTGCTCGGCGAGTCCTCGAGGGCCCCGAAGTCGATGCTCCACGCATCGAGGCGCGCGACGGGGTCCCACGCGATCAACTTGCCGTCCGCGCCCGCCGAGAGGAGACGCCGCCCGTCGCGCGAGAAGGCGAGCGCGTAGATTCGGTCCGCGTGGCGCCCGACCTCGGCGTACTCGAAGCTCGAGAGGTCCCACGCGAGGACCCGGCCCGTCTTGTCGCCCGAGGCGCCTTGCAGCCCCGAGGGCGCGCACGCGACGGCCTCGATCTGGTGGACGGGGTGCGGGCGCGCCTCTCCGATCCGGCGTCTCAGGCCGAGGCTCGTCAAGGTGACGCGCCCGTCCTCGAGGCCGGCGAAGACCGTCTCCCCGTCGGGGAGGACGGCGACGTCGTTCGGGCCGCCGCGCTCGACCTCGTCGCCGAGCCTGTAGCGGAGGTCGCCGCCCGGGAGGTCCCAGACCGCGAACGTGCCGTCGGGGCTCGCGGAGAGCGCCGCCGAGCCGAGAGAGGCGACGGCGTGGACGCCTCGCTCGTGGATCTCCTTCTCGTGCGCGACGGGTTTGCCGGTCCTCGCGCTGAAGAAGCGCACGGAGTGATCCGTCCCACCGGTGACGACGACCGTCCCGTCCGCCGAGAACGCGCCCGAGTAGCAGGTGCTCTCGTGACCGCGGAGCACGACGAGCGCGCCCGTCGCCACGTCCCACACGCGGGCGAGGCCCGAGTCGTGCGCCGAGACGAACGACCGGCCGTCGCTCGAGAAGGAGACGCGGACGACCTCCGGGTCGTCCTTCTTCCGCCGGCCCCGGTGGGTGGGGCCCGAGTAGCACGCGATCGGGCGAGCCCAGCGCGACGTGACCGCTTCGACCGGGATCAGCGTGAGCGAGACCACGGGAGCGGAGGTCGCCGCCGGACCCGGCGGCGTGGTGCGCTGCGACGGCGGCACGCGGCTGGGAGTCGCCGGGACCGCCGGTGCCGGGGTGGATGGTCTCGCGCGCCGTGCGTTCCGACCGGCCCATGCTCCGATGCACACGGCGGCGACCGCGAGGGCGACCACGAGCAACCCGAGCGCGCGGGACCGCGGTGCCTCGCCGTCGGGCGTGCTGGCCAGGCTCGCGAGCCTCCGCGACACCTCCTCGGCGCCGGGCCGCGCCGCGGGGTCCTTCGCGAGGAGGCCGAGGATGAGAGCCTCGAAGTCGTGCGGGAGATCGGGGGCGGCGGCGCGGGGCGACGGCGGCGCGACGCGGAGGTGCATCTCCATGACCTCGACGGCCGTGCCGCGGAATGGGACGTCGCCCGTCGCGGCGCGGGAGAGGAGCACGCCCAGCGAGTAGAGGTCGCCGGGCGTGTCCACGGCCTCGCCGCGGATCTGCTCGGGCGGCAGGTACGAGAGCGTCCCGACGACCTCGCCCGGGGCCGTGAGGTGCTGCGACTCGAGACCCGACGTGTGTCGCGCGAGCCCGAAGTCCGCGAGCTTCGGCGAGCCGTCGCTCGCGAGGAGCACGTTCGCCGGCTTGAGGTCCCGGTGGACGATCCCCGCGGCGTGGATCGCCGCCAGCGCGGAGGCGATGTCCGCTCCGAGCCGCGCCGCCTCGCGCCAGCTCAGCTGGCCTTCGCGCTTGAGCCGCGCGTCGAGCGTCCCGCCCGCCACGAGCTCGACGACGAGGTAGCGCTGACCGCGGTCCTCGAACGCCTCGTGGACGGCGACGACGTTCGGGTGGAGGACGGCGGCCGCCGCGCGCGCTTCGCGGTCGAAGCGCTTCACGAGGACGGGGTCGATCGCGAGCTGGACCGGGAGCTGCTTGAGCGCGACCGCTCGGCCGAAGCGCTCGTCGATGGCCTTGTAGACGACGCCCATGGCGCCGCGGCCGATCTCCCCGACGATCCGGTAAGTCCCGACCTGCACGACCCGAGGGTAGCGGCGGGTCGGTCGGGAGAGCTAGCCGCGCCGGACGACCTTCCCGAGGAGCAGCCGCGCGAGCTC
>CAZYLP010000551.1:0-5990 GCA_964648345.1 uncultured Planctomycetota bacterium
GGAGTCGTCGCCTTGCAGGCGGCGCGGCCCGGGTGCGTCGTGAGCTGGTGACGGTGGTCTCGTCGCCGGCGATCAGGGGGCCGCGCGCTCGGGGTGGACGCTCGCCTTCGTCTCGCCGTTCGTGTTGACCCACGCGGACGCCTCGTGCGTCTTCGCGCCGATCGTGACCTTGATCCGGTACTCGCCCTCGGGGAGCGGCCGCGAGTCGCCGAGCTTCCCGCGCGCGACCTCCTTGCCCGAGGCGTCCGTGAGGACGTAGTCCGTCACCGGGCCGGCGCCGCTCGTGCGCGAGCCCGCGGCGGCGAGGGTCTCCGGGTCCTCGGACTCGGTGTACTTGCCGCGGCCCGCCTTCGCGATCGCCTTCAACTGTTCGCGCGCCTGGGGCTCGCTCGCGATGTCGAAGCCGAGGCAGTCGATCGCGACGCAGCGCGGGTTCGCGGCGAGCTTCCGCGCGGAGGCGGCGCAGTCGCCGCCGCCCGTCTCCATGCCGTCCGAGAGGAGGAGGACGCGGCACTTGACGGGCGAGGAGGCGAGGTCGTTCGCGCACCGGTCGAGGCTGAACGCCATCGGCGTCCGGCCCTTCGGCTTGATCGCGTCCACGACCGCGGCGAAGTGCTTCCGGTCGAGCTTGCCGACGGGGATCAGGAGCTCGGACTCGCACTCCGCGACCGAGTTCGTGTTCGACGTCTTGTGACCGTAGACGCGCAGGCCGACGGGCACGCCGTCGGGCACCTTCGCGACGAGCCGCTTCGAGGCGTCGCGGACGACCTCCCACTTCGTCTTGCCCTTGATCTCCATGTTCATGGAGTCGGATGCATCGAGGATGAAGAGGAGCCCCTGCCCCTCGTCGGCGGAGCCCGTGACCGACGTCTTGAGCACGCCCTTCCCGCCGCGCGGAGGCGGGAGGGGCGCCGTCGCCTTCGTGAGGAAGAGGAGCGCGTAGCACGTGTCGAGCTGCTCGCCGTCGCCGCCCTCGCCCTCCCAGGAGCCGCTCTCCTTCTGCTTCGAGAGGAGCCACTTCGCGCCCTCGGGGTACCACTCGTGCTTCCCGATGAACGGAGTGTCGAGGAGGACGCCCACGCGCTCGATCCCGTAGATCCAGTAGAACTGATGCGACTTCGCCTGGTCCTCGACGGGGATCGGGTTCTTCTCCCACGTGAAGTTCTTCTCGAGCCAGGCGAGCGCCTTCTGGACCTTCGGGTTCGCCGCCGGCTTGCCGCCCGCGTGCGAGCTCGCGATCGCGAGGCCGGTGAGACCGGCGCACGTCATGGAGCCGTACGAGTGCTCCTCGTCCTTGTTGTAGGACCAGCCGCCGTCCGCGTGCTGGGTGCTCTCGAAGTGAGCGACGACGCGCTTCCACGTCTCCGTCGGCACCTCGACGCCCGCGTTCGCCGCCGCGTGGAGGCCGAGGACCGCGAACTGGGTCACGCTGTTGTCGCCCGCCTCGCCGAACTCGCCCTTCCGCTCGAGCTTGACGCCGCCGAACGGGACACCGCCCTTCACCTCGATCACGGGCATCGTGGCCGCGCCGCCGGCGGCCGCTCCGGGCGGGCGCCGCTCGGGCATGCCCTCGACGCCGGCGCCGTAGTTCCAGCTCCCGTCCTCGGCCTGCCGCTCCATGAGGTACCGGGCGCCGTCCGCGATGCGCTCGCGGTGGACCGGGCCGCCGAGGCGCTCGAGGGCCATGAGGACGACCGCGGTCTCGTAGGTCTTCCCGAGCTGCCACTTGTAGAGGACTTGCAGGGAGCGCTTCGCGAGCTCCTCGTCCTTCGCGAGGATCCCCGCGTGCGCGAAGGTCGCGGCGAAGATCGTGTCGTTCTCGCCCTGCCCGAAGCCGTTCCCGTCCTCGGGCCAGGCGCCCCGCGTGGACTCGACGAGGTACGCGATCCCGCGCGCGACCGCCTCGTCGATCTTGTCCTGCGTGAGGCCGGCGCCCGCGAGGCCCTTCGGCTTCGGATCCTCGGCCCGGGCCGTGAAGGAGCCGAGCGCGAGGGCGGCGACGACGGACGCGAGGGCGGCGAGGCGGCGCATGGTTGGACCTCCGGGCCGGAGACTCTACCTCAGCTCGGCTCGGGTGCATCCGGCCCCGCGAGCGCGCGCCACTCCGCGCGGACGACGGGCACCTGCCCCGTCCAGTACTGCACCTCGTAGTAGGACTCGGGCTTCTCGTGCCCGCTCGACGTCTCGAACCACTGCTCGGCCTGCTCGAGGCGCTTCTTCGCGTCGATCAGCTTCGCCGCCGCGGCGGCGAGCGGGTCGGTGGGTTCCGTGCTCATGGCGGGATCCTATCCCGCCTGCCTACCAGTCGAGGAGGATCGCCGTCGAGATGAGCCGCTCGCCGCCCGGGTCGCTCGGGTGGTTGACGACGCCGGCCTTGCCCTGGCCCTTCACGTACATCGCCGTCGAGCCGCCGCCGTCCAGGTTCATGGCCTGATCGCAGCCGAGGAGCACCATGAGCCTCGAGAGCTCGGGGAGCGACATGCCCGCGCCGAAGCTCGTGCGGCCGTCCACGGTGACGAGGACCACCTCGCCCGACTTCTTGATGCCGATCGCGCTCCGCGGGTGGCGCGCCGTCGCGAAGGTCCCGCCGTAGCCCTCGCCCGCGACCTTCGACTGGCCGGCGGTCACGAGGCCCGGGCCGGCGCCGAGCGCGTCGCGGGCGACGCTCCAGTTGTCGTTCTTCGCGAGGGTCGTGATGAGCGGGTCTCCCTGCACGTCGATCCCGAACGTGCTCCGCGCGAAGGTCGAGCTGTTCGGGAAGAGGACCTTGTCCGCGACCTTGTAGAAGCCCGTCGGGTTGTGCTGCGCGAACTCGAAGAAGCTCGCGTTGAGCGCGACCTCGGCGCCGAGCCGCACGGCCATCGAGGACGTGCGCTCCCCCGCGGTGCTCGCCGTCTTCCCGAGCCGGAGCTTGATGTTCTTCTTCGAGGGGTCGCCCTCGACCACGTTCAGGTTCTGCTTCGACGCGTAGAGCGACGGGAAGGTCGCCTGCCGGAGGACCGCGCCCGTCGCGAGCGTCTTCGTCTTGAAGCCCGTCGTGAAGGAGAACTCGACGAGCTGGACGGCGGTGGTGTTGCTCGTCTGCGTCGTCGCCGCGGAGCCGCTGCCCTTCACGCGCACGGGCCAGCCCTTCGCCTCGTTCGCCTTCCCGAGGCCGAGCTTCTCGGAGAGCTCCTTCACGCGCGGGCCCTTGAGCTCCCACTTCTTGCCCGATGCGTTCGTGAAGACGACCGCCTTCGCGGTCCCGACGAGCGCGACCGTGCCGGTACCGTCGTAGCTCTTGACCGGCGCCGTCGTCGCGGTCGTGACGGGCGCGGGCGTGGGCCCGGGGGGCTTCGGAGGCTTGGGGGTCGCGGTCGAGGTGACCGCGGCGGGCGTCGTCGTCGAGGCCGGCGAGAAGAAGCCGCCGCCGTGCGATCCACCGCCGCACCCCGCGGCGACGAGGAGGACCAGGACGAGGAGGTCTCGACGCATCACCATTCTCCCTCACCGGTATCGGCGTCCGGCGACGGCTCCGGCGAGTGCAACTCGCGGAGCGAGATGGTGATGCCCGAACTCCTTCCCGGACGTCGCGGACCGCGTCCACGCAGGGACGCGGTCCGGGGGCGGTCTCCAGGTTTCGGGAAGACTCTTACGGGGGCGGCGTGCCCCCGGTCGTGCTCGTCCCCGCCGCGTTCGTCGTGGTGGCGACGGGCGCCGTCGAGTCCGTGATCGCGCCCAGGAAGCCGGGCGTCGGGACCGGCTCGGGCTTCTTCACGACCGAGTAGTGGAGGCCGTGGCCGACCACGTCGAGGCCGATGAGGCCGCCTCCGTGCTTCCCCTGCGCGACGACGTGGAGGAGGCTCGGCGGGATGAAGAGCTTGTCGCCCATGGCGCGGCGCATCGCCTCGAGGAGCGGCGCGAGCTTCTCCTGGAAGGTGGCGTAGTCCGCGTGCTGCGTCCCGACGACGGCGAGGATCTGCCCGAAGGCCGCCTCGAGCGGGATGCGCCGCGGGTCGTCCGCCGCGAGCCCCATGGCCTCGAAGATCTGGGGCTTCATGGCCGCGAGGACCTGCGCCTGCGCGGGGGCGAGCGCCTCGCCGCCGAGATACCTGTCCTCGCGCGGGATGTGCGTGCGGATGAAGTGCTGGATGATGTCGCCCGCCGTCATGGGCTTCCACGCCGTGGCGCCCTCGGGGTCGTAGGCGACGAGCGGCTTCATGCTCTTCCGGGCGAGCGAGAGCTTGACCTTCTTGATGTGCGGGTTCGGGTTCCCCTGGTAGGGCACGCCCGCGCGGATCGCGTTCTTGAAGGTCTCCCACGTCTCCGCGCCCACGAGCGGCACGCACGTCTCGTCGTTGAGCGGGAAGAGGACGCCGGCCGAGGTCGCGAGGTACGCGAGCTCCGCGCAGTAGATCTGGTTCTCGTCCTTCTGGAAGAACTCGCGCGCGGCAGCGTCGCCCGCGTACGCCTTGATCATCATCTCGACGTGGAGCTTCACGTCCTTGGGCGAGCGGGCCGCGAGCGGGTCGCTCCCGTTGTAGCCCGGCGGGAACTTCGAGATCGTGTTGAAGCACACGAGCATCGTCCGGATGTTCGCGTGGAAGTCCGACACCTGGCGGGCCGTGAGGCCCCCCGGGAAGACGGGCCGCGCGAAGATCATCGAGTAGGTCGGGTTCCCGAACAGGCCCTGCTCGTAGCTCTGCGGGTTGTTGACCGTGACCGCCGAGGGGACGCCCTTCCCGCCGACGATGTCCCAGACGCCGACGACGATGCCGATGTGTGTGTCCTGGAGCTTCAGGTTCTCCTTGTCCTGATCGCTCGCGAGCGCGAGGTAGCGCTTCTCGGGGCGGTGGTGCTTGATCGCGAAGCCGATCTCGCCCGGCTTGAAGATCTTCGCGATCTCGGCGTCGCCGCGCGGGACCGGCTTCCCGGCCGCGTCCGTGATGCCGTGCTCGTTCGAGTAGGGGACGATGTTGACCTGCTCCCCGAACAGGTGCGTCGCCGCCGGGATCTTCACGCCGCCTCCGAGGTCCACGATCACCGTGTAGGCGTCCTCGACCTTCTTCATCGGGATCGGCCCGGGATAGAGAGCGTTGAGCTTCTCGAGGTCGGGCTCGTAGCCCGAGGGCTCGACCGAACGGTGGTCGATCCTCACGGGGTCGGAGTGGGCCTCCGTGGCGGTGGAGAGGCCGAGCGCGCAGGCCAGGCCTGCGGCGAGGAGCCGGTGACGGAGCATCTTTCTTTCCTTTTCTCAGCGCGTCTTTGGCGCGAACGCCAAGACGGGAGCAGGGAGCGTGCCGGGCGCTCCGTGAGCTAAGTGCCGCTTCGTCCGTGCGCCGCCTGGAATGTCAGCTTCCAGTCACGGGTGGGCCCTGGAACCGGCGGCGCTCCCCCGCGACGAACCAGACGGCGAGCGACCGTGATAACTTCGCGCGCACTCGACCGGGGGGCCCCTCAGAGTGAGCGAGCGAGCGTTCCACGTCTCGTGCCCGGGGTGCGGCGCTCGCGCGCCTCTCTCCTGGGATGCGGACGCCTTCGGGCCGCCGCCGCTCGGGCCCGGTCCGGTCGACCCGGCCGAGAACCCCGGGCTCGAGGCGCCGTCCGAGGCGCCGTCCGTCGTGGCGGGCGCGTGGGACGTGCTCCGGGACCGGATCGGCCCCTTCCTCGTCGAGCACTCCGAGCACGAGCTCGCGATCGAGGAGGGCGCCGCGCCCGAGGGGCCGCCCGCTCCGGGCGAGCGCTCCGCCGCCGCGCGCGCGTTCGGCCTCGACCGGCTCGCTTCCGCGCTCGACTCGGGCGGCGAGGGCGTCGAGGAGGCACTCGGCCACGCGGTGTTCGCGGGGCCGGGCGCGGTGCCGGCGCTGATCCCCGCGCTCGCGGGGCTCGCGCTCGATGCGGCTCACGGCCCCGCCGCGCAGCGAGCGCTCGGTGGCCTCGCCGCGGCCCTCGACGGGCCCGCGAACGCGGGTGCGCGCCGCGCCCTCGCGGCGCCCGCGTCGGCGCTCGCG
>CAZYLP010000552.1:0-5965 GCA_964648345.1 uncultured Planctomycetota bacterium
TCGGGCGGCGGTTCCTGAACAACGTGCCCGACATCATCGATGACCGGATCGACACGGTGACGCGCGGGACCATGGCGCTCACGGTCTCCTGCGCGCGCTGCCACGACCACAAGTTCGACCCGATCCCGACGCAGGACTACTACTCGCTCTACGGCGTCTTCGCCTCGTCCACGGACGCGGCGCACCCGCCGCTCCTCGAGGCGCAGCGCGACACGCCCGAGTCCTTCGCCTACCGCGCGCAGCGGAAGAGCCTCGAGGACGACGTCCTCGCTCACCGCGCGAAGCGGCACAAGGACCTCGTCGCGAAGCTCTCGACCGAGGCCGCCGTCGCGAGCTACGTGCTCGCGGCGCGCGATCCGCGCGACGTGCACGCCGTGGCCGCGGAGAAGGACCTCTCCGCGTTCGTCCTCGAGCGGTGGCGGCGCTCGCTCGAGGCCGCGAAGGGCGACGTGGCCGCGGCGCGGTCCAGCGCGCTCTCGATCGCCGTCGAGGAGATCGAGCACGCCTTCAACCGCGAGGACCAGGAGGCGATCCTCAAGCTCCGCAACCGCGTCGCCGAGCTCGACGCGACGCACCCGGCCGCGCCGCCCCGCGCCCCCTCGTTGCAGGAGGGGCCGCACCCGCACGAGGCGCGCGTCTTCGTGCGCGGCAACCCGGGCAACCTCGGCCCGGCGGTGCCGCGGCGGTTCCTCTCCGCGATCGCGAAGGAGCGGCCCGCGTGGACGACGAGCGGGCGCCTCGAGCTCGCGCGCGCGATCGCGAGCCGCGAGAACCCGCTCACCGCGCGCGTCTTCGTGAACCGCGCGCTCGGCTGGCTCCTCGGCCGGCCGCTCGTCGCGACCGCGAGCGACTTCGGGACGCGGAGCGAGCCGCCGACCCACCCCGAGCTCCTCGATCACCTCGCCGACCGCTTCGCGAAGGACTGGTCGACGAAGAAGCTCATCCGCGCGGTCGTGCTCTCGGCCACCTATCGCCAGAGCTCGGGTGGAGACGGGAGCCCCGACCCGGACAACGTGCTCCTCGGCCGCGCGAACCGCAAGCGCCTCGACTTCGAGGCGCTCCGCGACTCGATCCTCGCCGTGTCGGGCCGGCTCGACCGCAGGGTCGGCGGGAAGGCGGTCACGCTCGATGCTCCGCGACGCACGCTCTACGTCTTCGTCGAGCGGCAGAACCTCCCCGGCACGTTCCGCACGTTCGACTTCGCGAGCCCCGACGCGAGCTCGCCCGGTCGCGCGCAGACGACGGTCCCCCAGCAGGCGCTGTTCTTCATGAACTCGCGCTTCGTGCTCGAGGCCGCGAACGCGCTCGCCGAGCGCGCCCGCTCCGTGGACGATCTCTACGCGCTCGCGCTCTCCCGCTCCCCGACCGACGAGGAGCGCGCGCTCGCGAACGAGTTCCTCGACGCGGCCCAGGTCGCGCCGTCGGTGACGTGGCGCTACGGCCACGGCTCGACCGACGGGACGGCGGTCCGCTTCACGCCGCTCGCTCACTGGAACGGCCAGTTCTGGCAGGGAGGACCGAAGCTCCCCGACGAGAAGCTCTCGTGGTGTCTCCTCCACGCGGCGGGCGGCCGCCCCGGGCGCGGAGCGGAGCGCGCCGTGATCCGGCGCTGGACCTCGCCCGTCGCGGGCTCCGTCGCGATCACGGGGAAGATCGTCCACTCCCAGGACGTGGGCGACGGCGTGCGCGCGCGGATCGTCTCGAGCGAGGCGGGCCTCCTCGGCTCGTGGGAGCTCAGGAACAAGACGGCCGAGGTCGCCCTCTACGACGTGAAGGTGCGGCGCGGGACGACGCTCGACTTCGTCGTGGACGGCCGCGCCGACGAGGACGGCGACATCCACACCTGGGTCCCGAAGATCCGTCTCGCCGACGGCGGCGAGTGGGACGGCGAGCGCGACTTCCACGGGCCGCTCCAGTCGCTCTCCGCGTTCGACCGTCTCGCGCAGGTGCTGCTCGAGACCAACGAGTTCGTGTTCGAGGACTAATGAGGGCGACCGGAGGGAGCGCCGCGGTGCCGATGCTCACGCGGAGGGAGATGCTCGGTCGCTGCGGCATGGGGCTCGGCCTCCTCGCCTTCCCGGAGCTCTTCACGCGCTTCGCGCGCGCGGAGGACGCGAACCCGCTCGCGCCGCGCCGGCCTCACTTCGCGCCGAAGGCGAAGCGAGTGATCCACGTCTTCGCGAACGGCGGCCCCTCTCACCTCGACACGTTCGACCCGAAGCCCACGCTCGAGAAGTACCGCGGGAAGATGCTCCCGACCCCCAACCCCGCGACCGAGCGGAAGACCGGCCACGCCTTCCCGTCGCCCTTCAAGTTCGAGAAGCGCGGGCAGAGCGGCCTCGACGTGAGCGAGCTCTTCCAGAAGCTCGGCGCCCACGCGGACGAGCTCTGCGTGATCCGCTCCATGAAGGCGGACGTGCCGAACCACGAGCCCTCCCTCATGCTCATGAACACGGGCGAGGCGCGCCTCGTCCGGCCGTGCATGGGCTCGTGGCTGACCTACGGTCTCGGCACCGAGAACCAGAACCTCCCCGCGTTCGTCGTCCTCTGCCCCGGCGGCTATCCGATCCAGGAGTCGCAGAACTGGCAGGCCGGGTTCCTCCCGGGCGTCTTCCAGGGGACCTACATGGACCCCAACAAGCCGCGGATCGAGGACCTCATCGAGCACGTGAGGAACGCGAACGTCTCGCCCGACGAGCAGAAGCAGCAGCTCGACCTGCTGCGCAAGCTGAACGCGAAGCACAAGGAGGCGCGGAAGGACGACGCCCAGCTCGAGGCGCGGATCCAGTCCTTCGAGCTCGCCGCGCGCATGCAGCTCGAGGCCCCGGACGCGTTCGACGTCTCGAAGGAGCCGAAGGAGGTCCTCGACGCCTACGGTCCGGGTGTCCAGGCGAAGTCCCTCCTCATGGCCCGCCGCCTCGTCGAGCGCGGCGTCCGCTTCGTCCAGGTCTGGCACGGCGAGGGTCAGCCGTGGGACGCGCACGACGACCTCGAGGAGAACCACAAGAAGCTCTGCCGCGAGACGGACCAGGGCCTCGCCGCCCTCATCGGCGACCTCAAGCAGCGCGGCTTGCTCGACGACACGCTCGTGATCTGGGGCGGCGAGTTCGGGCGCACGCCGACCGTCGAGCTCCCGACGCCCGGGGCGAACGCGGGCAAGATCAACGGGCGCGATCACAACCACTACGGCTTCACCATGTGGCTCGCCGGCGGGGGCAGCAAGCGCGGATACGTCCACGGAGCGACCGACGAGTTCGGGTATCACGCGGTGGAGAAGCCGGTGCACGTGCACGACCTCCACGCGACGATCCTCCACCTCCTGGGGTTCGATCACGAGAAGCTGACTTACAGGCATGCCGGGCGGGACTTCAGGCTCACCGACGTCTACGGCAAGGTCGTCCAAGACATCGTCGCGTGAAGGCGCGCGTGCGAGGGCGCCATGTCGTGCTCGCGCTCCTCGTGGGCGGAGGGCTCGTCGGGTGGGCGCTCGTCTCGGCACCGCGGCGCCAGCTCGACCGTCTCCGCGAGGAGCTCGCGGCCAGGATCGACGAGGCGCGGCAGGCCGCGCCGATCGCGCGCGTGCCGGACGAGCCGCGAGTAGAGGGCGAGGTCCACGCCGCGCTCGATGCGGCCCTCGCCGCGATCGGAACCCGGGCCGAGTCCTCGTGGCACGAGGCGAAGGTCCCCATCGATGTCGTCCACGCGCTCGCACCAGTGGTGAACGGACTCCGCGAGGCGCTCCGGTGCGACCGCACCGCGACGAGCTTCGACGCACACGCGGCGCGCCCCGCGTGGAAGAAGGATCACTACTTCGCGTCTTCGACTCGTTCCTATCCGCGGATCGACTGGGCCGCCCTTGCGCTCATCGCGACGGCGGACCACGAGTGGAAGACCGATCCTCGCGCCGCACCGAGGACCCTCGTCGCTCTCTGGAAGATCCGGCACCTCCTCGCGACGCGCGGTGGGCTCGTCGAGCTCCGCCGCTCCCTTACGGCCCGGGCATGGCACTGGCGCGCTCTCGTCGCGGCTGCCATCGAGCGGTCGGACGCAGCGGACCTGCCGCGGTTCGACGAGGACCTGAAGCGCCTCGAGGCCTCGGCTCCGTCCTTCACGCAGGCGCTCGAGCGAGAGCGGCTCGTCATCGGCGCCGCGCTCCTGCGTGGCGACCTCCGCGGTCTTGCTCGACCGAAGGAGGTCGGTCTCCGCGACCAGCTCCTCGCCACGACGGCCCGTCACGACCTCGAAGTCTTCGAGCGGGTGGACAGCCTCTACCGGCGGGCGATCGTCGCGGTGTCACGCCGCGAGCCCTGGCACGCGCGCGTCGCTGTGAACTTGATCTCGGAGGAGCACTTCGAGGAGTGGGGAGAGACACGCTGGGACCTCTCATGCACCGGGGACCACAACGGGGTCGGTCACGACGACACGGAGGCCCTGGGGTACAACTTCCAGGAGTACCTCGAGGATCGTGCCCTCCTCCGGCTCGCGCGCTTCCTCGTCGCGGCGCGCCGCTTCTACGCGAACACCGGGCGCTGGCCCTCGTCGCACGTCGAGGGGCTAGGCCGCGCACTGTCCCTCGATGAGCTGGACCCCTTCGGCGGCCTCCCGTTCTCCGTCCACACGGGTCTCGCCGGGGAGCTCGTCGCCGAGACCTCTCCCTACTCCACCGAGGTCAGCTTCGGCTCGACCGCTCCTCACCGCTTGAGTCTCTCGCTGCGCGCGCCGCGATAGCTCGCGGGAAGTGATCTCGGAGTGCGAGCGGCTTGCCGGACTCCGGCGATCCTTCGACATGCGCGTTCGGCGAGCCGATGATCGGTGCTCGAACGACAGTGGTCGGGCTCTCCGCGTTGCGCCGGCGCAACGTCGGCGCGCGGAGCGAGGCGGGAAACCGAGGGAGCTCGTGTCCACGTTCTCGTCGCCGAGGCCGTCCGCCGTCTATCGCAAATCGCTCCGGCGCGGCGGGTAGTGGCTGCTCCACATAGTGAGCGGGATATCCCGCTCACTATGTGGACTCTATGGGTAGACCCCGCGGCGCCAGACCACCAATCCGGTCCTCGCATAGTGAGCGGGATATCCCCGTCGGTATGTGGGCAGGCATACCGGGGGGCGAAGCGACGTCCGTCCGATCCGTCGCACAACAGCGTGCGGCCTCCGCTCGCTCGCTGTAAGGTCTCCACGTGCTCTACTTCGAAGACTTCAAGGCCGGCACCGTCCACGAGCTCGGCGGGCGCAAGGTGACGCGCGAGGAGATCATCGCCTTCGCGCGCGAGTTCGACCCGCAGCCCTTCCACCTCGACGAGGAGGCCGGGCGTCGCACTCCGTTCGGCGGGATCATCGCGAGCGGCTGGCACACGGCCGCGATCGTCCAGCGGCTCGTCGTGGACGGCTTCGTCAACTCGAGCGCGAGCCTCGGTTCGCCGGGTGTCGATGAGCTCCGGTGGCTCAAGCCAGTGCGGCCGGGCGACGAGCTCAAGGTGCGCTTCGAGGTCACGGAGACGATCCCGTCGAAGTCGAAGGCCGACCGCGGGACGATCAAGGTCAGCTACACCGTCGAGAACCAGAAGGGCGAGGTCGTCCTGACCATGAAGGCGGCCGGGCTCATCGGACGGCGGCCTTCTTCATAGAGAACGTCCGCATCGACAGGTTGCCGTGCCGGAAGCCGTCGTAGACGAGCTCGTCCACGCCGCCCGGTCCCGCTCCGAGCACGACGTAGAGCGGGTCCATGTGCTCGCTCGTCGGAGCGGCGCGCGCGCCGCGCGGGTGGCGGCGGTGGTCGAAGTCGGGGCCGAGGTTCGCGAAGAGCCAGTCGTCGAACTCGCGGGCCCAGGGCTGCTCGGGCGCCCGGTCGTCGTCCCACTCGAGGATCCCGAGGTTGTGGACGGTGCCGCCCGAGCCGATGAGGAGGACGTCGTCGAGTCTCGCGAGCTTCTCGCCGTGGCGGCGGAGCTCGGCCGGAGAACCGAACGGG
>CAZYLP010000553.1:0-5962 GCA_964648345.1 uncultured Planctomycetota bacterium
CCCCGGTGCCGCCCGCGCCGCCCGTCGACCCGGCGCAGCCCGAACGGCCCGAGCCCCCCGCGATCCCCGAGGACGAGGACACGCGACCGTACCGCGCGGTCAAGACGCTCGAGCTCACGCGGGTCCTCGGCTCGAGCGCGTGGCGGACGCAGGATGCGGTCGCGTCGCTCGCGCTCGTGGACTCGGGCGTCCGGGTCGTGGCGCTCGAGGACGTGGGCTCGGTCCGGGTCTTCGAGGCGGCGACGGGGCGTCTCTGCGAGGGCTACAGCGTCGTCAGGCAGGGCCGCACGGGCTGGGTCGAGATCGCGCCCGGAGGGCGGCGCGCGTTCGTGAGCGAGAAGGACGAAGCCCGGATCCAGAGCATCGCGCGCGGCGGAGAGGGGGACGTGAAGCTCGAGGCGCGCGGAGCGCGCGGCATCTCGGCCTGTGCGTGGTCGCGGGACGGCTCCCTCGTCGCGACGAGCGGCCTCGTGAAGGGTGAGGTCGTCGTCTCGGACTCGGCGACCGGAGGCGTCGCCGCCACCGCGCCCCGGCTCGACGCGCGGGTCACGTCCCTCGCCTTCCGCTCGAAGGACCAGCTCCTCGTCGGTACCGAGGCGGGCGTGGTGCACGCCTTCTCCCTGGACGCGGGCACCGTACGCCCGGTCCTCGTCGTCCCGGGCGGCTCGCTCATCGCGCTCTCGGTCTCGCCCGACGGCGCGCGCGCGGTCGCCGGGCGCGCCGACGGCTCGATCGCGTGGCTCGACCTCGAGCGCGGCGCCGTCGAGGGCGTCGAGGCCTCGGCGCACGCGGCCGCGGTCCGCACGATCGTCTGGTCGCGCGACGGCCGCTGGGTCCTCTCCTCCCCCGGCCGCTCCGACATCGCCGCGTGGGACGCCACGACGCGCGCGCGCGCGCGCCGGTGGCTCTCGACGCGCCACGATCCGCGGTTCATCGCCGCGGTCGGGATCTGCGAGTCCCCCGAGGCGAACGTCTTCTACGCCGCGAGCCCGCTCCGCCGCCTCGACGTGGCGACCGGCGCGGAGACGATGCTCGGGCGGGGCCACGTGGGAGGCGTGACGCGCGTCCTCGCGCTCCCCTCGGGCGAGGTCGCGACCGCGGGCGGCGATGGCACGGTCCGGCTCTGGGACGCGCGCGGGCGCGACCGGCTCCTCGACGGTGGTCACGTCGCCTGGGTCAACGGCATGGCCAGCGCGAAGGACGGCCGCTTCGCGACCGGCGCCCTCGACGGCACGGTCCGGCTCTGGGACCCGAAGGCTCCCGCGGCGGTCGCCGCCGTCACGCTCGACGACGGGGTCGCATCGGCCCACTTCACGCCCGCGGGCAACGTCCTCGTCGCCTGCGTGAAGGGGACGGTGCACGAGCTCGACGGGACGACGCTCGTGGACTCGCCCGTCCCGCTCCTCGACGAGCGGCACGTCATCGTGTCCGCGTGGAGCGACGCCGCCCGCATGTGCGTCTGGGCGCCGATCCACGGGCTCGCGATCTACTCGCTGCCGTCGCTCGAGCGCGTCGCATCGCTCGGGCCGGCGCACGTCTCCGCGCAGGCGCAGACGTTCGTCGTCTCGCGCGACGCGACGTGGGCGGTCTCGGCGGACGGCGCGGGGAAGATCACCTGGTGGGACCTCGAGGCGCGCCGCGCGAAGCACTCGGTCGCCGTCGGAGTCAACGTCCTCTCGCTCGCGCTCTCGCCCGCCGACGGGCGCCTCGCCGTCGGCGCGGGACGTCACCTCAAGATCTACGACGCCGCCGGCCAGGAGATCGACCTGGTGAACATGTCGCCGACGCTCGACAGCGCCTACGGGCTCGCGTTCACGCCCGACGGCCGCGAGCTCCTCGTCGGCACGGGGCGTTCGCTCGTCCTCCGCTTCAAGGTCCGATGATGCTCACCGCTTGAGGCGCTCGATGAACTTCACGATCGCGGGCTCGAGCATGGAGCCGTGGTCGCCGGGCACCTTCTCGATCTCGAGCGGCGCGTTCAGCTTCTTCGCCTGCTCACCGAGGAAGCGCGAACCCGTGAGGAGGGGCCTGTCCTCGGTCCCCAGGTAGGCCACGTGGCGGGTCCGCATGTGCTCGAAGTTGCCGACGAGGAGGCGGAGCTTGTTCTCCTTCTCGTCCTCGACGTCGAAGGGGGCGATCTCCTTCCACGCGAAGAAGATCGTCGCCGGGTAGAGTCCCGCGGCGCTCCCCGTGAGCGCGACCTTCGGCTCGTCGTGGAGCGCGAGGAGCGTCGAGATCCCGCCGCCCACGCTGTGCCCGAACGTCGCGATCCGGTCCGCGTCGATCCCGGGCTGCTTCGCGAGCCAGCGGATCGCCGCGCGCGCGTCGTCGATCTCGCCGTAGAAGAGCTCGAAGTGGCCCGGGTTCCCGTTCTCTCCGCGCACGGTCGGACACATGAGCGCGAAGCCCGCGTCGAGGAACGGCCGCGCGCCGTCCCAGTCCTCCTTGCCGAACGCGAACCCGCCGTGGAAGAAGACGACGGCCGGCACCTTCTGGGCCTTCCCCTTCGGCTTCGCGAACCACGCCTTGAGCTTCAAGTCGCCCGACGTGTACGTCACGGCCTCCACGCCGGCGGGCGGCTTCTCCTCCTCCCACTCCTGCGGCGACGTGCCCTTCACCCTGAGCTTCGTCCGGTGAGATGCGCGGAGCTTCTGGTACGCGGTCCCGCTCCCGACGGCCGCGGCGTCCTCCGCGCGCACGGTCGAGGCGAGGGCGAGGAGCAGGAGCAGGGCGAGCGCGGGTCTCACGAGGGCCTCCGTGCGCGACTCTACTCCGTGCTCGTCACGGGCGCGACGCCGTCCACGAAGCGGCCGATCGCGTCGAGGACGCCCGGGGAGTCGAGGACGGAGTTGTGCTCGCCGCCCTCGACGACGAGGAGCTCCTTCGGCTCGGCCGCCGCGGCGTGGAGCTCGCGTGCGTGCTCGACCGGGATCAGCCCGTCGGCCGTGCCGTGGATGAACAGCTTCGGCTTCTTGATGTCGGGCACCTTCTCGATGGACTCCCAGCTCTCGGCGATGAGATTGCCGAGGAGAGGGAGCGTGAGGTCGGCGACGAGGTCGTCGAGCGACGTGAAGGAGGCCATGACGATGAGCCCGCCCACCGCGGGCTTCCGCCACGCGACGTCCGTCGCCACCGCTCCGCCCAGCGAGTGGCCGAAGACGACGATCCGTCCGAGCGGGACGCCGGTCTCGCGCTCGAGCGCGAGGAGCGCGGCCTGCGCGTCGGCGCAGACGCCGGCCTCCTCGGGCTCGCCCTCCGAGCGGCCGAAGCCGCGGTAGTCGAACTCGAGGACGTGAGCGCGCGCGGCCTTCACGAGCGCGGCGATCTCGTGGCGGCGATGAGAGAGCTCCCCCGCGTTCCCGTGACACGCGAGGATCGCGCGCGTCGCGCCGGGGCAGCGTGACGACGACTCGCTTCATGGGTCCCGCTCGATCGTGCGAAGATACGCACCGCCTCGGAGCCGGGCGGAGACGCCTCGGAGCCGGTGCGTCGCTAACGGATCGAGGCGAGGAGCTCGGTGAGGCCGAACGGATCCGTGGCGCCGTAGGTGCGGATCATGACGGCGGCGCGGTCCCGACCGGTGGCGAGCTCGAAGACACGGAGACGCATCGTCGTGCCGAGGAGCGAGTAGTCGAGGGCGAAGCCGTCCACGTCCGCGGCGCCGATCCGCGCGCGGCAGCGGGCGATCTTGCCGCGCTCGATGGCCGTGTCCTGGCTCTCCTTCACGACGCGGAGGAGACCCTCGAGGTCGGTCGGCTGCGAGCCCTTGACGATGAACACGCTCACGAAGGAAGGGAGGTCGGTGTCGCCGTCGAGAACGAGGAGACAGCTCGTCGTCGTGCGCGCGAGCTCCTTCCAGCGGCAGTGAGCCTCGATCGTGAGCGGACCGGCGACGTGCTTCCGGCGGAAGGCGGCGAGCGTGTCGACCGCGGGCTTCGCCGGCTCCACGGGGCCGACGAGCTGGTCGGCGGGGACGTCGATCGACCGCTGGCGCGACTCGGCCCAGTTGGGGCGGCGGTCGCCGCCGAGGAGAGAGGCGCGCTCGCCGTGGGCGACGTTCTTCGTCGCCTCGACGAGGTCGGCCGAGGCCGCGACGGGCGCGGAGGCCGTGGCGGGCGCCGCCGTGGCGGGCGCCGCCGTGACGACGGCGGGCTGCGCGCTCGCGGGCCGCGAGCAGAGGATCGCGCCGGTCAGGAACCCGGCGGCGAGGAGGACCGCGCCTCCGGCCGCGAGGTGGGCCGCGTAGGGACGCATGCTCGACTCGGCAGCGGCGGCTGCGGCCGCGCGCCCCGAGGGCGTGGACTCGACCGCGCCGTCGGGGCTCTTCGGCGGCTTGACGTAGTTCCGGCGGGCGCAGAGGCGCGGCGCACGCGAGCTCGATCCCATGATTCCCTCTCCTCGTCCGGGAGGGGAGAGCGCAACCCCGGTACCTGAGACGCGGAGCTCGAAAGGGTCGGCACTTGACGCGGCGCGCGACATGGGACACGGGACGTGCCGGTCTCGCCGGCGAACGAGTGCCCGCCGGTGGGCGCGAGGCAGCCTTCGCGGTTCGCCCTAACCTTCGTCGGAGACGAGGCCGCCGAAGCGGCGGACGCGCTCGCCGTACGCGCGGAACGCCTCGTGGAGCGCTTCCTCGCGGAAGTCGGGCCAGAGCGTCTTCGTGAAGTAGAGCTCGGCGTAGCTCGCTTGCCAGAGGAAGAAGTTCGAGAGGCGCTGCTCGCCGGCCGTGCGGACGAGGAGGTCGGGGTCGCGCATCTCGGGGTCGTAGAGGAAGCGCCGGACGTCGTCCTCGCCGAGCGCGTCGATCTCCGCGGCGGGGAGCGCGGCGATCTTCTTCACGGCCTTGAGGAGCTCGAGGCGCGAGCCGTAGCTGAGCGCGAGGCGCAGCACCATGCCGCCGTTCTTCGCGGACATGTCGCGCGTCTTCTCGTACTCCGCGTGGACCCGGGGCGGGAGACGGTCGAGCTCGCCGACCGCGCGGAAGACGATCCCGTTCTCCATGATCTCGGAGCGCTCCTGGACGAGGTAACGCTCGAGGAGCTGCATGAGGAGGCCGACCTCCTCGACCGGGCGCTTCCAGTTCTCGGTCGAGAAGGCGTAGAGCGTGAGCTCCTTCAGGCCGAGGCGCGCGCACTCGCGCGTGACGGCGCGGACGCTCTCGGCTCCGACCTCGTGGCCCTTCGCGCGCGGCTGGCCGCGCTCCTGGGCCCAGCGGCCGTTGCCGTCCATGATGATCGCGATCGAGTCGGGGAGCTTGTCGAAGCTCTCCCGGGGAGGCTTCACCAAAGGGCTGCTCCGCGCCGGATGAAGGCGTCGCGCTCGGGGCCCGTCGAGATGTAGTCGACCGGGACGGAGAGCTGCTTCTCGAGGTAGGCGACGTAGCTCTTCGCGCTCGCCGGGAACTTCTCGAAGCTCGCCTTGTCGAGCGGCCCCTCGAAGCCCGGGAGCTCCTCCAGGATCGGCTTGCACTCCTCGAGCATGTTCACGTCGGCGGGGACCCGGTCGAGCTTCTTGCCGCGGCACTCGTACGCCGTGCAGACCTTGATCGGGCCCATGCCCGCGAGGACGTCGAGCTTCGTGAGCACGAGGCCGTGCGTCCCCGAGAGCGCGATCGCGCCGCGGAGCTGGACGAGGTCGATCCACCCCGTGCGGCGCGGGCGTCCGGTCGTCGCGCCGTACTCGCCGCCCGCCTCGCGGAGACGCTGGCCGTGCTCGCCCTCGATCTCGCTCGGGAAGGGGCCCTCGCCGACGCGCGTCGTGTACGCCTTGAGCACGCCGAGCGTGCGGCCCGCGCTCGCGGGCGGGACCCCGGCGCCGGCGGCGACGCCGTCCGTGAGCGTCGAGCTCGACGTGACGAACGGGTAGGTCCCGTGGTCGAGGTCGAGCATGGCTCCCTGCGCGCCCTCGAAGAGGACGCGCTCGCCCTTCGCGAGAGCTTCCTGCACGAGCGCGGGTCCGTCCT
>CAZYLP010000554.1:0-5952 GCA_964648345.1 uncultured Planctomycetota bacterium
GGGGGGGGGCCCGCCGCCGAGGTGACCGGCGCGGCCGCGCTCGATGCGAGGGGCGCGAAGGAACCGCCACCGCCTCCACCACCGCCGCCGCATGCCGTCAGCGAGAGAACGACGACGAGGCTCGCGAGCCTCCGCGCACCGGTCATTCCTTCTTCTTCTCCTGCACGCCGAACACTAGCGCGGGGATGTGCGAACTCGTTCTGCGAGCCCCATTTGGTTCCTATCGACGACCGATGAACGTCCGCAAGTGAACGAGGAGTAAACTGACCGACCATGGGTCGTCAAAGCACCCGGTTCCGGGAGTGCCGCGTGAAGGACGACGAGTGGACCGGCTCGGGCCGCGAGCCTCTGCTCGCGCGTCTCGATGCGGCTCCGGCGCTCGTCGTCGAGGGCGCGCTCCCCGCCGCCGAGGCCGCGACGTTCGCCGCGTGCGTCCTCGCGGCGCGCGACCGCTGGACGGCCGACTTCGGCGGCGAGCAGTTCGCGCTCGGCCGGGCCTTCTACACGCACCTCGAGACGGGCCGCTCCAAGGAGTACTTCCTGGGCGCCGCCGCGTCGGACGCGCTCGTCCAGTCCGTGCTCCCGGGGGTCGCTCGCCGCACGCTCGACCTCCTCGCGAAGATCCTCGGCGGCGGACTCCGTCCTCGGGCCGGCTTCTGTGGCCCCGGCGTCCACGTCTTCCCGGCGGGCGGAAAGGTCTCTAAGAAGGGCGGGGTCGTCCACTACGACCTCGAAGGCCTCACCGACCACCAGAAGGCACGCGGCCACCGAGCGGTCACCCTCGTCTGGATGCTTCAGCCCGGAGTGCGCGGAGGCGGACTGCGCGTCTGGGACATGCTCTTCGACGGGCGAGAGGACTCGGAGATCGAGCCGGACGACTACGACGAGACGACGATCAAGTCAGGCGCGGGTGACGCGGTGCTGATCGACAGTCGCCGGCTGCATCAGATCCGGCCCTTCCAGGGGAAGAAGGACAGGATCTCGATCACCGTGCATGCGGCAGAGATCGATCGGGACCAATGGGAGACGTGGTTCTGACGGTGGGTGGGCAAGGGCAAGGGACGGCTAGGCGATCCGACGCAAGTACTCGAACTTCTCTTGCTCGAGATCCTGAGCCGTGAGCCCCCAGTTCTCTTCCCCGGGGATCAAGTAGAAGACGTCGCCCTTCAAGGCCGCGAAGCTCACGCGCGGGAGCCCGCGGAGGATCTGGATGAACGTGGTCCGCTCCCAGAGCCGGTCCTCGGGGATGTCGCAGATCGCCTCGAGGTCCCGCGCGCAGGCCGTGCCGGCCTTGAGGAGGAGCGCGATCGTGAACGTGAGGTAGCGCGGGGACGTGTCCTGGTCGCCGGGCTGGCGCGAGGGCTCCTTGCGGGCGCCCTCCTCCGTGATCATGCCGTTCGACCACATGTCGAAGTCCTTGAGCGCGCGCCCGTCGTCGTCGAAGAAGTCCCAGCAGCCGCGCTCGGCGAGGTGCATGTTCTCGACGAGGCGCTCGGACGCGCGCTTCAAGAGCTCCCACTTCTGACCCGCGGTCGTCGCCGCGGGGTGGGAGACGATCAGGTCTCGGAGCGCGGGGCGGAGACGGCTCCCCGGCTCGAGGCGCATGCACAGCTCCAGCGCGAAGATGTTGTGGTCCATGTCAACCGCTCCACCCACCCGAGAAGCGGTTCATGCTGCCGCTCCGGTCGAGCGCCCCCGAGAGGACGAGACCCGACGCCCCGACGATCACGGGCACCATGCCGATCGGCGGATGCACGTGCGGCGTCGGCGGCCCGACGAAGCGGTGCTCGTGCGGGACGATCGCCGCGCCCGGGGCGGGCGGCGGCGGCGCGGGCTTCCCGGACGCGTAGATGTCCCAGAAGATGAGGTCGTTCTCGACCGTCTTCCCGTAGATGTGCTTCTCCGGCGTCGCGGGGTCCGGGTGGAAGTCCGTGAGCGCGATGGCGCGCGTCTCCGCCTCGGGGAGCCCCGCCGCCATGGGGTTCGGGGCGAGCGCCACGTCCACGTCGAGCGGCTCGGGGAGCGCGGAGGGGTCGCTGACGACGTAGAAGAGCGTCCGCACGTTGTCCTTCGCGAGGACCTCGAGGCGCGGCATGCGCGCGTAGTAGCGGTTGTCGAAGCGGTCGCTCGCCTCGATGTAGCTCGCCAGCCGGGAGCGATCGAGGACGAAGAGGGGAGCCTTGAGCGCGCGCTCCTTCTTCGCGGCCGCGAAGCGCGGCTGGTAGTAGGCGAGCGCGCCGAGCGTCAGGTGCGACGGGACGACCGCCTTCGGGTGCGGCCAGTTGTCGAGGAGGAGGACCGGCTCGAACCGGAGCGCCGCGCCGGCCGCGAAGGCGACCGCCTCGGGCCCCGGGAGGTCGACGAGCACCGCGATGCCCGGCTTCTCGGCGCAGAGCCGCGCGAGCGCCTCGCCCGAGCGGTACGCCGCCGCCATGGCCGGCGTCGAGATGGGGACGAGGACCTCGGAGAGCTTCTGGAACGCGCCCGAGTCGGGCGGCGGCTGACCGTCCTGCGGGTCGGGGAGCGAGCTCGTCGGGGCCGCGTCGAGCGACTCGACGAGCGTCGGGATGTGGTACTTCGCGTTCGGCGAGTCCGTGGCGGGCGCCATGACCTGAGCGAGGGTCGCGAGCTCGGTGCGGACGAACGGCCCCTCGACCTTGCCGTCGAAGACGAGGCCCACGCCGCGCGCGCCGAAGTCCCAACCGAACAGCTTCTGCATGGCGAGGGAGTTCTGCGACCCGAGCGTGCCCGTGGTCCCGCCGCCGCCCGTGCCGCCGACGCCGCCGCCCCCCGAGTAGTCGCCGCCCGACGAGCCCGAGAGCGCGGCCGTCGAGATGCAGCACCCGAAGATCGAGAAGGCCGCGAACGCGCCGCCGAGGAGGCCGAGGCCCGAGAGGACCTGACGCCGCTGGACCTGCGCGCCCTCGTCCACGAGCGACCTGTGCCACCAGCGCGCGCCGACGATCCCGGGCTTGTCCACGTTGAAGTCGCGGTGGAACTCGCCCTGCGCGGCCTCCGGGTCCTGCATGTCGGTCACGGGCGCCTCCCGTAGCGGCGCTCGAGGGCGGCCTCGAAGTCGGGCGTGAACGGCCCGTCCACGCGGATCGAGTACCGGAAGTACGGGTCGGCGAGGACCCCGTGATAGTCGTGGTCGTTGAACCAGACGACGCGGCCCGCGACGACCGTCTTCTCGCCGCTCTTCTCGTCGAGGACGTAGAGCCGCTTGTCGCCGCGCGGCGAGGTAGTGAGGACCGGGTCGGGCGTGCGCCCTTCCTCGGGCTCGCCGTCCCGGGGCACGGTCCCGGGGTCGTTAGCTTCGAGGCCCCTGATGTTGCAGCGCCCGATCCACTGGAGCGGGAGCTTCTTCACGAACGCGATCGTCTTCGGGAGGAGCGCCTCCGCGCGGCGCGTGAAGCGCTTGTTCGCGGGGTCGAGCTTCTCCTCCCAGCGGTCGTTCGGGATCAGCTCCGCGTAGACCTTCCAGGGGAAGTAGACGCGGTGGCGCATCTTGAGCCACAGCATCTGCCGCGGCGAGAGAGGGACGTCGCGCTCCTCGCCGTACTCGACCTCGAAGCGGCTCGAAGGGTCGAGCTTCGACGGGTCGTCCGCGAGCCCGCGGAACGTCTCGAAGCCCGCCGCGTCGAGGCCGCGGATCACTTCCTGGTAATCCACGAGCGCCTCGCCCTCGCGGCCCGCGGGCATGATCCCCATCGAGCGGTGGCTGCCGCCCGTGTAGGAGACGGGCATCTGAGAGAGGGCGAGGCAGACCTCGTCGTGGACCTCGTCGAGCGCCGAGAGGTCGAACAGGTCGTCGAGCGCCACGAAGGGGCGGCCGAAGACGCCCTGGAGTGGCCGAATCTTCGCGCCGGTGGCACTCATGGCTCCCGAGCTTAGCAAGCAGGTGGGTAGGATCAAACCCGGGGACAAGCACGACGACCTGACGCGCTTCGCTTTCGCCACGGGGACCGCGCTCGCGCTCCTCGTCCTGTTCCACATCGTCCAGCGGATCTTCTCGAGAGGCCACACGGTCTCGAAGGACGCGCGCGGATCGAACGTGGCCTACCTCCTCCTCCAGGCGGGCCACGTGCTCGCGGTGCTCCTCCTCGTGCCCGGGATCGTGAGGGAGGCGCTCACGCACGAGACGCTCGACGAGAGCGCGCTCTGGGCCGGCGCGTTCGTCGGGATCGGCGTCCCCCTCATCCAGATCGTCGGCTCGCTCGGCGTCCTCCTCCTCCTCCGCGCCGGGCTCAAGGCCGAGCTCGAGCGCGGCAACGTCGCGGCGGGCGTCGCGGGCGGCGCGAACTACGTCGCGATCGGGATCCTCGGCCAGCCCGCGATCGCGGGCGCCGACCTCGGCGACCTCGGGCTGTCGATCGCGTTCTTCTCGCTCTCGGTCGTGACCCTCGCCGTGGCCGTCGTCCTCTTCCGCGCGCTCACCGCGTACGACGACGCCGAGCAGATCAAGGGCGAGAACCTCCCCGCGGCGATCAGCTACGCCGGCGTCACGATCGCGGTCGCCATGATCCTCGCGCGCGCGCTCAAGGGCGGCGGGCCGTTCCCGGGCTGGGGCCCCGCGCTCAAGGGCTTCGCGTCCGTCGCGGTCCTCGCCTTCGCGCTCTACCCGGTGCGCCAGATCGTCGTCCAGGGTCTGATCCTCGGGCGCATGCCGACGCTCCGCGGCGGCGCGCTCGACGACGCGATCGGCACCGAGCGGAACGCCGGCATGGCCGTCGTCGAGGCGCTCGCCTACATCGCGACGGCCGTCGCGATCGCCAGCCTCCTCCCGGAGGCGGCGCAGGCGACGTCGCATTGAGCCGAGCGGTCGGTTGACCTACGACGCCTTCGCGCGGCGGGTCATCGCGGACGGCGTCATCCTCGACCCGTGGCTCGAGGGCGAGGAGCGCCTCACGCCCGAGCCGCTCGTCCTCGACGCGGCCGAGCACCGGGCGCTCCTCCAGGTCGGCTCGGACGTGGCCGAGCTCTACGAGGAGGCGTGCCAGCTCGTCCACGAGGACGACGAGCTCCTCGACTCCTTCTTCGCGCTCTCGCCGGTCCAGAAGCTCCTCTGGAACGCGTCGCGCCCGCTCTGGCACGGGATCGCGCGCGCCGACGTCTTCGCGACGAGCGAGGGCCACGTCATCACCGAGCTCAACTGCGACACGCCGACCGGCGAGGCCGAGGCGGTCGTCCTCTCGCGGCTCGCCCTCGAGTCGCGGCCCGAGCTGATCGACCCGAACGCGGGGCTCGAGGCTCGCTTCGGCGCCATGATCGAGATCCTCGTCGAGCGGCTCGTGGACGGCCCCGCGCCGCGGAGCATCGGGATCGTCTACCCGACCGAGTTCACGGAGGACCTCTCCGTGATCCGGCTCTACCGCCGCTGGCTCGAGAAGAAGGGCTTCGAGGTCGTCCTCGGCTCGCCCTACAACCTCGGCATCGAGGGCGAGACGGAGGAGAAGGCGCGCGCGACCCTCTTCGGCCGCTCCGTGAGCGCGATCTTCCGCCACTACAAGACGGACGGCTGGGGCGAGCGCGCGAGCGCGTGGGACGACGAGACGCTGCCGGACTCGATGCCTCTCGCCGCGCCGCTCGCGGTCGCGCTCCGCGCGAGCGGGTTCCGGAAGACGGCGATCGTGAACCCGTTCGGCGCCGTCGTCCCGCAGAACAAGCGGACCATGGCCTTCATGTGGGAGCACATCCACCGCTTCTCGACGCGCGCGCGCGGCCTGATCGAGAAGCACGTGCCCTACACGTCGCGCCTCGAGACGCTCCACGTCGAGCGCTTGAAGGCCGACCGCGAGGGCTGGGTGCTCAAGAGCGACTACGGCGCCGAGGGCGACGAGGTCATCATCGGCCGCAACACGACGCCGGAGATCTGGAAGGAGTCGCTCGCGCATGCACGCAAGAACCGCTGGATCGTGCAGCGCTACTTCCAAGCGCGCGAAGGCGCGCGCG
>CAZYLP010000555.1:0-5945 GCA_964648345.1 uncultured Planctomycetota bacterium
GGCGCGCGCGCTTCCAGGAGCTCGCGGCGGCGGACGACCCGGCCGCCGCGGCGGCGCCCGCGGGCGCGCGCGGCGACCACGTCGCCATGCGCCAGCTCCTCCGCCGCGCCGAGCAGGAGCGCGCCGGCCAGCGCAGCCTCACGCTCGGGCTCGTCGGGTTCCTCATGCTCGTGCTCGTCGCGCTCCTCTTCTACGCGCTCGGGCGCAGCGACCGGCGGACCGACGACGCGGGCGGCTCGGCGCGGAGCACGCGCCCCGACAAGGTCGCCGACGGTCCTCCAGCAGGTCCGGGCAAGGTCCAGCGGCTCCCCGGCCCCGTCTCCGTCCCTCTCGGGCGCGCGGGCGAGCTCGACGCGAAGGTCTTCGGCGAGAGCGTGCAGCCGCTCCTCGCGCGGACGTGCGCGACCTCGGGATGCCATAGAACCGGAGAGCGCGCGATAGGGGAGCTCGCGCTCGAGGGCAAGAACGACGCGGCGAGCCTCGCGAAGGACCTCGAGTCCGTCAAGCGGTTCGTCCTCCCCGGACGGCCCGAGCGGAGCCCGCTCCTGACCAAGGCGCTCCGCCGCGACGAGGGCGGTGAGGAGCACGGCGGCGGCGAGGTCCTCTCGACCGCGAGCCCCGCCTACCGCACGATCCGCGACTGGATCGCGAAGGCGGCGCCGCGCGCCGAGGACGAGGACGGGCGTCCGCGTCCGCGCCCCGCGTTCTCCGGCTCGGAGAACGACCAGCCGAACGCGACGCCCGACCCGAACGCGAGCGCGGCCGCGAGCGGTCCGCATCGCCCGATCGCGACGATCTCGGCGAGCGCCGTCACCGGCGTCAAGGTCGGCGCGACGATCACGCTCGACGCCGCGGGCTCGACCGACGCGCAGGGGTGCGACCTCACCTATCACTGGGCGCTCATCGACCGGCCCGACCGCTCGCGCGCCGAGCTCTCCCAACCGCTCACGGCGCGGCCCACGCTGACGCCGGACGCCGAGGGCAGCTACCTCGTGAGCCTCGTCGTCAAGGACGCGCAGAGCACGTCCGAGCCGGCGCGGATCACGATCGAGTGCGCCGGCGGCGCCGCCAGCGCCGCGACTCCGGGCCCCGCCGCGGCGACGCCGCGGAAGACGGGCGCGCCGCTCAAGGACGACCCGAACGGCCGCACGTACGTGCGCGAGGTCATGATCGACCTCGCCGGCCGCGGCCCGACCCCCGAGGAGACCCGCTCCGCGCTCGAGAAGTCGCGCGAGGACTTCGTGGCGGAGGTGCTCGCGAAGGACGAGGTCTACGCGGAGTGGTACGAGCAGGAGCTCCTCTACTTCCTCCTCATCGACAACTTCCGGCCCGCCGACGAGGTGACCGACATCCCGCGCAAGCTCAAGGCGAAGGAGATGACGGTCAAGGACGCGATCCACGCGACGGTGATCGGCCAGTACTTCAACCAGAGGAACCCGGGCAACGACACGTTCGTCACGGTCGTCCTCGAGCAGCTCATGGGCCTCAAGGTCCAGGAGAAGCAGAACAAGAAGCTCCTCGACGCCGGGAAGAAGATGTACGACGGCTACGCCGCGACGCTCTTCACGCGCATGGGGAACAAGCAGGCCGACATCGTGAGGATCGTCGTCGGCGAGCGCGGCTTCACCGAGCACCTCGTCAAGCGCTCCTACCGGCGCGTGACCGGCCTCGACATCGACAAGGACGAGCTCGCCCAGGCGTCGGACCGCCTCGAGAAGAGCTGGGGCGACTTCTTCGAGGTCGTGAAGGGCTGGGTCCAGTCGCCGAGGTACCTCGAGCGCGTGTCGCTCCTCCGCGCGAAGACGGAGCGCGCGTTCATCCGCTCGCTCTTCGTGGACGTGCTCCAGCGCGTCCCCGAGGAGGAGGAGCTGAGGAACGCGCGCAACGCGATGCGCGCCCTCGCGGACTCGGGGCCGCTCAAGTCGGTCCTCGCGAAGCTCCTCATCGACTCGCCCAAGGCGAAGCTCGCGCTCGACGGCGACTCCGAGAGCTTCGTGAGGAACCAGTTCCTCCGGCTCCTCGCCCGCGATCCGCGGCCGGCCGAGCTCGCCGCCTACAAGAAGGCCGTCGACGAGGGCACGGCGCGCGAGACGATCGTGCGCGCGCTCGTCACGAGCTCGGAATACGAGGGGTACTGAGATGGATGCTCTCGATCGAACGGGACTGGATCGTCGGGGCTTCATGAAGCTCGCCGGGCTCACCGCGCTCGGCGCCTCGATGCCGGGGGCGCTCCCGTCCTTCGCCCTCGCGCAGGACCGGGCGAAGCGCGGCGCCGCCGCCGCGTCGAAGTACAAGACGAAGCGGGTCATCGTCGTCGCCTTCGCGGGCGGCGTCCGGAGCCGCGAGACGATCAAGACGCCCGAGAACATCCCCAACCTCATGAAGATCGCCCAGGAGGGCGTGATCCTCCCGCACGTGACGACGCGGAACATCGGCCACTACGGGGCCGCGATGTCGATCTTCACGGGGCAGATGGAGGAGAAGGGGATCCGCGAGAACGAGCGCGTCGAGTCGCCGACCGCCTTCGAGTACGTGAGGAAGCAGCGGGCGCTCGAGGCGAAGGACGTCTGGCTCTCGACGTCGGGCGGCGACCAGCAGCTCAACTACGCCTACGGGACCCACGCCGAGTACGGCGCGAAGTACGGCGCCAACCTGATCGGCGGCGACGGCGTCTTCAACGCCGAGTTCAAGGGGCTCCTCGAGCGCTTCGGCCGGCCGCGCACCGACGACGCGAAGGAGCGCGCCAAGCTCGACGAGCTCAGGAAGGCGCTCGACGAGGAGCAGCTCAAGCGCAAGGCCAAGGGCAGCGAGGGCGACATCTCGAACGACCCCGACACGCGCTCCCGCATCGAGAAGTTCATCCTCGAGGAGCTCACCGGGAACACGACGAACCTGACGGGCCCGGGCGCGGGCGACGCGCGCGCGATCCGCATCGCGAAGAACATCCTCGGCGTCTTCCGCCCGACGCTCCTCGGGATCGCGCTCTCGAACGCCGACGTCGCCCACGGCAGCTTCAACGGCTACGTCGAGGTGATCCGCCGCAACGACCAGGAGCTCGGCGCGCTCTGGGCCGCCGTGCAGGCGGACCCCGAGCTCAAGGGGACCACGTCGCTCCTCGTCCTCCCCGAGTTCGGCCGCGACAAGGACCTGAACCAGCGCCAGGGCCTCGACCACGGCGACACGTCCAAGGACCTGAACGAGATCGCCTGCTTCGCCGCGGGCCCCGACTTCAAGCAGAACCAGGTCGTGAACGACGAGGTCAAGTGGACGCAGGTCTGCCCGACCGTCTGCGAGCTCCTGGGCGCGGCGTCCGAGAAGTCGAAGGACAAGAAGCTGGACGCCATCTTCGCGTAGCTCGTGAGCTCGGACCGTGGATGCGCCTCCGCGATGAAGAACGAGAGGATCGCTCCTCCACGTTCATCGAGAGATGATGGGAGCTATGGCCTCGAGGACCGCGGACGCGATGACCTCGTTGCCCTTCTTGTTGAGGTGGACGTCGTCCACGTAGTGCTCGAGGTTCTTCGGCACGGCCTTGTCGGCATCGACGAGGAGCGCGCCGAAGGCCGCCGCGTTCCTCCGCGTGGTCTCGTTGTAGGCGTCGAGCGCGGCGAGCTCGGTCGCGACCTTGAGGTTGTAGCCCGTCCTGTTCTCCTTCGTCGCCGTGCGCGTGATCGGCGTGCTCGCGACGACGTCGTCCTCCTCCTTCGACATGTTGGGCTTGAGGAGGACGGGCTCGGTGAGGAGGGCGCACGCGACCTTCTCGTCGCGGCAGAGCTCGAGGATGAGGCGCTGCACGCCCTCGTGATGCGGGAGGCCGCGCGCGAGGATCTCGGCGGGCGGGTCGTTCTCCTTGATCGACTTCCGGACGGCGACGCGGCGCGCGAGGAGCTCGCGCGCGTTCGTCGGCTCCTGGGTCCTCGTGTTGAAGTGCGCGAGGAACCGGCTCTGGGTCGCGAGCCAGTCCATGAAGCGGAGCCGCGGCGCCTCCGCGACCATGTGGCCGAGCATGACGTCCCAGCCCGGGCGCAGCGACTCGTGGAAGTCGTTGAGGACGGGGTCGAGGCAGACGACGAGGTCCGGCCGGAGCGGGAGGACGCGGTGCACGAGCTGGGCGAGGACGACGTTCGTCGTCGCGCCCGGGACGCCCGCGTTGGCGACCTCGAACCGCGCGCCGTCCGGCCGCGCGCGGAGGACCTTCTCGACGATCCCCGGGAACGTGCTCTCGTGCGGGAGGTCGCCGTTCTCGGTCGTCGAGCCGCCGAGGAAGACGATCCTGAACACGCCCGGCTTCTTCTCGCGCGTGTTGAGCGTCTTCGAGCGGAAGCCGAGCTCGTTCGTCTCGTAGACGAAGGGCTCGAGCGTGTCGAACGCCTTCTTCTCCGTCCTGAAGTTGGGAGCGCGCACGAAGCCGACGAGGAGATGGTTGTGCCACGCCGGCGGCGGCGGCTCGCCCCAGGCGACGCGCGCGAAGACCTCCGCGCCCGCGAGGAGCAGGAGGACGAGCGCGACGACGCCGAGCCCGAGCTTGACGGGCCGGGTCAATGCTGCCCCGCCCGGCTCTTGATCGTCTTCCGCTCCGGCTCGGCGGCGTGCGAGAGCTTGCGGAGGAGCTTCGCGAGGCGCCACCGGAGACCGTACCAGAAGCGCGAGAGCGGTCCGCCGAGCTCGTCCGGGGTCTTGCGGAACAGCGTCGTGTGCTTCGCGGCGCCCTCCTCCTCGGGGCGGCCGTTCGTGTAGTAGTAGAGCGCGAGCGACTTCCGCGTCGTCCCCTCGGGGCACTCGAGGGCGTGCGGGTGGCCGTGGTACGCGTCGTCGGTCGTCGAGAAGATGACGCAGCGGTTGAAGACCGGCGCGATCTTCTTGACGCAGCCCTTCATGCCGCGGTCCCAGAGCTCGAGGTGGCCCTTCCACGCGTCCTCCCAGCCCTTGTTCATGTAGAGGAGGAGGTTGAGCCGCCTGTTGAGCATGTAGCGCGCGTGGTAGTTGAAGTCCGCGTGGATCTTCAGGAACCCGCCGCGCGGGATCTGGTGGAGGCCGCCGCCCTCGAAGTGCGGGTCGGGGATGAGCGCGTCGATCCCCGTGAGCTTCTCGAGGAACTCGAGGAAGCCGCGCGAGTTCAGCTCGTGCATGACCTCGCGCGTGAAGCCGCCGAACTGCTCGTCCTCGCGCGTCGCGAGCTTCTTCTCCATGGGGTTGTCGAAGCGGTGCCACTCCTGCGCCTTCTCGCCCGGGAACTCGGCGAGGATCTTCTCGGCCACCTCGGGCGGCAGGAAGTCCTCGATCACGATGTGCGGGAAGGGGTCGTTCGCGACGTAGGTCGAGCGCAGCTTCTCGGCCATCTCGCGGTACCGCGCGTCCTGGAAGATGGGCTGCATGGAGCCGCACGTTGTAACATCGCGATCCATGAGCGCGCGTCTCGGAACCGTGGCCGGGCACGAGCTCCTCGCCGAGCTCGGCCACGGAGGCATGGGCGTCGTCTACCGCGCGCGGCACCTCGCGACGGGCGCTCCGCGCGCGGTGAAGCTCATGCGCGGCTCCTACGGCGTCGACGCCCTCGAGCGGTTCCGCCGCGAGGCGGAGGCGCTCGCCCGGGCGGGCGGGGCGGGAGTCGTGCCGATCCACGACGCGGGCGCCGAGAAGGGGCGCCCGTTCATCGTCATGCCGCTCCTCGAGGGCGGCTCGCTCCGCGAGCGCCTCCGCGCGCGGGGACGCGTCCCGTGGCCCGAGGCGGTCGGGCTCGTCCGCGTGCTCGCCGCGGCGCTCGAGCGGTGCCACGCGGCCGGGGTCATCCACCGCGACCTGAAGCCCGAGAACGTGCTCTTCGACGGGGAGGGGCGGCCCTTCCTCACCGACTTCGGATGCGTCCGGGACCTCCAGGCCCGGTCGCTCACCGAGACGGGCGCCGTCATCGGGACGCCGGCCTACATGGCCCCGGAGCAACTCGA
>CAZYLP010000556.1:0-5944 GCA_964648345.1 uncultured Planctomycetota bacterium
CGTTGTTGTCGGCGATGGAAACCGCTGGGGCATCGCTCGAGGGCGAGCTCTCGGAGACGCGCGGCTTCACGGGCGCGCTCTCAAAGGACGAGAAGCGCCGCTCGCGGCGCTGCACGCTCACGGCGACCGCCCGCGTCGAGGGCGAGAAGACGGTCGCCGACGCGGTGCTCACGCTCGACGGCGCGGAGGTGCGCCGCGAGACCTGGTCGCGCGCCGAGGCGCAGCTCAGGATCCTCGAGCTCCGCGAGGGTGACGCGCCCCTCGCAGGCGCCTTCGACGCGAAGACGTCGCGGACGGGCCTCGTCGTCCGCTACGAGCTCGCGGGCGACCGGCCGCTCGTCCTCTCCGCGCGCGTCGTCGCCGGCGACGCTCACCCTCACCGGAGCTTCTACTCCTCGGCGACGATCCACGAGCGCGCCCTCGGGACCGTCGAGCCGGGCCAGCACGAGCTCGTGTGGGACGGCCGCGACTCGACGGAGGCGGCGCGCATCGCGCTCCAGGGGCCGTACGACTTCGTCGTCGCGGCGTCGCCCGAGCGGAGCGCCTCGGCGTCCTTCACGGTCGCGGCGCCGCACTTCGAGTACCTGTCGAGCAACTCGAAGCACGGGGGCCGCGACGGGCTGGACGCCGCTCTCTACGGCGGCGACCGGACGCGGCGCATGGCCTCGCAGGGCTACGTGACGACCCGGGCGCTCGAGGTCACGAAGGGCCCGCGCGACCTCGGCGCGGGTCTCGCGACCGCCGCCTTCGCGATCGTGAGCGCTCACGGGAGCGGCAGCTACCTCTCCTTCTACTCGGGCGCCCAGCGCGGGCCGGTGGACCGGAGCGCGGAGCAGCTCGTCTTCTCGGCCAACGTCGCGGGCTACGACCTCCGCGACCTCCACTTCGTGTTCGTGAGCGCCTGCAACTCCGCGACGCCGGGGATCACGCAGAAGAGCATCGCACAGGCGCTCCTCGCCGCCGGCGCCGACGTCGTCGTCGCGGCGAGTGCCCAGATCAGCGGCCCCGAGGCGAACATCTTCGAGAGCCGCCTCCTCGGTCTCCTCGAGCGGGGAGCGACCGTCGAGAAGTGTGTCCGCGATTCGCGCGTCTTCGCCTACAGGGCCTTCAAGAGCAAGCCCGAGCTCACGGACGAGGAGGTCGAGGCTCTCGCGGCGAAGGAGCGAGCCAGGGGCGGCGAGGCGCAGTCCCTCGCCGCCTGCCTCGAGGTCTTCAGGGCGAAGGGCGCGGCCGAGTCGGACGCGTTCTACCCGCCTCACTACGGCGACTCGAAGCATTGAGGGAGGGAGCCATGCGCGAAGCAGGGATCGTCATCGCGGCCGTCCTCGCGGCGGCCGCGGCAGACGCGAAGGAAGTGGACTGGTCGGGGACCTGGGAGAAGGACGGCGGTGGCACGGTCGTCGTCGGGCGCGAGAACGGGAGCTACTCCGTCGCGAGCACGGTCCCGGTGAGCGGCCTGGAGCGCCCCGTGTCGTTCACGGGCGCCGCGCCGGCGCGCGACCTCGAGCTCGTGGGCTCCGTCGCGACGACGCGCGGCCTCTGCGGCGCGCTCGTCCAGGCCGAGAAGGACCCGAACGCGAAGGGGTGCCGCCTCGCGGCGCAGGCACGCATCGAGGACGACATCGAGATCGCCGAGGCGAGCTACTCGGTCGAGGGCGCCGAGGTCCGCAAGGAGACCTGGCGGCGCGCGGCGCCCATCCTCGAGATCATCGAGCTCCGCGCCGGCGGCGCTCCCCTCTCGGGTGCCTTCGACCCGAAGCTCGCGAAGGGCGGCCTCGAGGTGCGCTACCGCCTCCGCGGCACGGCGCCGATCGAGCTCGAGGCGCGGATCGTCGTGCGCATCCGCGAGGAGAAGTACCCGGGCTTCTACAAGGGTCCGATCGTCCACCAGGAGAAGCTCGGCACCGTCGAGCCAGGCGAGCGGTCGTTCACGTGGGACGGTCGCGACGACACGAGCGCGGCTCGCCTCGCCCTCGAGGGCGGGTACGACGTCGAGGTCACCGCCTCGCCGAAGCAGAAGGCGACCGAGCGGTTCATCTTGGCGGCCCCGCGGTTCACGTTCCTCACCTGGGCGTGGGGCACCGACAAACAGATCCCGGCGCCCGACTCCCACGAGAGCGATGTGCGCTATCCCATGAGCCGGCACGGCTACGCGGCGTCGACCTCGACCCCGGCCACGGCCGCGCTGGTCTGCGATGCGCTGGCGCGCTCGGCGTTCACCATGCTGAGCTCGCACGGAGACGACGGCACCCTCGCCCTCTACACCGGCGATCCGTCGAAGCCGACGGACTTCTCCCGCGTGACGTTCCTCAAGTCGTCGGATGTGGCCGCTGCCGACCTCCGCGACCTCCACGTCGCGATCGTGAGCGGGTGCGCCGCGGCGAAGTCGAACCTCGGCGACCCGGGGCTGGCGCAGACGCTCGTGGACGCCGGCTGCGACGTCGCGATCGGCTTCGACACGATGGTGGGCGCGAGTCACGCGATGCCCTTCCAGGTCCTCACGCTCTCGCTCCTCGAGCGCGGGGCTTCGATCGAGAAGGCCGCGCGCGACGGCGCGAGAGAGGCCTTCCGCGTCGCCCATCGAAACCTCGCCCTGACCGACGAGGAGATCGACGCGGCCGTCGCGCACGAGAAGAAGCACGGAGCGTCCGTCCGCTCCGCGCTCGCGAGCCTCGTCGTGAAGCGCTCGAAGAACGGCTCCGCGGAGGACGAGACCTTCTGGCCGCCGCGCTACGGCAACTCGAAGAACTGAGAGGAGGCTCCATGCGCTCGACGATCGTCTGTCTCACGCTCCTCCTCCTCGCCGGCACCGCGCGCGCGGGCTCGGACTGGGAGGGGATCTGGACCACCGAGAACGGCGAGACGCGCACGCTCGTCCGCGAGCGGAGCCTCCTCGCGCTCGACCTCCCGGGCCCCGCGAGCGACGGCCGCGCGCTCCGCCTCCAGGGCGCGCCGAACGGGCGGAAGCTCCACCTCCAGGGCCGGCTCGACGCGGTCCGCGGGATGGCGCGCGCCCTCGGGCGCGAGAAGGCGGACGGCCGCGCTCACACGGGGAGCCTCGACGCCGAGCTGGACGAGCAGACGAACACCGCGGCGGTCGCGATCACGGTGGACGGCGAGAAGCGCACGGAGAAGTGGCACCGGGGCGGCGTCGTCATCGTCCGCCTCGAGGTCGAAGGGAGCGAGCTCGCCCGCGCCTTCGACGTGAAGCGGGCACGGACCGGGCTCGTCGTGAAGTACCGCGTGAACGGCTACGCGGTCGCGCTCTCGGCGCGCGTGATCCCGGGGAGGGGTCACCCCTACGCGTCCTTCTACCGGGGCCGCCCGGTCGTGAGCCTCGACCTCGGCCGCAGGGAGCCGGGCGAGCACTCCTTCGAGTGGGACGGCCGCGACGACACGGCGGCGCGGCGGATCGCTCTCGGCGGCGAGTACGCCGTGATCCTCGAGACGGGGCCGATCCGCGACGAGCGGAGCTTCAGCGTCGAGGCGGCGCGCTTCGAGACGATCGGCTCGGACTGGCCGGCGACCAGGGGCGACGCGGTCGTCCCGGCGCAGGGGCCGTGGAACCCGAGGAAGCACTTCGAGCAGGTCGCGCCGCTCCTCCTCGGCGGCGTCACGCCCGGCCAGCCGGGCTTCGGCTACGAGGGCCCGAGGATCGTGAAGCGCTCCGCGGACGTGCGCCGCCACGCGACCGAGGCGGGGAGCGTCCTCCTCTCGACGCACGGCGACCACGGGGTCCTCACCGTCCGCGGCGAGCTCGCGACGGAGGTCTATCGGCCGTCCGAGCTCTTCGGTCACGACCTGAAGGACGTCCACTTCGCGTTCGTGTCGGCCTGCCGCTCGGGGAGCAACGGCGGCGAGAAGAAGACGCGGAGCGCGCTCGAGCAGATGATCGCCTCGGGCTGCGACGTGGCGATCGGCTTCCTCTACCCGGCCGGGATCCAGGAGGCGGACGACTTCGAGCAGGTCGCGCTCGCGCTCATGGCCCGCGGCTGTCCGATCGCGAAGGCCGCGATCGACGCCGGCACGGCCATCGCGACGATCGACTACCCGCGCGGCGAGAAGAACGTGCCGATCCGGGGCGAGGAGATGATCGTCCGCCTCTCGGCCCCCGGGATCGGAGAGGACGAGACCCTCTGGCCTCCGAGGCACGGGTGTTCGACAAACTGAGCTTTGCTAAGATCTCGCGCAGTCATGGCCGAGGCCGACGACCTCCTCAAGGACGCTCTCGAAGCGAACCGCGCGCGCGAGCTCCTCTTCCGCCGCGAGGTCAACGCGATCTCGAACGCCGCGGCGCTCCTCGTGAACGCGCTCGGCGGCGGGCGGACGCTCTACGTCGTGGGCGCGGGCGAGCTCGCGCTCATCGGCCGCTCGGTGGCCCAGGCGTTCGTCTCGGGCGAGGCGGGCGCCCCGCTCCGCGCGATCCCGCTCGCGAGCGAGGTCGCGCACGGCGCCGCCGCGTCGGTCGAGCACCCGATCGTCCGCGAGGTCCGCGCCTTCGTGGACCGCGGCGACACGCTCCTCGCCTTCACGCGCGACGCCCAGCCGAGCCCGATCGTCCTCGCGCTCGACGCGGCGCGGAGCAAGGGCGCCGGCACGATCGTCGTGTGCGGCTACCCGGGCGAGGGCCTGATCCCGCACGCCGACGCGATCATCGTCGTGCCGTCGCGGCGCGGCACCGTGATCGCCGAGACCTCGCTCGCGATCGGCCACTCGCTGTCGCGGCTCGTCTCGCGCCGGCTCGGGATCGACGCGCCCCAGCAGCCGAAGGACCCGTTCGAGTCTCACAAGGCTCACGAGAGCGACACGGAGCGGGCGTCGTCGGACGAGGTCGTCGTCGCCGAGCTCATCGCGCCGAGCGGCACCGGGAACGTCGCGTCGGGCACGGGCGCCGTCGGCGCGTCGAGCGCGCCCAAGCGCCACATCACCTCGAGCGTCGAGCTCGTCCCGCTCTACGTGGACGACCCGAAGGCTGCCGCCGCGGCGCCGCCGCCCAACACGACGCGGTTCAAGTGCACCTCGTGCGGCGAGTCGATCACGGTCGACGCGAAGTTCGCGGGCCGGTCGGGGCAGTGCCCGCAGTGCCTGAACGACTTCGTGATCCCGAAGAGCGGCGCGCCGGATGGGGCGAGCGCTCCGCCCGCGACCGCGCCCTCCGGAGTCGCGGCCGTGCCCGCCTCGCCGTCGGCGAGCTCCGTCGGCTCGAACGTGGGGGGCGCCGTGAGGCGCGTCGTCCAGAACCCCGCCGCCTCGAGCGCGGCCCGCCGCGGCCCGGCGCCCGCGGGCGCTCCCGGCCCGAAGCCCGACGGCCCCGTGTCCAACGAGGAGCGGCGCCGCGCGCGCCGCGTCTCCGTCAAGGACGCGCTCCTCTGCTTCGCGAAGGGCGGCTTCCCGGACGACGAGACCCAGCCGGCGGCGCGCCACGCGCTCGACGACCTCTCGCTGACCGGCCTCTCCTTCACGGCGAAGGGCATGAAGAACGGACCGCCGGCCAAGGTCGGCGACGCGCTCTTCGTCCTCCTCGACTTCCCGGCCTTCGTGGACAAGATCAAGGTCCAGGGCGAGGTCCGCCGCGTCGAGCCGCTCCCCGACCGCACGGGCTACGCGGTCGGCGTCCGCTTCTCGCGCTTCCTCGACGACGCGCAGGCGAAGGTGCGGCGCCTCGTCGAGAACGACGCGCTCCGCGGCGTCCGGCGCCGCTAGGTGTCGTCCGGCCGCGCGCGGCTCGCCGTGACGACCGTGGACCTCTCGCCCGCGGAGGTCCGCCGCCTCCTCGAGGACCCGTCGCTCTCGGGCTGCGACCTCGTCCCCGTGACGACGCTCGCCGAGGCGCAGGAGCTCGCGCGCGCGGGCAAAGTGGACGGCATCGCGGGAGCGATGGCCCCTGACGAGACGGCCCCCCCCCAACCCCCCCCCGCGTCGCGGGGGGGGGGGGGGGGGGGGG
>CAZYLP010000557.1:0-5941 GCA_964648345.1 uncultured Planctomycetota bacterium
GTCACGTCCTCCTGCGACGAGCGGCGCGCGCCGCGCCCCGCGAGCGGCGCGAAGAGCCCGGCCTCGGGCTGCGGGAGGCGCGCCTTCCCGAGGGAGCGCGACCGCTCGACGAGGCCGCGCGCGGTCCAGACCTGGAAGTAGGCCTCGGAGCGCGTCGAGACGTAGGCCGTCATCGTCTCGTCCTCGAAGTCGAGCTCGACCTTCCCGTCGCACTCGAGGTGCGTGAGCGTCGCGAGCGCCTCGGCCTCCGCGACGAGGCGGCCGTCGAGCGCGCTCTGCGCGTTGTCGTGGACGACCTCGTCCACGACGAAGCCGGTGAGCCCGAGGGCGAGGGCGAGGAGGAGGAACGTCCCGAGCGCGATGCGGGCGCGGACGGTCTTCATGGCGCGTCCGGCTCGTCGAAGCGGTAGCCGACGCCGCGTACCGTGCGGATGAGCGGCGGCTCGCCGAGCTTGGAGCGGAGCCCCGCGATCGAGACGTCGATCAGGTTCGACGTGAGCTCGAACTCGCGGTCCACGACGCGCTCGCCGATCTCGGAGCGCGAGAGGACCTGGCCCTTCCGGTTGAGGAAGAGGACGAGGAGGGCGTACTCGCGGCGCGTGAGCTTGAGCGGCTCGCCGCCGCGGACGACGACCTGCTTCGCGAGGTCCACCTCGAGGTCGGCGACCCTGACGAGGGCGCCCGTCGCCGTCTCCTTGCCGCGGCGGAGGAGCGCGCGCACGCGCGCGAGGAGCTCCTTCAGCGCGAAGGGCTTCGTGAGGTAGTCGTCGGCGCCCTTGTCGAGGCCGTCCACCTTCTCGTCGGTCTGGTCGAGGGCGGTGAGGACGAGGATCGGGAGCGCGGGCTTCTTGGTCCTCAGCTCCTTCAGCACGGAGAGGCCGTGCCTCTTCGGGAGGAGGAGGTCGAGGACGACCGCGTCGTAGTCGTGCTCGAGCCCGAGCCGGAGGCCCGCCTCCCCGTCGAGCGCCGTGTCGGCGGCGAACCCCGACTCGCGGAGGGCCTGGGCGACCGTCCGCGAGAGCTGGGGTTCGTCCTCGACGACGAGGATGCGCATGGCCCCATGGTACCCGGAGAGCATGAGCGTTTCGTGAGGAGTAAGCTCACGGGCGACAGGAGTGCCGATGTCAGGGTCCGTCCGCCGCACGCTCCCGTTCGTCCTCGTCGCGATCATCGGCGCGATCCTCCTCGTGCTCGTCGCCAAGGAGCCGCCGCCGCGCCCCGAGCTGCCGCGCGTCGCGGAGACCCCGCCGCCTCCTCCGCTCCCCGCGCCGCCGGTCGCGCCGGTCGAGAGCGCCGCGACGCCGGCGGCCCCCGTCGCGACGGCCACGGCGAGCGCGCCGGTCGAGACGAGGACCACGGCCGCCGCGGCGAAGGTGCCCGCGGAGGAGGAGGGCGAGGAGGCCCCCGCGGGCGCCGCCGAGGGCACGCTCGTCGTGAAGGGCCGCGTCGTCGGACCCGACGGTCAGCCCGTGCGCGACGTGCGCGCCGCGGTCTTCGTGGACGGAGGCGGGGGGCGGAAGAAGGCGCCGATCCCGCGCGCCGCGTCCTCGCTCCTCTTCCGGCGGAGCTACCAGAAGGACTTCGGCGGCGAGGCCCGCACGAACCACGAGGGCGCCTTCGTCGTCGAGCTGAAGGCCGGCGACCACATCTGGGGCGTCCAGGCCTGCGCGTTCATCGAGGAGCGGGGCGAGCTCGTCTCCTTCGGGAAGTCGCGCGAGGAGCACTCGTCCCGGAAGGAGATCGTGCTCGACGACATCGTCCTCGCGCCCCTCACCGTCCTCACGATCACGGTGCGCGCCGGCGGCGCGCCCGTACCGGACGCGACGGTCGGGCTCCGCGAGCGCGAGGCGTCGGAGAGCCGGGGCTCCACGAGCTCGAGCTCGCAGGCCAAGACGGACGCGTCGGGCGTCGTCCGGTGGCGCACGGACGCTGCCGAGATCCGCGTCTCCGTGCTCGCGCGCGGCTACGCGGCGGAGCACCGGCGCGTCTTCATCGAGGGCGCGTCGCCGGGCGTCGAGGTGGAGCTGCAACCCGAGCTCGAGTACCGCGGCCTGGTCCTCGACATCCTCGGCAACCCCGTGAAGGCGAAGGTCACGGCCGCCGAGCTCGACCGCCCGAGCCGCGAGCAGAGCGACTTCGTGAACCGGGAGGGCTGGAGCTGGCTCGGCGTGTCGGGCACGGCCGAGAGCGACGAGAAGGGCGTGTTCCGCTGTCCGGGGCTGGTCGCCGGGCGGCGGTATCGCCTCGAGGTCACGCCGGAGGACAGATCCATCCAGCAAGGAGAGATCGAGATCGTCCCGCCCGAGGGGCGCGCGGACTTCAAGCTCGGCTTCGCGGGCGCGATCTCCGTCCGAGTCGAGGGCGGCCCCCGGCACGGGAGCGATCTCTCGATGATCGGCTGGAGCATGCACCTCGAGCGCCGGGAGGGCGAGGTCTGGAAGTACGTCGGCCGCGACGAGTTCGAGATCGACCGGAACCCGAAGGACAAGATCCTGGTCCAGAGGGTCGCCGTCCCGGGGACGTACCGCGTCGTGAGCGAGGGGCGTCACGACACGCCCCCGGGCCGTTCGGAGCCCGTCGAGCTCGCGACGCGCGGCCAGGAGGCCGCCGCGGTCCTCGACCTCACGAAGGTGCGCACGATCACGGGCCGCGTCGTCGAGGCGGGCGGCACGCCCGCGGCGGACGTCCGCGTGTCGATCCGTGGCATGGGCTGGAGCGACCGCGTCCGCACGGACCAGAAGGGCGAGTTCCGGCTCGACCAGGCGCCGCTCGACGCGATCGTGCTCGAGCTCGAGAAGCAGCGGTACGCGAGCGTGAGGGTGAAGGTCGCGGCCGAGGTGACGACGATCCCCGAGGTGAGGCTCGGCGAGCGCGAGGAGCGGCGGCTCGCGGGGCGGGTCGTCGATGCGAGCGGGCGCCCGGTGGCGGGGGCCGAGGTGAAGTTCTTCTACACGATCGAGGAGGGGACGAAGACGATCGCGATCAAGAGCGACGAGGACGGCCGCTACGAGATCGACGACCTGCCCTCGGGTGCGACGACGGTGACGGTCACTCGGCGGGGCATGAAGGTCGTGAGCGTCACCGTCGACGCGACGCAGGCGACCGTGCCCGACGTCGTGCTCCGGCCGGAGTGACGGCTCACTCGCTCGCCGGACCCCGCCAGACGCTGCCGCCGAAGGTCGTCGCGTAGATCACGTTCTCGTTCGCGGGGTCGAACGCGACCCGCTGGACGTTGCTGAACGGGATCCCGTCCATGCTGTCCCAGGACACGCCGTCGTCCTTGCTGAGCCAGAGCCCCGAGCCCGGCGCGCCCTCGGTGAGCGTCATGTAGATCCACCCCTTCTTCTTCGGGTGGAGGTAGGCGCCGAAGTGCTCGGGCCCCTGCCGCGCGAGCTTCTTCCAGGTGAGGCCCCCGTCCTGCGTGCGGTAGAGGCCGCCTTGCTGCTCGCCGTTCCCGTCGGCGGCGCCCACGTAGATCACCTTCGCGTCCTTCGGATCGAGCGTGAAGTCCTTCGGCCAGTAGAGCGGGAGCGCCGCCGTCACCTTCTCCCAGGTCGCTCCCTGGTCCTTCGAGCGGAAGAGGCCGGTCCCCTCGGCGAGGAATCTCCCGTCCTTCCTGAACGCCGTCACGAGCGCGAAGAGAGTCCCGTCGGCGTGGAGCTGGACGCGCACGGCGCGCTTGTTCTCGCCGTCGCCGACCTCGCCGCGCGGAGACCACGTCGCGCCGTCGTCCGTCGAGCGGTAGACGCCGTGCCCGAAGACGGCCGCGTAGAGCGTCCGCGCGCCGGGCTTCGACTTCGGGTCGAGGACGACGGAGACGACGGGCGCCGCGGGGAGGCCCTCGTTCGACTTCGCCCACGTCCCGCCCGAGTCCGTGCTCACGCAGACGCCGCCCGGGTACGTCGCCTTGTGGTTCCCCCAGATGATGTTCCCGTTCGGGATGTCGTGCGTGTTCGAGAAGGCGCCCCACACGCGCCCGGGGACCTGCGGGTCGAACGCGAGCTCGTAGCACGTGTTCCCCCAGGGCGCGCGGCCCGCGAGCGCCCACCAGCTCCACGTCTTGCCCTTGTCGTGGGAGCGCGCGAAGCCGATGTCCGTGTAGCAGATGAGATGTCGCGCGGGGTCGTGCGGGTCCACGTAGTAGTTCCACGTCGTCGTCACGACGAGGCCGTTGCAGAGCCAGCGCGACTCCTTGTCGTCGGGGCCGGAGCCAGGAGCGGCCTTCGTGTGCGACGCGCGCCAGCTCTTCCCGCCGTCGGTCGTGACCCACGCGCGGCCGCCGTCCACGAGGAGGAGCACGTCCGCGTTCGCCGGGCTCGCGGCGACTCCGTTCGGGACCTCCTGATAGAACTGCTTCACGCTCGAGACGGTGTAGTCGCGCTCGACGGTGATCCCCGGGAAGCGCGGGTCCGCCTGGAAGGTCGGGCTCCACGTCCTGCCCGCGTCGTCCGAGCGGAAGACCGAGCAGTGGTGCGGCGGCGGGATCCCCGTGCCCTTGTTGAAGGCGTAGACCTGGTTCGGCCTCGCGTCGCTCGTCGCGACGTGCTCGTACTGGACGACCTTCGTCGCGGCCCACTCGTCGAAGGGCTTCGTCTCCTTGTTGAGGCCGTCGCCCATGGCGCTCTGCCACGAGTCGCCGCGGTCCTTCGACACGTAGAGGCCGCCCTCGAGCGCGCCGTCCTTCACGGTGCACGGCACCGCGCAGTAGAGGACCGTCGTCTTCGCCTTCGCGTTCGAGCCGCCCGCGAAGGAGTTGACCCCGCCGTCCGGGAGGCCGGCCGTCTTCCTCGTCCAGGTCTCTCCGCCGTCGTCCGAGCGCCAGATCCCCTTCCTGGTCGCCGCGAAGAGACTCCTGGGCGAGAAGTGAAAGGAGAGCCCGGGTCCGGTCGGGCCGGTGCAACGACTCCACGTCGCTCCTCCGTCCGTGGAGCGGAAGGCGCCGTCGTCGGCGCCGACGAGCAGGCGCTCGGGGTGCGCGGGGTCGATCGCGACCTCGCCGCGCGGAGCGGCGCCGACCTTCCCGAGCGGCGTCCAGTGCTCGCCCTTGTCCTTGCTGACGTAGAGGCCGGCGTCGCCGCTCGCCGCGACGATCGTCCTCGCGTCCGCCGGGTGGAACGCGGGCCGGCAGCGCGTCGTCGCGCGGAGCTGCGAGTGGTGGATCATGCGCCAGCTCGCGCCGCCGTCCTGCGAGACGTAGGCCGCGCTCATGTCGCAGTTGACCATCATGAGCTTCGGATCCACGGGGCTGACGGCGGGCGCGAACATGGCGCCGCCCCCCGAGAGACCGATCGCCTCCCACTTCGTGGCGCCCTTGCCGGGCTTCTCCTTCTCGTCGGCGAGCACCGTGGCCGCGATCAGGGCGACCGGAGGGAGCACCGCGGTGCCGATGCTCGCGACGAGGATGGCGTGGCGGACTCGCATGGAGAGAGCTTAAATCGTCCCGTGTCCGGCACGCACACGATCGGCTCCTACACGGTCACGAAGCGCGCCGGCGCCGGGGCCACGAGCGCCGTCTTCCGCGCGCGCGCGGCGGACGGCCGCGACGTGGCCGTGAAGGTGCTCTTCAGGAGCTCGGCCGACGCCCTCGCTCGCTTCGAGCGGGAGCGCCGCCTCCTCGCCGAGCTCGCGACCGAGGGCGGGATCGTCCCGATCCTCGACGCCGGGATCTCGCGCGACGGCCCCTACGTCGTCATGCCGTTCCTCGAGGGCGGGACGCTCCGCAACCGGCTCTCTCGCGGCGGCCTTCCGGTGAACGAGACGATCGAGCTCGGGCGCATGCTCGCGACGACGATGGCCCGCTGCCACGCGCGCGGGATCGTCCACCGCGATCTCAAGCCCGAGAACGTCCTCTTCGACGGTGACCGGCCGCTCGTCGCGGACCTCGGCCTCGCGAAGCACTTCCGCCAGGATGTGCTCGGAGCGAGCCAGAGCCAGGCGCTCA
>CAZYLP010000558.1:0-5937 GCA_964648345.1 uncultured Planctomycetota bacterium
CCTGCGCATCGAGCGCGAGCTCGCCGATCTCGTCGAGGAAGAGCGTCCCGCCCTTCGCGAGCTCGAGCTTCCCCTCGCGCCGCTTGTCCGCGCCCGTGAAGGCGCCCTTCTCGTGGCCGAAGAGCTCGGCGTCCACGAGCGTCGGCGCGAGCGCGCCGCAGTTCACGTCCACGAACGGCCCCGAGCGGCGCGGAGAGCGCGCGTGGATCAACCGCGCCACGACTTCCTTGCCGGTCCCCGACTCGCCCTGCACGAGGACCGTCGAGTCGGTCGGCGCGGCCTTCTCGATGAGCTTCAAGACGTGCCGCGACTCCGCGCTCTCGGCGAGGAACGTGACGACGCCGTCCGGCTTCTCGGCGGCGGCCGCGGGCTTCGTGAGCTCGCGCGTCGTCGCGTCCGTCGTCTTCTCCTCCGTGACCTCGAGGGCCTCGATGCGGACGGTCGCCTCGCCGACGCCGACGCGGTCGCCTTGCTTCAAGCGCGTCTTCTCGACGCGCTCGCCGTTCACGAACGTCCCGTTCCGCGAGCCGAGGTCGCGGAGGACGAGCCCGCCGTCGCGCGTGCGCTCGAGGACGCAGTGCTTGCGCGAGACGCCGCCGGCGCCGAGGACGACCTCGCACGAGCGGTCGCGCCCAATGTTCGCGTCCTTCTCGAGCACGTAGACGCGCTCGGGACCGGCTCCGTCCTGGACGACGAGCGAGTAGGACATTGACGGCGCGGTGCTCCCTCCGGTCGCCCTGATGGGTCGATGTTAGCATTCGACGCGTGGCCACGATCTTCGTCGGCGTCTGGCCCTTCGGGCAGCAGGACCCGGAGCCGCTGCGAGTCATAGAGCGCACGGGCGCGCGGATCGTCCGCAACCCGCACCCGCGGAAGCTCAAGGCGAGCGAGCTCCCCGGCCTCGTCGCCGACGCGGAGTGCTGGATCGCAGGCACCGAGCCGATCGGCCGCTCCGTGCTCGAGGCGGCGCCGAAGTTGAAGCTCGTCGCGCGCGTCGGCGTCGGGCTCGACTCCGTGGACCTGGACGCGTGCCGCGAGCGCGGGGTCCTCGTGAGCTGGACGCCCGAGGCGCCCGCGCCGAGCGTCGCCGAGCTGACCATGGGGCTCCTCGTGGACCTCGCCCGGGATGTCACGCGCGCGGACCGCGCGATCCGCGCGGGCGGCTGGGACCGGCGCGTCGGTTTCCTCCTCGAGGGGAAGACGCTCGGGATCCTCGGCTGCGGGCGGATCGGGAAGCGCGTCGCGAGGCTGGCGCGCGCGTTCGAGATGAAGGTCCTCGCCCACGACATCCTCCCGGAGGCCGAGTGGGCACGCGGCCTCGGCGTCCGTTACGTCGGCCTCGACGAGCTGCTCTCGGCCTCCGACGCCGTGACCGTGCACCTCCCGCTCACCGAGAAGACGAGGCGGATCCTCGGCGCGCGCGAGCTCGGCCTCATGAAGGCGGGCGCGCTCCTCCTCAACACGTGCCGCGGCGAGGTGCTCGACGAGGCCGCGCTCGACGCGGCTCTCCCGCGTCTCGGGGGCGCCGCGCTCGACGTCTTCTGCGAGGAGCCGTACGCGGGCCCGCTCCGCCGCCACGAGAACGTCGTCCTCACCGCGCACATGGGCTCGTGCTCGCGCGAAGGGCGCCGCGGCATGGAGCTCGGCGCCGCGCTCGCGGTCGAGGCCTGGCTGTCGGGGAGGCCGGTGCCGGACCTGGTCTCCCAGTAGACCGAGCGTGGAGGAGCGTTCCGGACGTTTGAAACGCAGAGGCGCAGAGACGCAGAGACGCAGAGAGGCGGTCGCCACCCCTCTGCGTCTCTGCGCCTCTGCGCCTCCGCGAAGAAAGACGAGAGGATCGCTCCTCCACGTCAGGATCTCGGCACTCTCTTACTTGACCTCGCAGCTCGCCGGATCGGGCCTGAACGGCTCCGCGCCCGAGCGCAGATCCTTCTTGTGGTTCGTGAAGAACGACTTCCCCGCCCCCGCTTTCTTCGGCGTGGCCGTCGCCCAGAAGCCCGCGGTCGCGTCCTTGCTCGAAGGAGCCGCAGCGAAGACGTAGCCCCACCGCTCGCCCGAGCCGAGCTTCTCGTCGATCAGCTTCTGCGTCGCGAGCTCGGAGAGCGTGCCGAACGTCGCGGCCTCGTTGGGGCCGAGGTGGTGCTCCTGGTGCGCGGCCTGCGCGGCCGCGATCGCGCGGAGCGCGCGCGCGGCGAGGAACTCGCACGGCTTCTCGGCGCTCGCCTCGGCCTCGAGCTGGTCGAGCGCCTTCGCGACCATGTCGTCCACCGCGTCGAGGCCCTCGGGCGCCGCGCCGGACGCGGCGTCGGGCTGGATCGGCTTGTCGGACCAGACGACGGGCCCGCGCACCGGCCGCAGGAAGTGGTGCGCGTCCGCGCCCGGCTTCTCGGGCGTGGCCTGGATGTAGAAGCGCGCGCGCTCCTCGCCCTTCGCGGGGGTCGTGGCGATCTTGAAGACGTAGCCGTGCGCCTTCCCCGTCGCGAGCTCGCCCGTCACGAGCTTGGCCGCGGCGAGCTGCTCCATGGTCGCGGGGCCGTCGTGGTCGTTCTCGTACGCGATCTCGGCGTCGGCGAGCGCGGCGAGCGCATCGAGGACCTCGATCTCCGCGAGCGAGGCGGCGGGCGTCCTCGCGAGCTTGGCCTCGCGCTCCGCCTTCTCGGCGGGCGTGAGCTTGCCGACGACGCGCGTCGCGGGCAGCTTCTCGGGCGGCAGCGAGAAGGACTCGGCCACCTTCGCGTCCACCTTGAAGGGCTTCCGCGAGACGAAGACCGCGCCGCCCGAGATCGTCGCGAAGAACCGCGCGTTCTTGTCCGAACCGCCGGGGGTCGCGACCGCCACGAAGAGCAGGCCGGGGAGCTCCTCGCTCACGGTCACGGCGACCGACCAGCCCTCCACGCTCGCCCAGCTCTCCTCGGCGAGCTTCGCCGCGACGAGGTCGGGGAGCGTCCCGTAGACCGCCTCGCCGTCCTGCTGCTTCACCTTCCTGTCCTTGAAGGTCTCCTCGGCGCGCGCGAGCTTCTCGAGCACGCGCACGACCTTGTTCTCCGTGTCGGAGAGGTCCGCCTCGCCCGCGGCGACGGGGCCGGCGAGGAGGGCGACGAGCAGGAAGGCCGGGGCGTTTCTCATGGCGATAGTTTAGAAAACGTGCCCCGGGAGGAGATCACCGTGAAATCGAACCTGCTCGCGGCCGCCCTGGTCGCCGTCTCCGTCGTCGCCTTCGCGCCGCGCGCAGGCTCGGAGGACAAGCCGGCGCCGGGGCGCGTCGCCATGGGCTACATCACCGCGCAGCGGGTGCTCGAGGAGTGCGACGAGGGGAAGAAGGCGCTCTCCGAGCTCAAGGTGAAGCTCGAGACGAACCACGTCGCGCTCTCCAAGGAGCGCGACGCGATCCAGCTCGAGAACGAGGCCCTCCAGAAGGGGAAGTTCGAGACGGAGGAGGCGAACCACCGGCGCGCCGAGCTCCAGAAGCGCAGCGTGGCGTGGCAGGAGAAGTACCAGAAGATCCAGAGCGAGATGCGCGAGAACGAGGCGCTCGTGACCCAGAGGATCATGAGTCACATCAAGGCGGCCTGCCGCGTCGTCGCCAGCGAGGAGGGCGTCGCGTTCATCCTGAACGACGCGGCGATCGTCCACGCTCCGCCCGCGCTCGACCTCACGAACAACGTGATCCGTCACGTCAACAAGATCACGGCGGAGAAGAAGTAGGGGGCGCGAGCTCGAGCACGATCTCGGGCGCGCCCGGTGGGCCGTAGGGGCCCTCGAACTTGACGACGCGGTGCGGGGCCGCCTTCTCGAACCACATGCGGTACTTCGGGAGGAGCGGCTTCGCGAGGTTCGTGACGATGCTCCCGAGGCTGACCCAGTCGTTCAGGTCGGGGTACATCGAGGCCTCGATCGCCTCGAAGCGGCCCGCGGGGAGGTCGAGCGTCACCGGCTTCGGGAACACCTCGTAGTAGACCTTCGCGACGAAGCGGTCCACGATCCACGCGTAGAACGACCGCTTCGGGCCGGCGAGCGGCTGCCAGCGGAGGAGGAACGGGAGCATGACCTCGGGGTAGCACGCCTCGGGCATCTCGAGCGGGCCGCGCCGGAAGTCGATCCGCTCCTCGCGGCTCACGTAGCCCGTCCCGTCGAGGAGCTTCCTCTCGAGGCGGAGCGCGAGGAGCTGCGACCCCGCGGCGAGCTCGAACGTCTCGGTGATGAGCCCGCCCTTGAGCGGGTGCTTCGTCTCGACGAGGACGCGCCGGTCGGCGCCCGTGCCCGTCGTCTTCGTGGCGACCGTCGAGAGGCCGCCGTTCGCGAAGATCCGGCTCGCGTCGAGGACCGTGTTGAACGAGCGCTTGGCGCGCGGAGCGGCGACGTAGGTCGCGAGCTCGGCGATCTCGCCGCGTGGAGACTCGAGCTGGGAGACGGCGGTCATGCGCGCGATTGTAGCGACTTGAGGAATACGGACGGCGCGTCCATGATCCGGGCATGTCCCGCCAGGCCGTGTTCGTGCGCACCGTCGCGGCGCTCTCGCTCGGTGTCTTGCTCGCCAGCCAGGGCTGCGTCTGGCGCTGGGGCGCGGCCACCGAGCATCGCCCGGCCGTCGAGCAGGAGCTCGAGCCCGACCGCAAGCGCTCGAATCACCCGGCGACGTGGAGCCCCGACCCGCGCCTCGTCGAGCGCGGGATCCTCGAGTCGATGAGCGGCGGCCTCGCGCCTCGCGACGACTCGCCCTCCTGGCGCGGGCCCTCGCACACGGCGGGCTCGTACGCGACGGGCGAGCGGCCCGGCGTGAACACGCTGAGCGAGTGGCGCTCGCGCCGGCAGGAGCTCGACGAGCGCGTCGCGAAGCGGATCGAGGAGGAGAACGCGAAGCCCGGTCCGGCCGACTTCCGCGGCGACCGCGCGCCGAAGCCCGCGACGCACGAGGGGACGCTCGAGGCCTGGGAGCAGTGGAAGGCCGATCGCGGGTTCCAGCCGATCGACCTCGACCCGAACCCGACGCCGCCGCCCGCGCCGAGAGAGCGCAAGGGGCAATAACAAGTAACATTCCGGCGATGCGCCGTTACGGCCTCTCCCTCGTCTCGGAGCGGCTCGAGCCGACCGGGATCGGGATCTACGGCCTCGAGCTCGCGCGCGCCCTGGGTCCGCTCCTCGCGGCGGACGAGCGGCTCGTCGTCTTCAGGCACCGGGACTTCCCGTGGCGCGACGCCGGGCCGAACGTCGAGTCCGTCGAGCTGTCCTTCCCGGCCGCGAGCACGGGCGGCCGCCGCGCCGCGGAGCAGACCGTGCTCGCCGCCGCGGCCTGGCGCGAGAAGCTCACGCTTCTCCACGCGATCAACTTCGCGGCGCCGGTCGCGTGGCGCGGGCCGCTCGTCCTCACGCTCCACGACGCGCGGATCCTGGGCCAGGAAGGCGCCGACTTCGCGCGGCGCGTCTACCGCGACGTCGTCTTTCAGCGATCGGTTCGAAGAGCGGACCGGCTCGTCGCCGACTCGGCGGCCGCGGCGCGCGACTCGGCCAGGGTCTTCGGGATCTCCGAGCGCGCGATCGACGTCGTCCACCTCGGCGTGGACCACGAGACGATCGCGTCGATCACCGAGAGCGAGAAGGAGGCCGTCCGCGCGAAGCTCGGCCTCCGTGGGCCCGTGCTCGCCTTCGCGGGGGAGTTCGAGCCGCACAAGAACCTCGTCCGCCTCGTGACGGCCTTCGAGCAGGCCGCGAAGGCGCGGCCGGACGCGCTCCTCGTCCTCGCGGGCGGCCGCGGGCCCGACCTCCCCGCGATCCGCGAGCTCGTCCGCGCGCGCGGGCTCGAGTCGCGCGTCCTCCTCCCCGGTTACCTCCCGCGGCGGGAGCTCCTCGCCCTCATCGCCGGCGCGCGCGCGCTCGCCTTCCCTTCGCTCGCCGAGGGCTTCGGTCTCCCCGTGCTCGAAGCCTTCGCGTCGGGCACTC
>CAZYLP010000559.1:0-4851 GCA_964648345.1 uncultured Planctomycetota bacterium
GAGGGGCTCGCGGCGAAGTCCGTCCGGCACGAGAACGTCGCGGCGATCCACGAGACGTTCGCGGCCAACAGGATGCCGATGATCGCCATGGAGCTCCTCCCGGGCGGCTCGCTCCTCGACCTCGTGCGGAAGAACGGCGTCGTTCCGTGGCGCGAGGTGTGCAAGCTCGGGGCCGGCATCGCCCGCGGCCTCGCGGCGATCCACGCGGCCAGGCTCGTGCACCGCGACCTCAAGCCCGCGAACATCCTCCTCGACTCGGCGGGAGTCCCCAAAATCACCGACTTCGGCCTCGTGAGGCGGCTCTCCGGGGGCTCGACGTCCGAGGCGCTCACGAAGTCCGGCCAGCTCGTCGGGACCCTGGCCTACATGGCGCCGGAACAGCTCGAGGCCGGCGAGGTCGACGCGAAGGCGGACCTCTACGGCCTCGGCGCGACGCTGTATCACCTGCTCTCCGGCCGGCCGCCGTTCGAGGGCCAGGGCTACGAGCTGGTGAAGAAGCACCTCACCCAGAAGCCGCGGTCGCTGCGCGACCAGGGCGTCTCCGCTGCGCTCGACGCGCTCGTGCTCCGGCTCCTCGAGAAGTCGCCCGACGCGCGCCCGCGCGCGGCGGACGACGTCGCGCGCGAGCTCGACGCGATCCTCGCCGGCAAGGCCGCGTCGAGGCTGGCGTGGCCGCTCGTCGGCGCCGCGGTGGCGCTCGGCGTCACGGCGCTGGTCGGGACCGCCCTGCTCGTCGCGCGCCCTTCTCCCTCGCCGCCGCCACCGCCACCGCCGCCCGCTCCGAGTCCCGCGCCGGCACCCGTACCCGTCCGCCCGGTCGCGCCGCGCCCACCGCCTCGGTCCCAGGTTCACGCCGACTCCGAGCAGCGCGTCCGGAGGCGCTACGAGAGCGCGCTCGGCGGCTCGCACGTGCTCCGGCTCGAAGGTCTCCGCGGGCACGAAGGGATGTGCACCGGCGCGGACGTGAACGCGCTGGCGTTCGCGACGCTCGACGGGAGCACGTTCCTCCTCTCGGGCGGCGACGACGGCATCCTCTGGGCCTGGGACCTGGACGGCCTCGCGCCTCTCTGGGAAGAGAACCTCAAGACGCCGATCTGGTCGATCTCGGTCGCCGCGGGCTCGCGCGTGGCCGTCGTGGGGGGCAGGGGCGTCGCCATCACACTCGAGCTCGGCGCCACCACGAGGCGCGAGCTCGGGCGACTAGGGCACGCCCAGAAGGGGATCGCCGCGGTCTCGGACGACGGGACGCACGCCGCCTGCGTCGACTGGAAACGGACGGTCCGGCTGTGGAGGGTCGGCTCCGCGGACCTGCCGCGCGAGAAGGTCGTGAGCGAGGGGGAAGGCCACGCCTGGTTCCTCCGCTTCGAGCCGGGCTCGACCGATCGCATGCGGATCGGGACCCGCTCGGGCAACGTCCACGTGGTCGACTTCGCGCGCGGCACGGTGGCCGCGGAGAAGGTGTTCGAACCGTGCGCCGCCACCGCAGGCGCCTTCCTCCGCGACGGGGCCTTCGTCGCGCTCGGTCTCCACGGCATCCTCACCCGGCCCGGCGGCTACAAGGGCGTCCGCGTCAACGCGGGTGGTGCCGCCGTGGCGCTCGACGCCTCGCCCGACGGGCGGTGGCTCGCGACCGGCGCCCGCGACGGCAGCGTCGAGATCCACGACGCCCTCACCGGCCGGACGAAGAAACGCTTCCTCGCTGGGGCGGGCGTCGAGTGCGTCGCGTTCCATCCCGACTCGACGCGGCTCGCGGCCGCCGGCTCGGGAGGTGACATCTTCCTCGTCGACCGCGACGGGGCGGAGGCCGCCGCCCCCTCGGCCGAGACTCACCGGGGGAGGATCAACGCCCTCTCTCTGGCGCATGATCCACCGGCGCTCGTCTCCGCCGGAGAGGACGGAACCGCGCGCACATGGGACCCGGAGACGCTCGCGCTCGAACGGAGCGTCGCGGGGACGAAGAGCCCCGCGGTGGCCGCCGCATTCCACCGTGTCGGGGCCGAGCGGCGTCTCGCCGTGCTGGAAGAGAGCGGGCTACTCCGCCTCGCGGCGCTCACGGCGGGCGAGCGAGAGCTCGCGACCGACGCCGACGGCGAGGACGTCCCGATGGGGCCTGCCGGCGGCTCGCTCGGCATGGTGGCGTCGCCCGACGAGACGCGGCTCCTCGTCCTCAACAAGCACCGCCCGGCCTCGATCTTCGCCGGCATCCCTCCCTCGCCGATGGAGCCACGGCTGCCCGTCCTCGAGGCCGCCGCGTTCATGGCCGACGGGCTCAGGCTCGCGGTGTCGTCGCCGCGCGATGCGCGCCAGGCGTGGCTGGCCGTGTTCGACCTCGTGGGCGGCAGGGTGGTCCCGATCGTGGCGGGAGGGCCGCGCCGCTCGCCCGGGTCGATCGCGCTCGCCGGCGAGGGCGACACGAGACGCATCGTCGCGGGCGCTCCCGACGGCACGCTCCAGGCGTTCGACTCCGGGCAACACGAAGCCGCGTGGAGCGTGAAGGCGAAGTCACCGATCGTGAGCGTCGCATCCCTGGGCCGCCGCATCGCCGTGATCGAGGGCGGCTCCCTCGGCATCTTCGACGTCGCGGACGGGACCCGGGTGGACTCGCTCGACTTCGCCGGCAAGGTCCGGGACCGACCCACATGCCTCGCCGCCTCCGCGGACGGCCGACACCTATGGCTCGGAACCCTCCGCGGCGTCATCCTGCGCTTCCGCGTCGACTGAGGAGACGCCGACCATGTTCCGCGAGCCGGCACCGGGGACGCGTCTCGGACGATGGCGCATCCTGAGGAAGCTCGGCCAGGGCGGCATGGGCGCCGTCTACGAGGTGGACGAGGCGCAGGGCCGGAAGGCCGCGCTCAAGCTCATGCTCGTCCACGACGACGCGTTCATCGCGCGCTTCGAGCGCGAGGCGCGGGCGGCGACGGCCGTGCGGCACGAGAACATCGCGCAGACCTACGAGTTCTTCAAGGAGGGCGGCCTCCCGGCGCTCGCCATGGAGCTCCTCCCGGGCGGCTCGCTCAAGGACCTCCTGGCGGCGAAGGGGAAGCTCCCCTGGCGCCAGGCCGCCACGCTCGGCGTCGGGATCGCGCGCGGGCTCGCCGCGGTCCACGTGCGCGGGCTCGTCCACCGCGACCTGAAGCCCGCGAACATCCTCCTCGACCCGCAGGGGAAGCCGAAGATCACCGACTTCGGCGTGGTCGGGCAGCAGGCGAGCATCTCGGGCTCGGTCCCGGGGCTCACGAAGATGGGCGACGTCGTCGGCACCGCCGCCTACATGGCGCCCGAGGCGTCCGAGAGCTCGAGCGTGGACTTCCGGGCGGACCTCTACAGCCTCGGAGTCCTCCTCCACGAGCTCATCGCGGGGCAGGTCCCGTTCTCGGGCGAGGGCTACTCGGTCATCACGAAGCACCTCACCGAGAAGCCGCCCTCGCTCGCGCCGCACGGAGTCCCCGCGAAGCTCGAGGCGCTCGTCCTCCAGCTCCTCTCGAAGTCGCCCGTGGACCGGCCCGAGAGCGGATCCGACGTCGCGCGCGACCTCGAGGAGATCCTCCGCGCGGGCGACGACGCCCCCGCCACCACCGCCGCCAGGGAGCGCCCGCCGCGGCCCGCGAGCGGCGGCCGCCGCTCCGCGGGGCCGATCGTCGCGGGGCTGCTCATCGTCGCGGCGCTCGTGGGCGGCATGGCCGCGGCGAAGATCTTCTTGCTGCCGCCTCCGGCCGTCGGACCCGCGCCTCCGACGACGCAGACTCCGACGGCGCCCCCGACGACGACTCCACCGGCGCCCCCCGGTCCTCCGGCTCCGCCACCGCCGCCGCCGCCACCGTCCGGGCCCGCGCTCGCGGCGGGCGAGCAGCGCTACCAGGAGACCGTGAAGAAGCTCCTCCGGCCGGGCAAGCTCGCGAAGCTCGTCTCGTGCCGCGGCTACGAGAGCATGCGTCACGCGGGGAGCGCGCGCATGGCCGCGTTCTTCCAACCCCCCGGCGGCAAGCTCCTCATCGCGTCGGTGGGCTACGAGGACGGGATCCTCCACGTCTGGGACCCCGAGACGGCGACGGACGCGATCCCTCCGATCGTGGCCCCGGCCGCGATCCGCTCGCTCGCCGTGGACAGGAAGGGGAAGCGCGCGGTGATCGCGACCCGCGAGGGGCACGCCGTGGTCTACGAGCTCGCGACCGGGAGGAAGCTCGAGGCGCGGCAGATGGAGGGCGAGAGCTGCGCCGCGATCTCGGACGACGGGAAGATGGCCGCGTCGAGCGGTGGCAACGGCGTCGTCCTCGTCTGGTCGATCGACGGCGAGGCGCCCGACGAGGCGCTCCCCGCCGGCGGTTCCGGCTCGGCGCTCTGGCACGTCCACTTCGAGCCGGGCTCCAAGCGCCGGCTCGTCGCCGGTCTCCACAACGGGAGCGTCGTGCGCGTCGAGGTCGCCGCGAGCCCCGTCCCCCTCGAGCCCCACCGTCCCGTGGGCGACAACGCCGCCTGCACCGAGGGCGCGTTCGCGCCCGACGGCACGTTCTTCTCCGTGGGCGACGACCACGTGCTCGTGCGCCAGCCGCTCACGGGGACGCCCACGAGCAAGCCGATCCACAGGGAGACCGGCGACCGGATCTACGGCATCGCGGCGAACGCGCGCCACGTCGCGACGTGCGACGCGACGGGCGTCGTCGAGCTCCGCGACGCGCGCACGCTCGCTCTCGAGAAGTCGTGGAGAGGCGGCCTCGCCGGCGCGACCTCGGTCTCGTTCTCGCCCGACGGCCAGACGCTCGCCGTCTCCTGGGAGGACGGAAGGATCCGGCTCTACGACCTCGAGGGCAACGAGAAGTGGCGCGAGCGCGGGCTCGGCCAGGGCGCGCT
>CAZYLP010000559.1:4861-5932 GCA_964648345.1 uncultured Planctomycetota bacterium
GAGCCGCACCTCGCCGCCGTGAACACCCTCGCGCTCTCGCCCGACCGCGACAGGCTCGCGAGCGGGAGCCAGGACTGCGGCCTCAAGCTCTGGAAGATCGACGACGTCTGGGTCCAGCTCGAGTCCACGCGCCGCCTCGCCGCGGGGGTCTCGGGCGTCGCCCTCCGCGACGCGCCGTCGAAGCCCGAGTCCGTCGTCGCCCTCGACCGCGCGGGGAACCTCTCGATCGGCGCCTTCACGACGCCGGCGCCCGCGAAGGTCGAGGCGCGAGGGCACCCCTCCGCGTACGGGCTGACCATGAGCCTCGACCGGAAGCGGGTCCTCGTCTCGGGCGACTGGGGCGAGCCCGGCCGCTTCTTCACGCTCCCCGGCCTCGAGCTCGAGCGCGACATCACGACGACCTTCTACCGCGCGGACTTCTCGCGGGACGGCAACTGGGTCGCGATCGGGGGCGGCGGCAACGGCGACAACCAGCCGAACATCCGGCGCATGAAGCTGAACACGCCCGACGTCGTCATCGAGTCGCTGACGACGAGCGGGCCCATCCTCGGGAACGCGTTCCTCGACGACGCGGGCACGCGGATCGTGGCCGGAGGCGCGGCCTGCCGGATCGAGATCCACGACTTCGTCGAGAAGAAGTTGCTCAAGGACTACCGGACCGAGCGGCAGGTCGGGCCGATCGCCGTCCTCGGCGAGAAGATCGTCGCGCTCGCGGGCCCGAGGGTCCTCCTCCTCGTCCGCGAGCTGAAGCTCCTGGAGACGATCGACCTCGCGCCCCTCCACGACCTCGCGACGGCGCTCGCCGTCGATCCGTCGCGAAAGCAGCTCTGGATCGGCACGGGCAAGGGCACGATCTTCCGGTTCAAGGTGGACTGACCCGCGTGAAGATCGGCCCCTACGAGGTCCTGGAGACGCTCGGGCGAGGCGGCGCCGGCGTCGTCTACCGCGTGCGCGGACCCGGCGGCGCCGAGGCCGCGCTCAAGGTCCTCGCCGCGGCCTCCCCCGGGAAGCGCGCGCGCTTCGAGCGGGAGCGCCGCCTCCTCGCGACTCTCGGCGAGGCGGCGGGCTTCG
>CAZYLP010000560.1:0-5926 GCA_964648345.1 uncultured Planctomycetota bacterium
GCACCCGACGGAGACGGACCTCGAAGGGGTCGCACCGGACCTCGTCCTCGAGAACGACGAGGACGGCGCCGCGACCGCCGCGGGCCGGCTCCTCGACGCGATCGCCCACGTCCTTCGTGGCCGCGGCGCCGACCCGGCGGACCTCGGAGCCGTGACCCCGCGCGTGCCGGGACCATGAGCCCGGGCGAGGAGCACCTGAGCGACGTCCGGGTCTTCCTGGCCCGGTCGCTCTCCCACGCGGGCGACTACGAGTGCGAGGTCCTCGGGCGCCGCTTCCACGTCCACCCGCAGGTCATGAGTCCCAGGTACTCGTACTCGCCCCTCTTCACGATCCGCCACTGGGACGAGACGGCGTTCCCCGGGGCGACCGTCCTCGACATGGGCTGCGGGTGCGGAGTCCTCGCGGTCTTCGCGGCCCTCGCGGGGGCCGCGCGCGTCGTCGCGGTCGACGTGAACCCGGACGCGATACGGCTCACACGGAGGAACGCCGAGGAGCAGGGCGTCGGCGACCGCGTGGCGGCGGTCCTGTCGGACGGCTTCTCCGGCGTCTCCGGACCTCCGTTCGACCTCGTGCTCTTCAACGCGCCCTACTTCGATCACCCGTTCGACCCGGCCGTGCCGCTCACGCGCGGCGTCTTCGACCCCGGCCACGCCTTCCTGCGCCACGTCCTCGGGGAGGCGCCGCGCTTCCTTCGCGCCCGGGGACGCCTCCTCCTCGTCCTCGGCTCGAGCGGGCTCTCGGGCGCGCCGCAGGGCGCAGAGGCGCTCGGCGTCCTCCTCGCCGAGGGGCCGATGCGAGTCGTCGCCGAGCGCTCCGAGGTCCGGGGGCACCGGCGAACCCTCTACACGCTCGCCCGCGCGGAGCCGTCGCCGGCCCCCGACCGCCGCCTCGACCTCGAGCGCCGGGTCGGCGCCGGCGAGCTCTCGAGCGTGGACGAGCTCGAGGCCTCGCTCCGCGCGGAGCCGCTCGTCTCCTGGCGCGCGGACGGAGCGCACCCGCGGACCGGCCTCCCGGCGGAGACGACGGTCCTCGGGCTCACCGTCTCGACCGGCCGCGCGGGCGAGCCGCCGCGCTTCGTCACCACCGCCGTGGACGAGACGGAGCGCGTGCTCGTCCACCACGAGGAGCACGGCGACGAGGCCGAGGCGAGGGCCGCCCACCTCCTCACGGTCCTCCGCGTCCTGCGGGGCGAGCTCGCGAGGCCGCGGCTCCTCTGACACGGAGGCCGCGTCGCGGTACGATAGGGGCCATGTCGCAGCAGGACCCTCCCAGGCGCCCCCTCGTCGGCGTCGCCGTCTTCATCGTGGACGGCGGGCGCGTGCTCCTCGGCAAGCGGCGCGGCTCCCACGGAGCGGGCTCGTGGGCGCTGCCCGGCGGTCACCTCGAGTGGGGCGAGACGGTCGAGGCCTGCGCCCGGCGCGAGGTGCTCGAGGAGACCGGACTCGAGCTCGGCGACATCCGCCACGGCCCCTTCACGAACGACGTGTTCCCGGAGGGGAAGCACTACGTCACGCTCTTCCTCATCGCCGGGCGCGCGGGCGGCGAGCTGACGCTCCGCGAGCCGGCGAAGTGCGAGCGCTGGGACACGTTCGCGTGGAGCGCCTTGCCCGAGCCGCTCTTCCTGCCCCTCGCGACGCTCCGCGCGACCGGGTTCGACCCGACGCGGCCCGACCCCTCCTAGAAGTCGGTCGGGTAGTAGAGGCGTCCGATCGCGCGCTCGATCCACCAGTCGCGGTACCAGGCGGCGAGCGGACCGAGCTCGCCGCGCGCGAGCCCGGCGAGGTGGTCGGCCACGCGAGGGACGGCCGCGCGCGGGCGCGGCGTCACGGCCTCGAGCTCGCCCTTCGCGTCGTACCAGTCCCGGTCGCCCTGCGCTCCGAGCGAGCGGAGGAGACCCACGTAGCTCTGCGCGTCCGCATCGACCGAGCGCTCCGCGGCGGCCTCCAGCTCGAGGCGAGTCTCGACGAAGCGGCGGAGGTCGAGCGGCAGGGTGCGCGAGAGCTCGAGAGCGCCCGGGTCCCCGCCGGTTCGCGGGCGGGAGCCGTCGCGCGGGTGGAGGAGCGCCTCGAGCGACGGCGTCCGCGCCGCGATCGCGAGGAGCCAGCGCCGGTAGTCCGCCCCGACCGCCGCGATGTCGCGGCTCGCGAGGTGCCGGCAGCGGTCGGCGAGGAGCTCGTCCGGGGCGTCGCGGACGAAGAGCCTCAGGTCCGGCGGCAGCCCGAGAGCGAGCTGGCGGCGCCCTGGGTCCTCGAGCCGGCCGGCGAGCTCCCGATCCACGCGCGCGAGCGCGGCCCCGTCGCGGCCGACACCGAGGTGCTCGAGGAGCGCCCAGGCGTTCGGCGGGTCCCAGGGCGGGGCGTCTCTCATGCCGCGAGCTTAACCGGGCGAAACATCGCGCGTGACCCGGGCCGGCCGTTCGCGTATCCTCTCGGCCCTGCCCAGGAGGCAATCATGGACAAGACCGAGCTCCTCGCGAAGATCAAGGCCGGCGACCTGAAGCCGAAGGGGCGCCCCGGCGCCGCGCAGGCGAGGATCGCGATCCAGCAGCTCCACGTCCTCGGGACGATCAAGGACCTCGATCCGAAGACCGCCTACGCGGCGCGGCAGGCGCTCTTCGACGTCGTCTCGGAGTACCGCCGGACGAACAAGAAGAAGCGCTGGCTGCGGAAGAAGCGCACCCGCGGCTAGGGTCCCTTCGGGAGCACGAGCGCCTTCTCGCCCGGCTTCCACCAGTGCTTCCGCGGCTCGTCGCGGCCCGCCTTGCCGCAGAGCGGCTCGAGCGCGCGGCGGCCGCCCGCGTCGTCCTCGACGACGATCGTCACCCAGCGCCAGCCGATCGGCCGGTTCGGGTCCACGACCTCGCCCTGCATCTCGGTCCACTCGCGGCTGAGCGTGAAGCTGCCGCCCTCGCCGCCCAGGAACTTCCGGATCGCCTCGTCCACGACGCCCGCGCGCATGCGGTGCTCGTAGGGCGGCGGCGCCTTGTCCCAGAACGTGAGGATGACGCGCACGGGCTTCTTGCCCGGCGGGAGGTTCGCGCTCCAGGAGATGTAGGCCGGGCCGCAGCCGAGCGGCGCGACGCCCAGCTTGAGCGCCGTCAGGTCCTCCTCGACGGCGCCGGCGTACGGCACGGGGCCGCGCTTCCAGCCCTCGGAGGCCGGGAGCGCGAGGAGCGCCTTCTCCTCCGCCGACGGCTCGCCCGCGGGCGGCGCCGCCGCGGGCTTCCGCTCGGAGCGGTCGTGGAGGCCGGCCGCCTCGAGCGCCTCCTCGAGGCGCGCGATCTCCTTCTCGAGGAGAGGCCGCGCCGCCTCGATGCGCTCGAGCTGCACGGTGAGGTCGAGCGCGTGGTAGCGCGCGGCCGGCCCCGTCCCCTGCTTCCTCACGTTCTCGAGCGTCCGCTTCATGTGCGGCGCGTAGACGCTCTGGACCGCGAGCGCGGTCGCCGGGTCCACGAGGAAGTACTCGTTGCGCTGCTTCGCCTTGTCGTTCGCGCGCGTCGTGAGGTGGAGGAACCCGAAGTCCTCCGAGTCCCACGCCGCGAGCGCCTTCCTGAGCGCGACCTCGTTGACCGCGAGCTCGTGATCGAGCGTGCGGACGAGATCGCGCGTCCGGCGGACCTCCTGGATGCGCGCGAAGTTGACCGCCTTCGCGAAGCCGATGCGCGAGGCCGCGAAGATCGACACGACGCCGATGAGGATCCCGACGAGCTGGTCGCTCCAGAAAGCGACCCGCGCGCGCCTGTACTTGCTCACGTCTCACCTCGCAGCCTGCGGAGCTGGGCGTCGAGCGCGTCCTCCTGCACCTTGAGCGCCGCGGAGACGCCCGCCGACCGCTCGACGACCTTGCCGAGCCGCTCGGCGTAGACCTTGCGCTCGCGCTCCTCGAGGTTGCGCTGGCTCTTCCCCATGCTCTCGATCACGTCGGGCAGCGGATGGCCGAAGAGCGCCTCGATCTCTCCGAGGATCGCCGGGTCCACGCTCGCCATGAACGGCTTCCCCGCCGCGGCGTCGAGGTAGTCGAGGCGGATCTCGATGCGCGGCTTGTCCCCGCTCTCGAGGGCCGCCTTCGCCTTCGCGACGGCGGAGACGTTCGTCTCGAGCTCGCTCCGGATCACGCGGAGCGCGCTCCGCGCGAGGCGGATCTCCTCGTGCTGGGCGAACCGCGACGCGCTCCCGAAGCCGAAGAGGCCCGAGAGCGTGATGCCGATGACGACGCCCGACACGCGGAACACGTGCTTGATCCAGAAGTCGAACCCGAGCGGGTCCTGCTTGGGCGGCTCCTTCTCTTCGGTCATACGTGGCGCTCTCCACGGCGCTGCAAGAAGATGAAGACGAGGACGAGGAGGTTCCCCAGGGTGAGCCTCACGACCGCGTACCACCAGAGCGCGTTCGCCACCGTGAAGCCCGCGAGCAGGAAGACGTGCGTCGAGGGGCCGAGCCACGCCCAGCCGCGAGCGGCGGGCGCGAGCGCGAGCGCGAAGCGCGCCTGCTCGTCGGCCGAAGGCACGCGCCGCTCGGGCTCGCGCGCGGAGACGCGCTGGATCGCGAGGAACGTCGCGTAGACCCACAGGAGGAAGCGCTGCCAGAGCGGTCCGCGCGCCGCGGAGAGCGCGGCGAGCTCGGCGCGCGTCTCCTCGAGGTCGTCGCCCTCGCGGAACCGCGAGCCCGAGAGCCTGAGGTAACGGTTCTTGTAGTAGTCGAAGAGCGTCCCCTGGGCGACGACGCTCGCGAGGCCCGCGAGCGCGACGAGGAGCCCGCGGTCTCCGTGCTCGGACCAGATCCGCCACGTGATGACGAGCCCCGACGCCGCCCCGACGATGTAGTCGCTCGCGCCGTCGAGGACGCGCCCCACGCGGGACGACGTCCCTCGCGCGCGCGCGAGCTGTCCGTCGGCGCAGTCGAGGACGCCGTAGAGGACCATGAGGATCGAGCCCGCGATCACGATGCGCGGGTCTTTGGAGAGGAACATCGCCGTGGCCGCGAGGCCGCAGAGGATGCTGAGGACCGTCATGCCGTTCGCGCTGAGTGGCGTCGGGAGCGCGAGCTTGACGAGCCCCCACGCGACGGGCCGGAAGAACCAGGCGTCGAGCGTCGTCTCGACGACGGCGGGCTTGAGGGTGTCCTGGTAGCGGACCGCGGCCGGAGCGGCCGTCTCCGTGGGCGCCTGGCTCATCGGTGCGCGGAGCACGCGCCGCAGAGAGCGCAGCCCGACCGCGCGTCCTTGCCGTCGAGCTGCCGCTGCGCCATGAGGTGCGAGGTCTCGGTGAAGACCGCGATCACGTCCTCGATCGGCGGCGTCGGGTGCTCGGCGAGCGGCGTCCCGGGGAGCGGCCGGAAGACGACGGGGAGCGGGATCGCGCCGACGCCGGCGACCGCGCGCACGGCGGCGATCGTGTCGGCGAGCGGCTCGAGGCCGATGATGATCTGGCTGCTCACCTGGCTCGCGCCGAAGACCGTCACCGAGTGCTCGAGCGCGGAGAGGTAGCGCTCGCGCGTGATCGCCGCCTTGCCCGGCATGATCCGCTTCCGCACCGCCGGGTCCCAGAGCTCGATGTTGAGGAGGATCGAGTCGCACCCCGAGTCGTGGAGGCGGTCGAGCCAGTCGTCCGTGTCGGGCGGCGCCATCTCGACGCAGACGGGCATCGGGCACTCGGCCTTGAGGCGCGCGATCCCCTCCGCCTTGTGCTTCGCGCTCTTGTCCTCCGTGAGGCGCGTGCCGCCGCCGAAGGAGATCTCCGCCTTCGGGTTCTCGGCGAGGGCGACCTTCGCGACCTCGATGATCTGCTCGATCCGCCGCCACTTCGAGGTCTGGTCGATCTTCATGGCGCAGAACTGGCACATCTGGTCGTCCGTCCAGTAGTCGCAGCCGCCCTGGTAGATCGCGGTGTAGAGGCTCGTCTCGCAGTGCGCGGAGACGACGCGCGAC
>CAZYLP010000561.1:0-5920 GCA_964648345.1 uncultured Planctomycetota bacterium
AGAACCTCTCGGGCGGCCAGAAGCAGCGGCTCGCGCTCGCGCTCGCGCTCGTGCACTCGCCGAAGATCGTCTTCCTCGACGAGCCGACCACGGGCCTCGATCCGCGCGCGCGGCGCGACACGTGGAAGCTCCTCTCCGAGCTCAAGGCGAAGGGCGTGACGCTCCTCCTCACGACGCACTTCATGGACGAGGCCGAGGCGCTCTGCGACCGCGTGTCGATCGTGGACCACGGGAAGGTGATCGCTCTCGGCACGCCCGCCGAGCTCGTGCGCGGCCTCGGCGGCGAGACGATCGTCGAGGTCGAGACGCAGCCCGCGCCCGACCTCGAGGCGCTCCGCGCTCTCGAGGGCGTCCGCCGCGCGGACGCCCAGGCCGACAAGCCCGCGCTCGCGCGCCTCGTCGTCGAGCGAGCGCACGAGGTCGTGCCGAAGCTCCTCGCTCTCCTCGAAGCGGGCGGGCGAAAGCTCCTCCATCTCTCGACGCGGACGGGGACGCTCGAGGACGTCTTCTTGCAGCTCACGGGCCGTCGCCTCGACGACGAGGGGCCGAAGACGACATGAAGGCCCTCTGGCAGCTCTTCCTGTTCCGCTGGCGCGAGTTCTCCCGCGAGCCCGCGATCATCTTCTGGGCGCTCGTCTTCCCGCTCGTGATGATGGTCGTCCTGGGCCTCGCGTTCAGGCCGCAGCCGCCGGGGCCGCTCCCCGTGCTCGTCGCCGCCTCGGAGCGCGATCCGATCGTCGCCGCGCTCACCACGTCGAGCTTGAAGATCCTGGCGCGGCCGCTCGACGAGGCGGAGCGCGCGCTCGCTCGCGGCGAGGCCGCGCTCCTCGTCGTGCCGGGCAAGTCCCACGAGTTCCGGTTCGACCCCATGCACCCGGACGCGCGCCAGACGAAGCTCCTCGTCGAGGCGGTCCTGAGCCCTCGTCCGCCGCTCGGGACCGACAAGGAGCAGAGCGCGCCCGGGGCACGTTACATCGACTGGCTCACGCCCGGTCTCCTCGGCATGCAGATCATGAACGGGAGCCTCTGGGGCGTCGGCTTCGCGCTCGTCGAGATGCGCGCGAAGAAGCTCCTCAAGCGCTTCGCCGTGACGCCCATGAAGCGGTGGCAGTTCCTCCTCGCGGCGGCGATCCACCGCTTCCTGATCGTGGCCGTCGAGGCCGTGCTCATGTTCGGCTTCGCCATGCTCGCGTTCGGCGTCCCGCTCAAGGGGTCGCTCGTCGCGTTCGCGCTGTTCTCGTCGATCGGCGTCTTCAGCTTCGGCTGCCTCGCGCTCCTCGTCGCCGCGCGTCCGCGGAACACGGAGGTCGCCGCGGGGATCATGAACATCCCGATGCTGCCCCAGATGTTCATGAGCGGCGTCTTCTTCTCGTCGTCCAAGTTCCCGGACTGGATGCAGCCGTTCGTGAAGGCGCTGCCGCTCACCGCGCTCATCGACGGCATGCGGCGCCTCGCGAACGAGGGCGAGGGCCTCGGGCTCGAGAGCGTGCAGAGAGAGCTGGTGGTGCTGGGAGTCTGGGCAGTGATCACGCTCGTGCTGGCGCTGCGGCTGTTCCGGTGGAGTTGACCAGTTGTCGTCAGCGTGCGAACGCCCGAACGGGCTTGGTGCGCGGAGCCGCAAGCGCCAGACGCGCCAGAAGCGTCGTCAGGATCTCGAACGGATCCCCGTTGTCCTTGAGCTGCTCATCGGCCTGGCGGAGGAGAGCGTGCATGGAGCGAAGCACGGTCTGATCCGCCGATCGCACGCGGGCGATGAAGGTGTCGCGCTCACGCCACGCCTTCGCCTCGGCGAGGATGTCCTGCGCGGAGCGGCCCGCCTCGTGGAGCGCGCGCGCCTTGAAGAGACGGCTGAGGTCCCAGGCGAGGAGCCCGGTGATCATGGGCGCGAGCGCCTTCGGCTCGCGCTTCCGCTCGCCGTCCACGACCGCGCCGTCGCGGAAGACCGCCCGGAGCGCCTCGAGCGCTCCGCGGACGTCACCGCGTCCGACCGCGCCGACGACCGCGAAGGTGTCCTCGGCCGTGAGCGAGGACGCGACGGCGTGGACCTGCGCGACGGTCACGTCGCCGTCTCCCTGCATGGAGCAGAGCTTGGCCACCTCGCCATCGAGGATCCCGAGGTCCACCTGGACCCCCGCGCCGCCACCGAAGCGCTCGAGGAGAGCCTGGTCGGCGCCGCGCGCGAACTTCCGCCCGCGCGACACGGCGCGCTCGCGCACGAAGCGGAGGAGCCCGTTCTCGTCGGGCGTGTCGCACGTCACGCGCACGGCGAGGTCGCGCACGCGCTTCGTCACCTTGAGCCGCCCGTCGAGCCCCTCGGTCTCGAGCACGAGGGCGGACTTGGCGAGAGTCTTCACTTCCTCGAGCGCGTGATCGAGCTCGTCCGGACACTCGCTCACGCACTTCGCGAGGAAGAGATCGGCGTCCTCGACGTGCACGAGACGCAGCGGCGAGAAGAACGGGAGCGTCCTCAGCTCGTCGAGGATGGGGGCGAGGGTCGCCTTGTCGCCCTCGAAGCGTGTCTCTGCCGGTTTTCCGTCGGCGCCCGAGACGTGACCACGCAGTGCGGCGATGGCCTGCGATCTGAGGAAGGCCTCCGGGCCTTCGACGAGGTAGAGCGGCTCGAGCCCACGCGCCTTAAGTCGGTCAGGGAGTTGGTCGTCGGTGATGCGGGCGGTGATGGGAGCGGTCGGAGTGCGCGGAGCGTCAGGCGCGGGAGTGGGCTCGTCCTTCTTCTTCGTCGCCACTCGACGAACCTTAACATGACGCACCGACACCAAAGCTCATCGCGCCGAAGAACCATCTCCGAGCACGAAATCCGGCCATCGCTCCTTGACCAAAAATCACAGCGCGCCTAAACTTTCTCGTCGTCGGTCGGTCAAGTCGGTTCGGTCGGTTCGGTCGGAATGAATGGTCTCGCCCGCGCTTCGATGTGGTGAAGCGCCGGGCCAGTTTCATTCGTGCCGATCATTCGTTCGTGATGGGTGCGCCAAGTGGAAGCTCAGTCCGAGAAGATCGAGAGCAAGACGCCGGGCTTCGCGCCCGCGCTCTCCGTCTCCCTCGACCGCCTCGCGGCGTTCGAGGATCGGACGTCTCTCCGCGACCCGAAGGCGCGCACGACGAAGCCGTCGCTCGTCCTCGGCGAGAAGGGGACGCTCGAGGTCCGCGGGCCGTTCCAGGTCCGCCGCACCGCGATGGCGACGAAGGAGCGCGGCAAGGCCTTCGTCGTCGCGACCGGCGATGCGAACCCGATCCACTCCGATGGCTTCGTGGTCCCGGGCGCGTGGACGGCGTCGCAGATCGTCGCCCCGCTCGAGGTCCTCTTCCCGCGGCTCCAGGTGACGGCGCTCCGCGTCAGCTTCACCGGGATCGCGTGGTACGGATCGCCCGTCCGCATCACGCTCCGCATCTCGCCCGAGGGTGCCAGCACCGATGGTCTTGGGCGGATCTCCGTGGACGCCGTCGCCTACCAGGGCGATCGCGAGATCGCGAAGGGCGCCGTCGAGGGCACCATCCTCGCCGAGGTGAAGCGCGTCGAGGTCGCCGAGCGCAAGGTCGACACGGCCTGGCTCGCGCGCGTCGAGTCGTTCTTCCGCTCGCTCGGGATCGCACCGGCCAGCTACCTCGACAAGCCCGAGGGCCGTGACCTCTCCTACCCGTATGCCTTCCTCGCCTCGCTGCCGTCGGGCGAGATGGTCGAGCGGCTCTCGGGGCAGGGCGGGATCCTGAACCGGCTCACGCTCGAGTTCGACGCCGACAAGCTCCCGATCGCCGGCCCGCCCGAGGTCTCGCTCGAGCTCCCCGAGCGGCTGAGGAAGTCGTTCAACAAGATCGTCACGCGCATCAAGGAGGGCGTCCTCACCGCGGTCCGCGGGTCGGCCCTGATCCTGCCCAAGTCCGATGTCCCGCAGGACGTGCTCAACTCGCTCGAAGGCCCGAAGCCGCCGAGCTGAGCGGTCTAGCAGGGGCTTTTTCTCTACAATCCCCGGTGAATGCCGGGGGACGCGATCATCGAGGTCGTCGCGGGTCCGGGCTCGGGCCGCCGGCTCGACCTCGAGGTCGGCTCGTCCGCGGCGATCGGCCGCGACCCGAGCTGCGGGCTCGTGATCCCGGACGACACGATCTCGCGCCAGCACGTGAAGCTCGAGAATCGCAGGGACGGCCTCCTCGTCACCTCGATCGGGAAGAACCCCGCGGTCCTCGACCGCCGGAAGCTCCCGAAGGACGGCGTCCTCGTCCGCTTGAAGGCGAAGCTCGAGCTCGGCGCCGCGAAGCTCGAGATCACCTTCGAGGTGACGCCCACGCCGCCGGCGGGCCTCACCCTCGGACCGCGGATCGGCCGCGGAGCGACGGGCTCCGTCTACTCGGGCAAGCTGAAGGGCGTGAAGGAGCCCGTGGCCGTGAAGGTCGTGGCGCCCGGCGCCGACCGTCAGCTCCTCGCGCGCGCGAAGCGCGAGGCCGAGCTCCTCGAGCGGCTCGACCACCCGGGGATCGTGCGCCTCCACGCGCTCCTCGAGCGCGACGGGAGGCTCTACCTCGTCCAGGAGCTCGTCACGGGCGCTCTCCTCGAGGACCGCTTGATGCAGGGAGCCCTGGGCTGGGCCGAGGCGATCTCCCTCGGCGCATCCGTCGCCGCCGCGCTCGCACACGCGCACGAGCGCGGAGTGGTCCACCGCGACATCTCGCCCGCGAACATCTTCATCGGCCCGGAGGCGGGCGCGGTCAAGCTCACCGACTTCGGCTTCGCGCGCGAGGAGGGCCGGCGCGGGACGATCGACGGGACCTTCGTCACGAAGACGAACGACTCCCTCGGGACGTTCTGCTACATCGCGCCCGAGCAGGTCGGCGGCGCGAAGGATGCGGGTCCGGCCGCGGACGTCTACGGTCTCGCGGCGGTCCTCTACCACGCCCTCTCGGGCGTCCGGCCCTTCTCCGACGTCCCGCTCGACGACTTCATCCACGCGATCCATCGCGGCGCGACGCCGCTCGCCACGGTCGCGCCGTCGGTGCCGCAGCCGCTCGCTCGCGCGGTCATGAAGGCCATGTGCCCGGTCCAGGAGGAACGACCGACGGCCGCCGCCTTCGGCGCGACGCTCGAGGGGATCGTGAAGCGATGAGCGAGGCGACCCGCTCCGCGCTCATCCGCGCGCTCGAGCTCGCGCGCGCCGTCGTCGCGGGCCGCGACGCCGACGAAGTCCTCGGAGCGATCCTCGACTCGGCGCTCGAGCTGACGGACGGCGAGCGCGGCTTCGTCGTCGTCCCCGGCTCGAACGGAGGTACGGAGGTGCGCGCCGCGCGGAACTACGGCCGGCGCGGCGTGCCCGCCTCCGAGACGCGCGTGAGCGGGACGCTCGTCGGACGCGCGCTCGCGACCGGCGAGTCCGTCCTCGTGACGAGCGCCGGGGACGACCCGCGCTTCTCATCCACGAAGAGCGTGCGCGAGCTCGGCGTCCGCTCCGCGCTCGTCGCGCCGCTCGTCGCGCGCGGGCGCACGCTCGGCGCGGTGCTCGTCGAGGATCGCCGGCGTGTCAATGCGTTCGGAGGCGAGGAGAGGCGCCTCCTCGAGCTCATCGCGGCGCACGCGGCCCTCGCCCTCGACGCAGCGAGCGAGCGCGAGAACCTCGAGCGAGACCTCGCCGCCGCGCGCCGGAAGCAAGCGCTCCGCCGCGGAGAGCAGCCGCGCCGCTTCGAGCGGCTCGTGGGCAGCTCGGGTGCGTTCGCCGCGCTCCTCGGCCGGCTCGAGCGCGCGTGCGCGAGCGAGTCGACGGTTCTCATCGAGGGCGAGTCCGGGACGGGCAAGGAGCTCGTCGCGCGTTCGCTCCATGAGTACGGGCCCCGGCGCTCGACGCCCTTCGTGGCCGTGAACGTGACCGAGATCCCGGAGTCGCTCCTCGAGCCCGAGCTCTTCGGTCACGCGAAGGGC
>CAZYLP010000562.1:0-5873 GCA_964648345.1 uncultured Planctomycetota bacterium
GATCTGGATCGTGACCGAACGCGCGGTGCCCGCGGCCGGGGGCACGGGTCTCCGATGCGCGACGAGGAGCACGAGGAGGTAGAGCCGGTGGAGCGCGAAGAGCGCGAGCGCCCCGAGGACGGACACGTAGGCCGTGGCGACGGCGAGGCGCGCGCGCATGGAGCGACAAGCTTACCGCGCTGAGCGGTCCTAGGAGGGAACTCGCGGAGCCTGCCGCGGGTTATCCTCGGAGCCCGCGAAATGCCGAAGCCCCGTATCGTCTGCGCCCTCTCGGGCGGAGTGGACTCGAGCGTCTCCGCGGCCCTGCTCGTCGAGCAGGGCTGGGACGTGGTCGGCCTCTTCATGCGCTCCGGCGTCTCGGGGCACGCGACCGGCGAGAAGCAGGGCTGCTGCTCCGTCGAGGATGCGCTCGACGCCCGTCGCGTGGCCGACAAGCTCGGGATCCCTTTCTACGCGCTCAACATGAAGGACGAGTTCGGGCGGATCATCGACGACTTCGTCGCGAGCTACGCGCGGGGCCGGACGCCGAACCCGTGCGTCCTCTGCAACCGGACGCTCAAGTTCGGCCACGTCCTCGCCTTCGCCGACAAGATCGGCGCGGCGAAGGTCGCGACGGGGCACTACGCGCGCCTCGACGAGCGCGACGGCCGCTTCGAGCTTCGCCGGCCGCGCGACCGGAAGAAGGACCAGACCTACGTCCTCGCGATCCTCTCCCAGGCCCAGCTCGCGCGCAGCGTGTTCCCGCTCGCGGCGCTCGAGAAGCCCGAGGTCCGCGAGCGCGCCCGGGCCCTCGGGCTCGAGCGCGTCGCGGCGAAGAAGGACTCGGTCGAGATCTGCTTCGTGCCGGGCGGCGACTACCGGCCGCTCGTCCGGGACCGGCTCCCCGAGGACCACGCCGCGGTCCGCGCCGGCGAGTTCGTCGACGCCGACGGCCGCGTCATCGGCCGGCACGAGGGCGCGATCGGCTTCACGATCGGGCAGCGCAAGGGCCTCGGGCAGGGCTTCGGGAAGCGCGCCTACGTCACCGCGGTGGACCCGGTGAACGGCCGCGTCGTCTTGGGCGAGAAGGCCGACCTCGAGGCGCCCGCGCTCCTCGCGCGCGGCGTCGAGTGGCAGTGCGGGGACGTCCTCCGCGACGGCGAGCGGCGCCGCGTGCGGGCACAGATCCGTTACAACCACGGCGCGGTCCCCGCGACCGCGGTCGGGACGGCGGACGGCGTCCGCGTGGAGTTCGACGCGCCCGAAGTGGCGGTCGCCCCGGGTCAGCTGTGCGCCTTCTACGATGAGGCGGACGAGCGGGTCCTCGGCGCGGCCTGGATCGAGCAGGCCCTCGAGTGAGCGGCCCCGGGCCCCTCGTCCAGCGCGAGCTCAAGCCCGGGGAGGTCATTCTCTGGTCGGGGCGACCGGTCGCGGGGATCGCGGCGGGCGACGGCGAGGCCGCGCTCGTCGCCGCGGTCTCGCTGTTCGGCGCGCTCGGTGTCCTCGGCGCGTTCAACCTCACCGAGCTGGTCGGCGTGCCGTCCCTCACGCTCCCCGTCGCCGGGCTCGCGGGCTGCGTCCTCGGGCTCGTGATCATCGTGACGCGCGTCGCGGCCGCGGGCCGCTCGCTCACCTTCGGTCTCGCCGGGCTCGCGCCCCTCTTCGTGGTCGCGACGTGCGTGGGCGGCGTCGCGGCGGCGTCGAAGCTCGTGTGCCCGGCGTGCTCCCTCGCCTTCTTGCTCCTCTGGGTCGCGCTCCGCTGGGTCGAGCACCGCGCGGTCCGGTACCACCTCTCCGCGGAGCGCGGCTTCATCGAGGAGCCCGGCCGCTACATCATCTGCTTCGAGGTCGCCGACGCCGTGGCCCGGCCGTCGCGCCTCGCGCAGGGCCGCATCGGCTCGATCGACCTCCTCGCGGCTCGAGGCACGATTCGGACCTCGCGCGGGGTCTTCATGGCCGTGCCCGCCGGGCGGCGGCGCCTCGTGCGCGTGCCCTACCCCTCGGAGGTGGTGAAGAAGTTCCTAGACGGCGACGCCTGAGCGGTAGAGCGCCAGGAACCCGAAGAGGCCCACCGGAGTGAAGAAGCGCGCGCGGGCGTCCGGGCCGAAGCTCAGGCGCGCGCCCTCCGCGAGGTTGGCGGTCGCGCCGAGCTCGAGGCGGAGCCCGTCCACCCACGTGCCGTTCGTCGCCCTCTGGTCGGTGAGGCGCCAGACGCCCGTCGGGGTCTTCGTGAAGTAGGCATGGACCTTGGAGATCGTGCCGAGCGGCAGGCAGTAGTCGTTGTTCGACGCTCGTCCGATCGTGATCATGCTCTCGAACGGGTTGCGCTTCGACTTCTCGAGGAAGACGACGGGAGCGGTCCCGAGGAGCTCCCGCGCCGGGTTGTTCTCGGCGCCGCCCTTCTCGGCCATGTCGTGGACCGAGTCGGCCAGGACGGGGAACGAGTCCGTCGCCTTCATCGCGCTCGTGCGCGAGAAGGAGATCTCCTTCTCCTTGCCCGGGATCTTGATCCCGCCGCTCGGCGTGTCGACGTGCTGCGAGTCGTCGGCGCTCCCGCTCGATGCCGCCGCGAACACGAGCACGGGGTGCGGGAAGCGGCGCACGAACGTGGTCTCGTCGAGACCGCCCGACTCGCGCGCGAGATCCTCGAGCCTCAAGGGCTTTCCTCTCCGGGCCTGCCGATGCGATGCAACGTTAGCCGGGCGGATCGGCGCGAACAACGTGCGGGCGGTAAGCCTCGATGAGTCGCCACAAGCCCTTGGCCGTGTAGAAGTGGCACTGTGACTCGTTCCCGAACCCGAGCCGGGCCCCGTCCGGGAGCGTGGCGCCCTGACCATCCGGCAACCTGAGGCCATCGACGAACGTCCCGTTCGCCGAGTGCTGGTCGGTGATCTTCCACCCGTTGCTCGTGCAGATGAGGTAGGAGTGCATCTTCGAGATCGTCCGGAGGGGGAGGACGACGTCGTTGTTCGTCGCCCGGCCGACCGTGATCATCGAGCCGAACGGGTTGCGCGTCGACTTCTCGAGGAACACGACCGAGGAGGACGGCGTCACGGCGACGGGCTCGGCGGGGCCGGCGTTGCCCGGCAGCGTCGGGCTCGTCGAGGAGGTCGGCGTCGGGATCGGGTCCGTCATGCGCAGACCCTTCGAGCGCGCGATGAGCTCGGACATCGACATGGGCCGCACGGTGTCGTGCGCCGGAGTGTCGTCGAGGCGGGTCGCCTCGGTGAGGAACACGAACGCCGCCTGCGGGAAGCGGGTGAGGTAGGTGGCCTCGTCGAGACCCTCGGTCGCGAGCGCGAGCTCGTGGACGTTCATGGGCGGACCGTGATTGTAGCCGTGCCCGATCCCGGGCAACCAGTTAAACTCTCGGGCCATGTCGATCTCGCTCGGCGTCTGGCTCGCCCTCTACATCGCCCTCGCCTTCCTGCTGGGACGGCTCTACGCGACGTTCGTCGGCTGGAAGTTCGTGCGGGTGGCCTTCTTCCCGGGCGTCCTCCTCGCGGCGCTCGGCCGTCTCACCGCTTGCTGGGTGACCGGGAACGACGCGAAGCAGTGCGACGCCTGGCGGAAGGGCGGCCCGGCCGAGAGCAAGGGCGCGCCGCCCGGCAGCGTGGGGTTCCGGCTCGTCTTCGCGATCGCTCCCTTCGGTCTCGCGCTCCTCGGCGTTCTCGTCGCGGACTGGGGCTTCTCGCACCCGGTGAGCTTCGACGGTACGCTCCCGAGGATGACGACGAACGCGGGCGACGCCGGCGCGACGTTCTTCGACACCTGCCTCGACTTCACGCACGGCATGTGGCGGGCGATGAGCCATCAGGAGCTCGGCGACGCGCGGTTCTGGATGTTCATCTGGCTCGCCGCGTCCTTCGTCGTCGCGTCGGCCCCGAGCACCGACGACCTCAAGTCCGTCGCCGTCGCCTCCGCGAGCTCGATCGTCATGGTGTTCGCGATGGAGTTCCTCGGGCTCGGCGTGTCGATCCACAACAAGCTGGCCGCGCCGTTCTGGCGCGGCTTCTCGCTCCTCGTCGCGTACACGATGTTCGTCCTGGTGGCCTCGGGGGTCCTCTTCCTCCCCGTCAAGCTCTTGCGGGACTCCCGGAAGGAGAAGTGAGTGCGCCTCACCGAGCGGGACGAGAAGGAGCTGCTGAAGAAGATCTACGCGGGCCTCGAGGCCCGCGGCGCCAAGTCGAGGAAGAGCGACTTCTTCGACTCGCTCGCGCTCCGGACCACCGCGCGCGCCTCGGCGACGCCCGAGACCGAGGCCCGCGAGGCGGCCGCCGAGGAGGAGGAGGCGCCGCCCGAGCCGCGCTCGAAGGCCGAGCTCGAGGAGATGGCGGAGCTCGCCGTGGACGAGCTCGTCATGGTCCGCCTCGGCGAGTTCTTCGTCCTCATCGAGAAGGTCGTCCTCGAGCGCGACGACGCTTCCTTCCAGGAGATCCTGAAGAAGCTCGAGTCCAAGCTCAAGGTGCGCGGGCTCCTCTACCGGCGCGGGCTCGACCCCGAGCGCGAGTACCCGGCGCTCTGGAGCAAGATCTGGGAGGCGCTCCCCAAGTGGGACGGGCGCGACTTCCGCGCCTACGTGGCGCAGCTCGTGAGGAACTACTGCCTCGATGACCTGAAGCGCCGGAAGAAGGCGCCCGGCGAGATCACCGTCGAGGTGGGCGACGCGCGCCCCGTCTTCAAGACGCAGGAGAAGGCCTCGACGCGCGACGCGCTCGACCACGTCCTCCTCGTCATCGAGGACCTCGAGCGCGAGGGCGACCTCGCGCCGCTCGACGGCGTCATCTTCGCGCTCCTCACCTCGGGGCGCGCCGTCCAGGACATCTCCGAGGCGTTCGGCGGCGAGGCCAACCAGCGCTTTACGAAGGGGGGCTTCGCCAAGGCGGTGGCCGCGCTCGCCGGCAAGAAGAAGATCGACGGCCGCGGCGCGCTCGCGCTCAAGTACCTCCTCGACGGCCTCTCGGCCGACGAGGTGGCCGTGCTCTCGGGGATCGACCGCGCGAAGCTCTCGAGCGCGGCCTCGAGCCTCGCGCCCCTCGCCGGCGCGAGCGAGGACGTGCGCCTCCTCGTGCGCGCGCTCTGTCGCGAGGGCGTCGCGGCCCAGGACGTGGAGAAGCTCGAGTCGCTCACGCCGAACGCGATCAACCTCAGGATCAACCGCGCGCGCCTCAAGGTGTGGATGGCGCTCTGCGACCGGTCGCACGACGTGCTCCGGGCCCGCGGCGCGATCGACGAGGTGGACCTCGCGATCGTCCAGCACCGCTGCTCCGTCGAGTCGGGAGTCTGGTGCCGGATGTACAAGGACCGGACGTGCAAACGGGAGCGCACGCCGGACGAGATCAAGAAGCGCGCCGGTCTCGCGCTCAGCTCCGAACAGATGTCCAGACGTGTCGAGGACTTCCGCGAGAAGATCCTCGACGGCCTCGGTCGCGCCTACCCGGACTACAACTCGTGCTTGAACGAGCGAAAGCCCGACAGGGGGCGCGGGTCCTGAACGTCCTCTCCGTCAGTCCGGAAGGAGTTCGTTCAGTGTCCCCAACGACCACGGTTGGCCGTCGCGCCCAGAGCGGCGCCTTCGGCAGAAAGGGTTTCCTCGTCATGTCCGCAGCCCCTCAGCCCGCTCAGCCGCAACGGAATCCGAAAGTCGCCAACGATCGTGCTGACTTGCCGGGTGATTTCGAGCGGTTCATTGATGGGGCTCTGAGGGATCACGTGGTCGGGGCCTCTGGTCTACCTCCTGCGGCGGATCTCGAGCCGCGCGAGCTTCTGCGGTACGCGGCGGGCAAGGCGACGGATGACGAGCGGACCGCGCTCGAGGACTTCGTGAAGCGGTCGAGCTGGGCCTACGATCGAGTCGTCGCCCTCGTGAGGAGCAACCGGCCGGGAGAGACCGG
>CAZYLP010000563.1:0-5866 GCA_964648345.1 uncultured Planctomycetota bacterium
TAGAGGAAGGCGACCTCCACGTCGAAGATCAGGAAGACGAGCGCGACGGTGTAGAAGCGGATGTCGAAGCGGATCCATCCCGAACCGACCGGGGTCTCGCCGCACTCGTAGGTCGTCTCCTTGGCAGCTTCCTTGACGGTCGGGCGCAGGAAGCGGCTCAGGATCGAGACGTTCAGGACCACGAACAGGGCCCCGAACGCCAGGAAGACGAACACGTTCGCGTAGTCGAAGTACATTGCTTCTCCGGGCGCCGCCTGAGACAGAAACGACGAAAGAGCAAAGCCTTGTAGACGCGAGCGACTTGCTTGTGAATTTCTTCACAAGCCGGAATCCAGGAGAGGGATCGATACCATGAAAGCCCGGGGCTGTCAAAACCTGTCTCCATCATCCATCGCGTCTGGTTTGGCCCGGCTCGTGCCCTCCGGATCGTCACGAGGATGACCGAATGTCCAGACTCCATCTCCCGACCCCGATCATCGGGGTCGCCGCCGTCGCTCTCTTCGCGACGGGCGCCCACGCCCAGGACGCGACCTACGACGATGTGCCGTCCTTCCTCGCCGCGAGCGGCTCGCTGGCCGACGGAAGCTCGGTGAGGATCCGCAAGGCCGTCGTCTCGAAGAAGGCCATCGCGGCGGGCGGCCAGCTCCGCCCGAAGAATGAAGTCGAGGCCGAGCACGGCTTTGGCTGGAGCGCCGAGCTCATCGAGCCACGCTTCGCGGACCCGCATCTCGACTTCCACATCGCCGCGACGAGCGCCTCGAGCGCGACCTTCCGCGTGCGTGTGATCACGCGGGCGTACATGGACGACGGCGACGGCGAGATCATCGAGCAGACCGTCCGTCACGCTCCCCTCGGCCGTGGGCTCCTCGTCGAGGTGCGCGGGCGCATGGCCAGGGCCGGGACCGATCGGTTCCTTTTCATCGAGCCTGTCCTCCAGGCCGACGGTCTCAACGTCGACTCACGGCTCCGCGTCTTCGGCGACGAGACGGGTGCGCCCCTCGCACCGACGATCCTCGGGCCCGTCTACGAGTCCTCCGTCGTGAAGGCGGGCGGGACGGTCCTCCTCCAGGGCTACCACTTCGACGCCTCGACGACGCGGCTCACCGCACGGAGCGGCAACAAGAAGGTCGCCCTCCCCATCGTCTCCGTGGCGTCGAACCGTCAGCGGATCACGGCGCGCGTCCCGCTCACGGTCCCGCACGGAGCGGTCACGATCACGGCCGAGGGCGGCGAGGGACAGGCGAAGGTCGCCGTCCTCCACGTGCCGGTGATCACGAGCGTGACGCCGAACAAGGTCGCGGCCGGCGAGCGGATCACGATCCGCGGGCGGTTCCTCACGGACTACTCCGCGATCGAGAAGGTCGAGGTGACGCAGCCGACGCTCCGGCTCGACGGCTCGAACCTCCGCGTGATCGACCTCTCCGAGACGCGGATCGTCGCCGAGGTCTCCTCGCTCGAGAGTGCGGGCGTCCACCAGCTCGTGCTCCAGAACGAGGCGGGGGCCGCGAAGGTCTCGCTCGAGGTCACGAAGCCGGCCGGTCCCAAGATCGATCGGGCGGACGTGGCGGGCGGCTACCTCCTCCTCCAGGGCCAGGACTTCGGGTCGGCGCCCGTCGTGACGTTCGAGTCGGGTGCCGCCGCTCAGGTCGTCTTCAAGAACGCCGGTCTCATCGTCGTGAAGCTCCCCTCGGGCGTCGGGAGCGGGAAGGTGCGCGTGGGCGGCGGGCCTCTCCTGCAGTTCGGGCCCTCGACGACGATCGGGCTCACGGGCGGCCTCAGCACTCCTTAGCCGAAATTGGGAGCCACGCCGCACGTGGCGCGCGCGGAGCAGCCCGGGACGCTCCGGGCGGGGAGCGCTCCGCGCGCAAGGCCTTAGCGGTCCTCGGTCTCCGGGCACCGCGCGTGCACATTCGCCGCGCGGAGCTCAGGGACCATGAAGCGACTCATCCTCATCGCCGCGCTCGCGCTCCTGGCGGGCGCGGCCGGCGGTCCGCTCGCCGCGGCGCCGCCGCCCGGACCCGCGCGACACGTGATCGGGATCTCGACCGCGCTCTCCGCGAAGGACTTCGCGACCGAGGACGCGTATCGCCGCGCGATCTTCTCCGTGACGGACAGGGCCGTGGCCGGTCTCCCCGCGGGGGACGACAAGCTCATCGTCTATCCCGAGATGGTGGGGACGTGGCTCTGTCTCCTCGGCGAGCCCGCGAGCGTCCTCTCCGCGGCGACGACGAAGGACGCGCTCGTGCGCTCGGTCCTGCGCCCGCAGAACCTGCCGCGCGTCCTCGGGACCACGGCCATGGTCGCTCTCTGCGCCCCCGCGAACGGGCTCATGGAGATGGTCCAGAAGGCCGTGTTCGTCACGAAGGGGCCGCGCTCGCTCCAGTGCTGGCACGACACCTTCGCGGAGGTGGCGCGAAGGCACCGCGCCTACGTCTGTGCGGGCTCGATCCTCGCGCCGGACTTCACGGTGGACGCGAAGGGCAAGGTCCGCCAGCACGGCTACAAGGTCTTCAACCAGTCGGCGATCTTCGGACCGAACGGCGCGCTCCTCTCGCGGACGAAGAAGGTCTTCCTCACCGCCGACGAGGGACCGTTCGTGGATGCGGCCAAGGTCGGCGAGCTCCGCGTCGTGGACACGCCGTTCGGCAAGCTCGGCGACATGATCTGCGCCGACGGCTGGTTCCCCGAGGCGTACCTCGCGCTGAATGACGCCGAGATCCTCCTCCAGCCCTCCTTCGGCAGCAATCGCCTCAAGTGGAACGCGCCCTGGGGAGGCTACAGCGGACAGCTCTACCCGACGGACGTGGACCCGAAGGACCAGGGAGTCCTCACCGAGGGGCAGGCCTGGCGGAAGTACTCGCTCGAGACCCGCATGCTCTCGACGAAGGCGCTCGTCGGCGTGAACGTCTTCATGCGCGGGCAGATCTTCGAGATGCCGACGGGCGGCCGCGCGTTCATCGCGACGCGACCGGACGCCGCCACGAAGACGCTCTCGATCGTCGAGTCGAGGGACCTCGACAAGGAGAGCATCCTCCGCGTCGCGCTCGGGCCCAAGCCGTGAGCGCGATCATCGAGCGTGAGGCGACGATCCCGCACGCGGACACCTCTCACTGGATCAAGGACGCCGGGCCCTACGAGCCGAACCCACCGCTCGTCGGCGAGCTCACGTGCGACGTGGCGATCATAGGCGGCGGCTTCACGGGGCTCTCGACGGCCTATCACCTCCTCGAAGAACAGCCGTCGCTCCGCGTCGTCGTTCTCGAGGGCGAGGTCGTCGCGTTCGGGGCGAGCGGCCGGAACGCGGGCTTCTCGATGACGCTCTTCGGCCTCGAGCCGCTCGTCACGAAGATGCTCTTCGGCCGCGAGCGCACCGTCGAGGCTCACCGCTACATGGAGCGCGCCGTCGATCACGTGCGCTCCCTGGTCGAGAAGCACCGGATCCGCTCGGACTACGAGCACACGGGCTTCCTGCGTCTCGCGACGACGCCCGCGTACGTCGAGCGGATCCAGCGCGACCTCGAGGTCCTCGAGGGCATGGGCGTCCGCGGCATCGAGTGGTGGGACGAGGCCCGGGCGCGCGCCGCCGTGGACTCGCCGCTCGTGCTCGGAGCGTGGCGCGAGCGGCGCTGCGGGCTCCTCCACCCGGCGAAGCACGTCCGCGAGCTCGCGCGGATCGCCGAGGAGGCGGGCGCCCTCGTCTTCGAGCGCACGCCCGTCACGCGCGTCACGCGCGGCGAGCGCTTCCGCCTCGAGACGCCCCGCGGCGCGGTGACCGCGGACCGCGTCGTGTTCGCGACGAACGCGTGGTCCTTCCAGTTCCCCGAGCTGCGCCGGAAGCAGGTCGCGGCCTTCACTCACATCGTCGTCACCGAGCGCCTCTCGTCGAAGCAGCTCGACGCGATCGGCTGGGCCGGCCGCGAGGGCCTCGAGGATGCGCGGAACCTCGTCCACTACTTCAGGCTCACGCCCGACGACCGCGTCCTCATGGGCGGGAGCGACGTGACGCTCCCCTTCGGCCGCTCCATGGCGCACGACCGGAACGCGCGCACCTTCGCCGGCCTCGAGCGCGACCTCGTGACGGTCTTCCCGCAGCTCCGCGGCGTGAAGATCGCCGACCGGTGGGGCGGGCCGGTGAGCGTCCCCCTCGACATGGTCCCCGCGATCGGCACCGTGGGCGACGAGCGCGCGATCTACTCGCTCGGCTGCATGGGGCACGGCGTCTCGCTCACGCAGCTCAACGGGAAGACGATCGCGCACCTCCTCCTCGGGAAGAGGTCGGACCTGACGGACGTGTGGTTCGTGAAGCGGCGGACGCTCCCCTGGCCGCCCGAGCCGCTCCGCTTCGTCGCGGGGCACGCGATCAAGGCGGCGCTCAAGGCGCAGGACTGGTGGTGCGAGCGCGGGACGAAGGCGCGTCTCCAGCGGGTGGTCTCGCTCTAGAGAGAGCGGAGGAACTGCTCGAAGGGGAACGCCTTGCCCGGGCACTCCGTGTGGCCCGACTTCACGGAGCGGTGCGGGCGGATCCCGCTCTTCGGGATCGAGTAGCGCTGCATGAGGTGGTTCACGAGGCTGCGGAGCGACGCGAGCTGCCGCGGCGACGGGATCCCGTGGTCGAACTCGCCCACGAGGCAGACGCCGATCCCGTGCTTGTTGAACTCGTCCACGCCGGCGTGGGCGCCGTCGATCCCCAGGTTCTGCCGCGTCCAGCGCGAGCCCATCTCGATCATGCCGTCGGCGGTCTCGCTGCCGTTCCCGATCACGAAGTGATAGCCGAGGCCGTTCTGCCACTTCTTCTGGTGCGCGTGGCCGAACGACGTGGCACCGCCCACCGCGGTCGCGGAGTGGTGGATGACGATGTAGCGCCACTGCCGGTTCGCCTTCTGGTTCCAGCCCGTCGGGAGCGTGCCCGCGTTCGCGTCGATCCTGAAGCCGTTGTTGAGCGGCTTCGGCTGGGCCCCGGTCATGTTCTTCACGACCGTCGGGAGGAGATAGGTCTTGGGGTCGATGCCGTCGAGGTGCGCGTAAGCGTCGAGCGTCGGGATCTGCGGGCGGAGGAGCTTCTCGCCGAACAGGACGCGCGCGTCGCCGGGGAGGACGATCTCGAAGTTCCTCCAGCGGACCTCGCCATCGAGCGGCCACTGCGTCCCGTTGATGACGACGTAGCGCTCGCCGGTCGGGATCACGACCTTGTTCCGCGCGTCCTCGAGGAACCGCCGGCCGGTCACGTTGTCGATCTTGATCTCGAGGCCATGGGCGGCCGCGAGGTCCGCGAGGCGCACCTCGCCGCCCTCGTCGCCGTGGGCCTTGAGGTTGGCCGTGCTGCCGCGGGCCTCGTTCCAGTCCTTCTCGTACTGCGGGATCTGGGGCGTGTAGCAGCCGGCGAGGGCCGCGATCAGAAGGATCGTGAGGGACGCGGAAGAGCGGCGCATGAGAGGCCTCCTCGTCTGTCTCTTATCGGTCTCCTTGCCGTCCGGGCTTGAGTCCACCACGTTCGAGTGCTCTTCCGCGGGCGATGCGCGCGGGTGGACGCCGTCCACGAGTGGACGAGAAGATGGGCCCGTGACTTACGATGAAGCTCGGCGCCGGGCTCTCGAACGGCTACAGCAAGGCGACCTACGCGCTCGACCGCCGCGTCACGAGCCCGAGCAGGCCGATCCGCCGCGCTTCTCCGCTTCGCTCGGCGACTGAGTAGACTCTCGGGGTGCACCCCGCGCCCTTCACGCAGAAGCCGATCGTCGGAGTCATCCACCTCCCCGGTCTCCCCGGGTCTCCTCGATGGAAGAAGGCGGGGTCGCCCTCCGTCGCGAGCCTCGTCGCGGACGCGGTCGCGCGCACGATCGCGTTCCTCGACGCGGGCTTCGACGGC
>CAZYLP010000564.1:0-3021 GCA_964648345.1 uncultured Planctomycetota bacterium
CCGGGCCCCCCCCCCCCCCCCCCCCCCGCTCGGGGGGGGGGGTTGGGGGGGGGGCCCCGGCCCGCTGGCTCGCGCTCTCGGCGGTCCCTTCGTGCCTCCTCCTCGGGGTCACGACGCACGTCGCGTCGAACGTGGGCGCGATCCCGCTCCTCTGGGTCGTCCCGCTCGCGCTCTACCTCCTCACCTTCGCGTACGCCTTCGCGCGGGAATCGCGCGTCCCGCCCCTCTTCTGGTCGGCCGTCCTCGCCGTGCTCGTCGTGAACGCCGTCGTCCTCGAGCTCCTCCGGGTCGAGACCCTCCTCCTCCTCGGCCCCGCGCACCTCGCCGTCTTCTTCGCGGCGGCCATGGCCTGCCACGTCGCGCTCGCGAACGACCGGCCGCCCGCCGCGGAGCTCACCGGCTACTGGCTCACCGTCTCGCTCGGCGGCGTCGTGGGCGGCGCGCTCGCCGCGTTCGCCGCGCCGCTCGCCTTCTCGTCGGTCGCGGAGTACCCGCTCGCGCTCGCCGCCGCGTGTCTCCTCGCGCCCGGGCCGAGGCCCGTGCGCCTCGTCGTCGCGCTCCTCCCGCTCCTCCTCCTCCGCCCCGACCCCGGCGTCGTGCGCGCCGAGCGGAGCTTCTTCGGAGTCACCCGCGTGATCGCGCACGTCTCCTCGCGGTCCGTCGAGCACGAGATCGCGCACGGCGACACCGTGCACGGGCTCCAGCGCCGCGAGACTCCGGGCGAGCCGCTCGCCTACTTCCACCGCGACGGCCCCGCGGGCCGCGCGCTCGAGAAGCTCGTCGCGCCGCACGCGGGCGCGCGCGTCGCGCTCGTCGGCCTCGGAGCGGGGAGCCTCGCCGCCTTCGCGCGGCCCGGGCAGACCTACGCCTTCCACGAGATCGACGCCTCGGTCGTGCGCGTCGCGGAGGACCGGACGTTCTTCACGTACCTCGACGACGCGCGCGCGCGCGGCGCGCACGTCCCCGTGATCCTCGGCGACGCGCGCCTCACGCTCGCGACCGCGACGGGCCGGTGTCGCGCGATCGTCCTCGACGCCTTCTCGGGCGACGCGGTCCCGCTCCACCTCCTCACGCGCGAGTGCCTCGAGGAGGTCTACCTCCCGCGCCTCGAGCCCGGAGGCTTCCTCCTGTTCCACATCACGAACCGCCACGTCCGCCTCGCGGCGCCCGTGGGCGACCTCGCCGCGGCGTGCGGGCTCGTCGCGTTCCAGTGGAGGGACCGCGGCAAGAGCTCGATCGGCCACTGGTCCTCTCACTGGGCGATCCTCGCGCGCCGCCGCGAGGACCTCGCGCCGCTCCTCGACGAGGGGCGCTTCTGGCCGCTCCCGCCGCGCGAGCCTCCGTCCTACTTCACCGACGACCTCTCCTGTCTCGTCGGCTCTCTCTCGTTCCGCTGAGAGCCGCGAGCCGGTTTACGATGCGGATCGATGACCGCCGCGCGTCTCGACTCGCTCGACCAGTTCCGCGGCTACACGGTCGCCGGCATGTTCCTCGTGAACTTCCTCGGGAACTTCCACGCGACGCCGCTGATCCTGAAGCACCACAACACCTACAACAGCTACGCCGACACGATCATGCCGCACTTCTTCTTCGCGGTCGGCTTCGCGCTCCGCCTCGCGCACTCGCGCCGCGTCGAGCAGGTGGGCGCGCGCGCGGCCACGCTCCGCGTCCTCCGGCGCGTCGCGCTCCTCGTGCTCTTGAGCGCCGTCGTCTACCACCTCGGCGCGGACAGCTGGCGGGAGCTCTTCCGGGGCGAGCCGTGGCGGTGGATCAAGCTCCTCTTCCAGACGCTCACTCACATCGCCGTGACGACGCTCTGGGTCCTCCCGGTCGTGCGGGCGCGGCCGGCCGTCCTCCTCGCCTTCGCGACGTTCTCGGGCCTCCTTCACCTCGGGCTCTCGCACGCGTTCTACATGGAGTGGGCGCTCCGCCGCGGCGTGATCGACGGCGGACCGCTCGGGTTCCTCACCTGGGCGATCCCGACCCTCGCGGGCGCGTGGGCGTGCGAGCTCAACCGGGTGCGCGGTCCGCGCGGCTCGCTCGGTCCGCTGCTCGCGGCGGGGACCGTCCTGGCCGTGATCGGAATCGCGCTCTCGTTCCTCGGGGAGACGCGCACGCTCCCCTTCGTGCATCGAACGGGACCGATCGAGCTCTGGACCATGAGCCAGAAGACGGGCGCGCTCAGCTACCAGGTCTTCTCGGCGGGCTTCTCGCTCGCCGTCTACGCGCTCTTCGTGGTCGCGTGCGATCTCCGAGGGCTCAAGCTCGGCGTGTTCCGCACGCTCGGAGGGAACGCGCTCGCGGGGTACATCCTCCACGGGTTCATCATGCTCGTCTTGAAGCACGAGAGCCTCGGGTGGTTCCCGAAGACGGCGTCGATGCTCGTCGCGTGTCTGGGCTGCGCGCTCGCCTTCGGGATCGCGTGGGGGATCTTGAGGCTGCTCGAATGGAAGGGCTGGTACCTCCGCCTCTGAATGACAAGCGCGGGGCCTCCGGAAACGACGAAGCCTCCACGACGATCGTGGAGGCTTCGCGCGAGACTCGATCGCCGGTCGAAACCGGCGGCCGATTACATGACCTCGAGGCAGTTCCGCGACGGCTGCGTGTTGAACACCTCGGTCGGCGGGAGAGTGGGCTGCTCGACCGTCGTGTCGACGAACATCGACACCGACGTGCCACCACCGCAACCGAACGACGCCGAAACCGCAGTCACCGCGACCGCCACCAGGAGACCAGCAAGCACGTTCTTCATTTGAGTCCTCCCTCGTTGAGATCCTTCTCTAGCGAGCCCCGTTCCAATCGACCGCTCGTAGAGCTCTCAAGGGTTTAGGTGTAACAAGGGCGTGGAGGGGTGACGCCAACCGGCGCCATCGAGGTGAGCGTACGCGCTCCGGTCCATGCACGGACGCCGACTCACGGACGACGTCACTGTCGAAGGCCCAAATGCGAAGAAGCCTCCACGATGGTCGTGGAGGCTTCGTGCGCGAGTCGAGTTGTTCGCCGGGTCAAACCGGCGATCGA
>CAZYLP010000564.1:3121-5835 GCA_964648345.1 uncultured Planctomycetota bacterium
GACCAGGAGACCAGCAAGCACGTTCTTCATTTGAGTCCTCCCTCGTTGAGATCCTGTTGAGCGAGCCCTGGGCCACTCGAGCGTTCGTAGAGAACTCAAGGCTTTATGCGTGATGAGAGGCCGGAGGGGTGGCGCTGAGCGGCGACATCGAGGTGAGCGCTTTGTGCCGAGACGGGCATGGGCGTGGGCATGGGCATGGGCATGGGAGTGACGGCCCAAATACGAAGAAGCCTCCACGATGATCGTGGAGGCTTCGTGCGCGAGTCGAGTTGTTCGCCGGGTCAAACCGGCGATCGACTACATGACCTCGAGGCAGTTCCGCGAGGGCTGCGTGTTGAAGACCTCGGTCGGGGGGAGGGTGGGCTGCTCGACCGTCGTGTCGACGAACATCGAGACCGACGTGCCACCGCCGCAGCCGAACGACGCCGAGACCGCCGTAACCGCAACCGCGACCAGGAGACCAGCAAGCACGTTCTTCATTTGAGTCCTCCCTCGTTGAGATCCTTCTTGAGCGAGCCCTGGTCCAATCGACGCTTTCGAGAGTTCTCCAGGGGTTACGCGTATCGAGCCGGGAAGGGGGTGACGCCGACCGGCGCCAGAAGGGTGAGCGCGCGGGCCCATCGTCCATCCGGGTCAGGTCATTCCTTATGATCGGGCGCCACGTGAGGCTCCCATGGCCACGCTCCCTGCCGCGAAGCGCGACGCGATCGCGAAGCTCCTCGAACAGAAGAAGGTCGCCGAAGCCTACGAGAAGCTCGCCGCTCATCCCGACCTGAAGCAGACCGACCTCCCCTCGCTCGAGAAGCGCGCGCTCGCCGCGATCGGTGTGGACCGCGACGCGGCGAGCGCGTTCGTCGCCGGCCTCGTCTCCCTCTCGGGGAGCGTCCGCCGCATGGCGCGAAAGTACGTCCCCAAGCTCGTCCCCCACGGAGCCGACGCCGCGCTCCTCCTCCTCGTCGAGTCCGCGCGCCCGTTCCGAAAGCTCGCGAAGGGCGAGAAGAGCCTCGCCGGCGACTTCGGCGCGTGGGCGAGCCCGCTCGGCCGAGCCGTCGTCGAGGAGAAGCTCAGCTTCGAGATCAAGAACCCGACCGTCGCCGTCTACTCCGAGGCGACGAAGTTCATGAAGGAAGCCTGCGAGAACCTCGCGCAGACCGTGGCCATGCTCGACGACGCGACCGTGCTCCGCGCCTACGAGCTCGCCGCCGCGGTGAGGCGGCCCTTCGCCCGCATCGAGAACATGCCGCTCCCCGAGGACCACCCGGGGACCAACACGAGCCCCGGCCCTTTCTTCGCGGTCGCCACGTTCTACGACCAGCTCAACCAGGAGATGCGCGAGCGCCTGAAGAAGAACGCGCCCCACCTCCTCGGAGCGCTCGAGCGGTGGGCGCGCCACGAGATGTCCATCGAGGACGACGCTCCCGCGGGCTCCGCCGCAGCGGCGGTCCGCGCGCGCTGGGCCGAGGTCTCCGAGACCGAGCGCGCGAGCTCGCGAGCGATCATGGCGGTCTGCGCGGCGAGCTTCCTCCGCTCCGGCCTCGACGACGCGAAGTCCGTCGCCCTCTACTGGCGCCTCAAGGCGAGCCCGCCGGGTCCGACCGAGGGCCATCGCTACCTCATGCAGGGGATGCTCACGGGCTTCGAGCGGCAGAACCCGCGCGAGACGAAGGGCCCCGCGCCCTCGCCGCTCCCCTCGCTCCTCCCGGGCGCCGCGCCCGCGCCCGGCACCGCCGCGAAGACCGAGGCGGCCGCGCCCGTCGCCGAAGCGCCGCCGCTCCTCGACCCGCACGTCGGGCCCGCCGCCGAGTCGGCGCTCGGCTCGCTCGTCTCGGTCGCCGATCAGCTCGGCCTCCCCGGTCTCTGGAAGGAGCTCGTGAAGGAGGCCGAGCTCGACTGGCTCGAGGAGAGCGACGCGCCCGAGGCGAAGGACGGCCCCGCCGACGCGGAGACGACCGTGCGCGCCGTCCGCGAGACGATCAAGACGGCCGCGACCTCGAGCAAGGAGCGCGACGAGCTCGCGAGGGCGGTCCTCGGCTCCATCTCCGCGGGCGAGGGCGAGTAACTCCCCGAGGCGGTCCTCGCCGCCGCGCCGTGGGCGGAGCGCTTCGCGGAGCTGATCGCCGCGCTCGACGGCAAGGCCGCGCTCGGCGCGGCGCTCTTCCTCCTCGCGCCCGCCCAGCTCGCGAAGCACGCGGCCGCGTGGCGCAAGGCGACCGCCACGATCGACGAGCGGCAGGACATCATGCACGCGGCCGCGATGGTCGCGAGCACGCGCGGCGGCGGGCTCGCTCCGCTCATAGGCCCCATCCTCGAGTGGCGCGCCCCGAAGTGGGGGCCGCACGCGGACAGCGACCTCGCCTACACCATGGCGATCCTCTACACGGGCCACGGCCCCGAGGGCCGCGCGGCCGTCGCGCGCGCGCTCGCGGTCGCGAAGCTCCCCGAGCCGGGCGGCCACTACAGACGGCACACGGCGACCGTGCCCTACCACTGCCTGTTCCGCCGCGCGTGGGAGCGCCGCGATGCGGACCTCCTCGGCGCGGCCTTCGCACGCGTCGCCGTGCCGATCTACTTCAAGGGGAAGCGGGCGTTCATCCCGTACGCCGAGAAGTTCAAGCACGAGAACATGGCGCCGACCGAGGGGACGGCGCCGGCCGACAAGGAGCTGACCCTCGCGGAGGTCGCGGCCTTCGTGGCCAAGGAGCGGCCCGCCCTCC
>CAZYLP010000565.1:0-5817 GCA_964648345.1 uncultured Planctomycetota bacterium
GCTCCTGCTCGCGGCCGCCGCGGCCGCCGCCGTCGCGGCGACGCGCCCGCGATCCGTCGCTCCGGGCGTCTCGCCCATCGCGCCGACCTCGCCGGTCGCGACCTCGGCGACGCCCGTCGCGCCCGAGGCCGGTCCGCTCCCCGCGATCTGCCGCGCCTTCGTGAAGACGAAGGCGACGCGCCTCGAGCGCATCGCCGGCAGCTACGCGTGGAGTCACTCGCAGCGGGTCCGCGGCGCGGTCTTCTTGCCGGGTGGCGACCGCATGGCGACGTTCTGCGCGGATGGCACGATCTCGATCTGGAGCTACCCCGGCGGCGAGCCGCTCCGCTTCTTCGGACCCGTGCCGGGCTCGCTGTTCGGATACGCGGCCGGCGCCGACGGCACCGTCTACGCGGGCGACGACCAGGGCGTGCTCCGCTCGTTCGACCTCGCCACCGGGGCCATGACATCCGCCGTGGTCGGTCACGGCATCATCGATTCGATCGCGGTGTCGCCTTTCGACGGCCTCCTCGCCGTCAACGCGCGCGACGGGCACCTGACCCTCCACGACCCGCGAACCCTCGCGCTCCGGCGCGCGATCCGCGCCCACGAGGGCTCGACCTGGTCGTCGGCGTTCCTCGCCCCGACGCTCGTGCTCTCGGTCGGGTCCGATCGCCGGATGCGCGTCTGGGACACCGCCACGGGCACGGAGCGCGCCACGCTCGAGCACATCGAGAACTTCAGCATCGCGCTCACCGAGGACCGCAAGCGCATGCTCCTCGGCGGCCTCGAGCGCGCCACGATCTGGGACGTCTCGGGCGTCCCGGACGGCCCGCCGCGCCTCCTCCACGAGACTCCCATGACCGGAAAGGTCATCGGGGTGGCGCTGACGCCGTCCGGGGAGCGCGCGCTCCTCGGCTCGCAGCTGGAGTGGGCCTTCGTCGAGTGGGTGCCCGGCCGCGCCGAGCCCCGGCGCGCTCTCAGGCGCTGGAGCGACCCGCGGACGGTCGGGTTCGCGCCCGACGGCCGGATCTTCTGCGGCGCAGGCGACCGGCGGATCAGCTGGTTCGATCCCGCCGGCACGCCCGACCCGCCCCCCGCGCCGGCGGGACACACGGTCGTCGCGCTCTCTCCGGACGGCGACCTCGTCGTCGGGGACCAGTTCGGCGCCGTCTCTCTCCGCGACCCGGTGACCTTCTCGGTGAAGCGCACCACGTTCGCCTCCGTCGGCGTCAACCACATCACGCTCGAGGCCGGGGGCACGGTGCTCATCACGGACGAGCAGGGACCCTATGCGCGCATCGACCTCGCGAGCGGAGCCGTCACGGCCGTCCCGTGCCCGTCGGCGCCGCGCCCGCACGCGCGCGGTTCCGCGGATGGGCGCTGGATCCTCGCTTGCGACCGCGCGGGGATGATCGAGCAGCTCGACGGACGGACCGGGGCTCGCGTTCGCGTCTGGCCGCGCGAGCAGGTCGAGACCCCCTTCGGCGCATGGACGATGCTCGACGACCGGCGCGCGCTCGTCGGGCATGGAGACTCGCTCGTCCTCCTCGACCTCGCGGCCGGCTCCGTCCTCGGCCGCGAGAAGGCGCACGGCGGTCACACGACCGTCGTGCGTCTCGCCGCCGACGAGGGCTCCGCGATCAGCGCGAGCAACGACGGAGAGGTGCGCGTCTGGGACGTGGCGCGTCTCCCGCTCGCGTGGGAGTCCGCCGTGATCGCGAGGGGCCTCGAGGGGGCGCCGCTCGTCGCCGACTTCCGGGCCGGCAGGGCGGTGGTCGGCACGGACCGCGGCTGGCTCCACGTGCTCGACGTCCGCGGGGCCCGCGAGATCGACCGCCTCGACCTCGGCAGCTCGGCCGACCGGGCGTGCTCGGTCGCCCTCGCCGCCGACGGGAAGGCGTTCGTCGTCGGGACCGAGCGCGGGGTCCTCCTCCGCTTCAGGATCGAGGACGCGCGATGACGGAGGAGAAGCGTCCGCTCGGCGCGAAGGCGAGGGTCGCCCTCGTGCTCGCGCTGCTCCTCGCCGTCGCGGGGACCGTCGTCGGCGTGAAGGAGGCGGTCAGGAGACGCGAGCGCGGCCGGATCGTCGCTCTCTGCGAGGACCGCTCGACGACTCCCGGCCCCTTCGACTGGCGGATCTGGAAGTCCGACGCCGTCTTCGTCCTCGCCACGACCGGCGGGACCGGGTTCCACGTCGAGGAGAGCTGGTTGGGGCCCGCGCCGGACACGAAGGACCTCGAGGCTCCGGAGCGCCTCCGCGACCCCGAGGAGCGGGTGCACCCCGACGCGGGCCACAGGGTCGTCGCTCTCGAGCGCGTCGTCGTCGTGAGGATCCCGCGAGCCCGCACGTCACCCATGAGGGTGCCGGACTACGCCATCGCGGTCGTCGAGAGCGGCCTCGTCTACAGGCACCAGCGCCATCAGCACCTGGAGCCCGCGGGCTCGCTCGGCGCGTTGAAGGAGCGCGTGCACCGCGTGACTCGCCTCCGCGAGGCGCTCCGCGCGATCCCCGAGCCGCCGCCCTTCGACCTCGTCGAGCCGTTCGTGTCGAGCGACGTGGTCTCGGCGCAGCGGGACGCCCTCGGCCGGGCGGGGACGAGCACGCCGGCCAGCGCCTTCTTCCCCCTCCTCGTCTCGGTGCTGCGCGACGAGTCGCGCGCGGTCCTCCACGGCGAGGCGATGACGCACCTGAGCCGCCTCACCACACCCGAAGCCCGCGCGGAGCGGCAGGCTCACCTCCGCCGCGAGGTCGCCTTCTTTCGTGCGCTCGCCCCATCGCTCCGGCCGAAGTGGCTCGAGACGGCGCCCGACGGCCTCTCCACGCGCTTCTTCGTCCTCTGCAGTGCGCTCGACTTCTTCGCTCACGAGCCCCGCGAGGACGAGCGCGCCGTCATCCTCGAGGTGCTCGCGCTCGAGACCGAGCTGAAGGACCGGGGCCCGCTCGCGGACTCGGCGACGAAGGCGCGCGCCGCCCTCGAGAAGCTGCCGCCGCGGTAGACGACGCCTTCCTCCTCCGGCTCCACCACCACCAGCTCCGCTGCTCCTCGGGCAGCTCGGGGTCGCGCGCCTGCGCGATCGCCGCGCGATACGTGTCGAGCACGCACGGGTCGTGCTTCTTGCCGTCGAGCGTCGAGATCCGCTCGTAGAGCTCGTCCGCGTCCTCGAGCGCGAGCTGCTCGACGCTCGTCACTCCGAGCCGCTCGAAGTCCCGGAGCATGGCCTCACCGATCGACACGAGGTCGCCGAGGCGGCGCGTCTCTCCTCGTCGAGCCTCACGCGGGGACATGGGCAGGCTCCTTCGCGTGCTCCGCGAACACGAGGATCTGGCCGCTCGCGTCGCGGAGGGCGACCTCGTGGGCGCCGTAGAACGTCGTGCGTCGAGGGGCGAGCAGCTCGACCGGCCCGAGCGCGCGCAGCGTCTCGTCGAGCGACGTCACGTCCACGTAGAGGACCATCGAGGGGGAGAGAGCGGCCACGGCGGGGAGGTCCTTCGCCAGACTGCGGCGCGTCTGGAGCATGAGCTCGGCTCCGTCGCGGTGGAGGATCGCGAAGCCGAGGCGTTCCTCGTCGGGCACCGAGACCGTGGTCGTGAAGCCGAGGCGCTCCCAGAGGGGGACGAGGGGTTCGATCGCGTCCACGATCTGGATCGGGGTGATCTTCATGGAGTGGCTCCTTCGAGGGCGACGATACGCGCCGGGCGACGGGCGGTATTGGATGAATCCGACACGAGCTCACTTGGGGCGTCGGGTCCACCAAGCTCGTCTTCGCCGACCACGCGTGGGCAGAGAAGAGCGTGGTCGGCCTGACGGCGTGGTGGGCAGGCAGCGAGCGAGGTGGCCGACAGGCCGTGATGGGCAGAGAGGATCGTGATCGGCCCGAAGGCGTGGTGGCCGCAGCGAGTGGGTCGGTCCGACGCCTCTGTCGATGTGCATCTGAGCCCTCGTCGCGAGCGGACGCCTCTGTCGATGTGCATCTGAGCCCTCGTCGCGAGCGGACACCCCTGTCGATGTGCATCTGAGCCCTCGTCGCGAACGGACGCCCCTGTCGATGTGCATCTGAGCCCTCGTCGCGAGCGGACACCCCTGTCGATGTGCATCTGAGCCCTCGTCGCGAGCCCCCTCCGCGCGACGGAGCCTCGCCTGCACGTCCTCGGTGCATCCGCGGCCTCATCGCGTGCGACGGGGCCGCGCCTGCACGTCTTCGGTGCATCCAAGGCCTCGTCGCGAGGACGCCTATCGCGACGAGGCCTTGGATGCACATCAGGCGACGGTCCTGTCGGTCCTGCCTGCGACCCCCGCGCTCGCTGCCTGGCAACCACGCCTTCAGGCCGACGACGCCCTCTCTGCCCACCACGCCCGCCGGCCCGCCGCGCTCGCTGCCTGGCACCGCGTCTTCAGGCCGACGACGCCCTCTCTGCCCACCACGCCCGCCGGCCCGCCGCGCTTGCTGCCTGGCAACCACGCCTTCAGGCCGACGACGTCCTCTCTGCCCACCACGCCCGCCGGCCCACTCCACTCTCTTCCTGGCAGCCACGTCCTCAGGCTCCCTCAGCGATCCGCGTCCGGTGCCTTCTCCCGCGCCAGCTCGCCCGGCGTCAGCCCTGAAAACGCGCGCACTTCGCGCACGAGGTGCGCCTGGTCGTAGTATCCGAGGCGCACGGCGAGCTCCGCCCATCGCGGCGCCGGGTCCGCCTTGAGCGCCTCGACGAGCGCGCGGAACCGCGAGATCCGCGCGAAGACCTTCGGGCTCACGCCGACGAGCTCGTGGAAGACTCGCTCGAGCTGCCGCGAGCCGAGGCCGACGCGATCGGCGAGGTCGTCGATGCGGATCTCGCCCTGCGTCGAGACGACGAGCCGGACCGCCTGCTGCGAGCGGCCGTCGAGCCGCTCCGAGTCCTCGAGGCGTCCGAGGAGCTCGAGGTCGAGGAGCGCGAGCCGCGCCATCGTGCTCCGCGCGGAGGCGAGCCGCTCGCCGAGCTCCTTCGCGAAGCCGCCCCAGTGAGCCTCGAGCGGGATGCTCTCGTCAGCGGCCCCCCGTGCCGGGGCGTCGAGGAACGCCGGCGCCGCGCCCGGCCGGAAACGAACGCCGAGCATGTTCGCGCCCGCGGAGGGCTCGGTGACGATCGCGCGTGTCATCGTGCCGATCACGACACCCTCCGCCGACGAGAGGTCGAAGATGATGTCCATGCACCCGTCGGGGAGGACGCGCACGGGCGAGAGCACGGCCCGGGGCGGAGCCTTCATCGTCCAGTAGCACTCGACGAACGGCCGCAGGCGCTCGCCGGGGAGGTGCTCGGCGTACACCCCGCCATCCTAGGCGACCCGGGAGGCCGCCGATACCCTGGACGCCGGTGCGGCCTTGAAGCTCACGCCCCGAGCGAGCGCCGTCCGTTGCGCCGGATGCCACGGCGAGCTGCGCGGGTCCGGCGTCACCCGCGCCACGCACGCCGTCATGCTCGCCTGGTGCGCCTGCTTCTTCCGCGCGCTCTGGGCCGCCGCGCTCCAGCGATGAGCCGGTAGAATCCCGCCTCGCAGGGGAGAAGCATCGATGAACCTCGACCACATGCATCTCGGCGCGACCGACGTCGCCCGGACGCGGAAGTTCTACGAGACCTACCTCGGCTTCCGCTTCGACAAGGCGATCGCCGAGGACTTCATCTTCCTGACGAACGACGCGAAGTTCCTCCTCGCGATCACGAAGGAGAAGCCGGCGCCCTACCCCGAGTGGTTCCACGTCGGCTTCAAGCAGCCGAGCGCGGCCGCCGTGAAGAAGCTCCGCGGCCGCATGCAGGCGGACGGCCTCAAGGTGGACGACCTCCTCGAGGCCAAGCGCCAG
>CAZYLP010000566.1:0-5796 GCA_964648345.1 uncultured Planctomycetota bacterium
AGAGGAAGGCCGTCTACGCCGGGAGCTTCGACCCGCCGACCGAAGGCCACATGTACATGATCCGCGAGGGCGCAGCGCTCTTCGACGAGCTCGTCGTCGCGATCGGCGTGAACCCCGAGAAGAAGACGCTCTTCCCGCTCGAGGAGCGGCTCTCGCTCCTCCGCTCGGCGGTGCGCGACCACCAGAACGTGAGCGTCGCGAGCTTCGAGTCGCGCTACCTCATCGACTACGCGCATCAGGTCGGCGCGCGGTACATCCTCCGCGGGATCCGCAACTCGACCGACTTCGGCTACGAGCAGACGATGCGGAACGTGAACGGCGACAGGAACCCCGCCGTCACCACGATCTTCCTCATGCCGCCGCGCGAGCTCGCGGAGGTCAGCTCGAGCTTCGTGAAGGGGCTCGTCGGTCCGCGCGGCTGGGCGAAGTTCCTCCGGGGCATGGTCCCGCTCCCGGTCCACGAGGCACTCCTCAGGAAGTTCGCGGGCAAGGACGGCGGCGACGACGCGGGCGACGCCCCCGAGCCCTCTGACCCGGAAGCCTAGGGCCCGTCGGAGCACGGACTGATCCCTCCTTGCGCCGCCGCGACTTGAGCGCGGCGTGGCCGTTGCACCCGGGCCGGGCGCAGGAAGGGAAACTCAGGGATGAGGTTCGTACCGTTCGCCCTGCGCGGGCTCGCCGCGCTCGGTCTCGCCGTCTCCGTGTCCGGAGCGGCGCGCGCCCAGACGATCGTCAACGAGCCCCTCGGCGTCGAGCGCATCGAGGGTGGCGGCGACGACGGCGGGGGCGGCTGGTTCCCTCCGCTCGCCACCTCCGAGGAGTACGCGCCCGGGATCACGATCTTCGGCACCGACGAGTACCGGCGCGAGACGCGCCACGCTCTCGACCGCCTCGCTCAGACCGCCGAGGGGAGGCAGATCCTCGCCGCCTTCGCGGAGCTCGGCCGCCAGGGCCACGGCGTCACGATCCGCACGAACGGCTCCGACACGGGCTACTCCGCGCGACCGGACGACGCGACGGCCTCGGAGCCGCTCGAGACCCGGCGCACCGACTCGGGCGCGATCGAGATCGTCCGGCCCGGCCCGGGGAGCGCGACGACCGTGTTCTTCGACCCCGAGGAGGAGCGCCGCTACGAGGACGGCGACCTCTGCCGGCCGCAGTACGTCGGCCTCGGGCACGAGCTCATCCACGCGATCCACAACGGACGCGGCGAGAACCTCCGCGACTACCCGTACGAAGCGGCGGACGGCGACCACACGAACCACGAGGAGGCGCGCACGATCGGGCTCGGCCCGTACGCGAACGGCCTCAACGAGAACGACCTCCGCGTCGAGCTCGGCTACGAGCCCCGCGACAACCACGCGACGACGTGCCCGGCCGACGAGCAGCACCAGGACGACCCGTCGGGCGAGGGCTGGCCGTGGCCGTTCCCGAAGCCGCCGGGCAAGCCCGAGAAGCCGAGCAAGCCCGACATCTGGCCGCCCAAGCCGACGAAGCCGACCAAGCCCGACGGCGGCAAGATCGGCGGCGCGATCTCCGATGCGGTCCGCGAGGCGACCGAGAAGGGCTCCCGGAAGGGGCTGCTCGACGGACTGGGTCGCGCGTCGCGCTAGGCGGCGACGGCCGTCGGAGCGAGCCGGGCCATAAGGCCCAGCACCTCCGCCGACAGCTCGATCTCGGCGCCGAGGGCCCTGAGCCGCTCGATGCGCGCCTTGAGCTCCTCGAGGAGCGAGGCGTGCGCCGCGAGCTCGTTCGGGTCGAGCGACCCGGTCTCGGCGCGGGCGACGAGGTCGCGCACGCGAGCGACGAGGTTGCGCGTGCCCATGATCAGGCCGACGCCAGCGGAGCCGGGGCCTGCGCCTGGGCGGCCGCGCGGATCCGGCGGAGCCGGTCCGACGGCTTCGACACGTCCATGCTGACGCGGGTCTCGCGCCGGCGATAGACGAGGTTTCCGTCCGCGAACATCCGGAGGATGGAGCGCATCGCGAGCTCGAGCGACTCGGCCTCGTTCCGGCCCTGGACCGCCTCGGGGTCCTGCCAGCGACTCTTCTTTTCCATGTTCGTCCCCCACTTCGGCGTCCCCGGGACGCCGTCACGCACGAATCTTCAGATCACCCGAGGAGCTCCTTCGACAGCTTCCGGAACCTCTCGGGGTCGTCCTTGAGTTGCTCCGCGGCGGGCGACCAGAGCTCGATGTGCTCGTCGACGCCGAGGAAGACGATCTCCTTGTCGATCCCCACGTAGCCGCACAGCTCGGGCGGGAGCGCGATGCGCCCCTGCTTGTCGGGCGCCACCTTGGCGCCTCGCGAGAAGACCTCGCGCCTGAAGGCGCGGATCGCCTCGCTGCCCACGCCGTAGACCGGCTCCTGCATCTTCTGGAGGCGCGCCTTGAGCTCTTGAAACTGAGCGTCGGTGTAGAGCCAGAGGCACGGCTCGGAGAACGCCGGGATCACGAAGAACGTCGAGTTGGGTCCTAGCTTCAGCTCCTCGCGGAAGGCCTTCGGGATCGCGACGCGCCGCTTGTCGTCGAGCGTGTGCGCGAACCGACCCATGAAGCAGGGGCCGCCGGGGAGGTCGGAGAGGCTCGGGAGGGCAGGCTCAAGGCCTTCCTTCTCAGGCTTCTCCCACTTTTCACCACCGCCGTCCACCACGACACCAGATTAGCGCCACTCCGCGGACGAATCAAGGTGCCGCCTTGGGAAATCAAAATTTGCACGGAGAGGCCCGGAAATGGTGGTTCGGCGACGATTTTCGCGGCGATGGCCATCGGACCCATCGCCAGATTGTCAACATTCACGACGGAAAACAGGAATTGAACCGCCAAGGCGCCAGGGCGTCAAGATTAGCCAAGGCGTAGAGAAAGGACGAGTGGGAGGCGCGCCCTAGGACTCCCTACCGAACCAACCGAGCGCCGGGGGGAGGACGAAGACGGGGGCCGCGAGGGCGGCGAGCCAGAACGCGACCTCGCCCGAGGCCGGGATCGTCAGATGGGAGAACGCCAGGGCCGCGAGGGCGAGGGGCGTGACCGACACGGCACCCAGAGCCAGTACGGGAGCGGCGACCCCCTCGAAGGCGAACCGCTCCGTGAGGTCGCTCACACGAGCGCGCGCTCGATCGGAGATCCACCGGCGACGCGCGATCGTGCCCACCCAGTGGAGCGGCGCGAAGACCCAGACGAAGTAGCTCGCCAGCGCCACGAGCAGGAGCGGCGAGATGAGCGAGCGACCGAGAAGCGAGAGCGCCCGGCCGCGATAGCTCGTCGAGCCTCCCGAGGCAGGAAGGGGCTCCGAGGATGCGGACGGCTCCTCGCGCGCGGTGAGCCGCGCGAGCGCGTGCCGGAAGCGGGCGCCGCCCCGGCCGGGCGCCGTCCACGCGGCGCTCTTGCTCGACGGGCAGCCGAGCGTCGGGCACTCGAAGGCCTGCGCGCGGCAGTCGACGTGGAGGCGCGTGTGGCAGCCTCCGCAGACGTCCCAAGTGTCGCCGAGCGCGTCGTGGCAGAACGCGCAGCGCTCCGTGGCCGAGGAGCGTTCGATCGCGACGAGGCTGTCCACGGGTTTCAGAGTAACCCCGCGCGAACGAAGAACGCCAGCTACTCGGTCCGGAACCACCCGAGCGCGGGCGGCGCCTGCTCGGCGCGCGCCGCGAGCCGCGCGAGCGCGAGCCGGAACGCCGCGCGCGGCCGGTGTCCGCGCGGCGCGCACGTGATGTGGAGGCCGAAGCGGCAGCCGAGCGTGGGGCACTCGACGGCCTGGGAGCGGCAGTCTTCGAGTCAGCGAGGCGGCGGCTCGCGGTCCTCGGCCTCGCTGACCCCGAGCGCGCGGAACGCCGCGACGGTCGCGCGCTCGGCGATCGGCATGACGAAGGCGAGGAAGGTCGCGAACGCGATCGGCCCCGAGAGGCCGAGGATCACCTGGGGCGTGATGCGCCCGCTCGAGAGGAGCGCGGCGCTCCAGCCGATCGCGAGCGGCCAGCCGAGGGCGGCCCCCTCGAGGAGCTCTCCCTGACGGCGCGCCGCCAGGTAGAGTCCGCCCACCCGGCCCGCGAGCGCGGCGAGCGCGCCCGCCTTGGTCGCGTAGAGCCCGGTCATCACGTCCGACACGAGCGCCAGGGGCTGCCCCGCGCGCTGCCCCGCTTGCCACAGGTCCCACGCCATGAGACCGGAGCACGCGCCCACGGCCGCGAGCTCGACCGCGAGGCCCGCGATGAGCGACCCGAGGACCGTCACGTGCGGCCGCGCCGCGAGGAGCGCGAGCGCGATCCCGGTCGGGATCGCGTCCGACAAGCACCACGCGAGGCCCACCCGGGTGAACCCCGAGCCGGGGACGAGGGACGTGACGACGAGGACCTGCCCGAAGGTCGCGACGAAGAGCGCGAGCATGGCGGCGAGGCCGTGCTCCACGGGCTCGAGCTCGGTGCGCTTCACGAAGGGTGCCGCGCCGTCCTTCACTTCCTCCGTCCCGGCTTCGCGGGCGCGGGCTTCCGCTCCGGCTGCGGCGGAGGCGGCGCCGGGTCGAAGGCCTTGAGGAGCATCTCGAGGAGCTGCTCGTCGCTCATGCGCGGGTCCTTCATGACGAGGTAGAGCGTCTTCTCGTCGATCGGGCGGAGCATGTCCCTCTTCCGCCACAGCGCCTTCTGGAGGGCGTCGAGGGAGCGCGGCTTCACCTTCATGATGACGACGCGCTCCTGGCGGAACATCTGCTCGACGCCGAGCGAGGCCGCCCTCACCCGGAGCCGCCGCAGCTCGAAGAGCCGCGTGAGCACGTCGGGCATCGCCCCGTAGCGGTCCTCGAGCTCCTCCTGGAGCGCGACGAGCTCGTCCTCCGCGACCGCGCCCGAGAGCTTGCGGTAGCACTCGATCTTGAGCGCCACGTCCTCGACGTAGTCGTCCGGCACGTAGGCCGCGACGTCGAGGACGAGCTCGAGCTCGCCCGCCTCGAGGTCGAGGTCGTGCTCGAGGTCGAGCTCGGCCTTGATCTCGGCGGCGCCGCGCATCTCGTCCACCGCGCGCTTCAGGAGGCGGCAGTAGAGGTCGTAGCCGACGTTCGCGATGTGCCCCGACTGCTCCGCGCCGAGGACGTTGCCCGCGCCGCGGATCTCGAGGTCGCGCATGGCGATCTTGAAGCCGGCGCCGAGCTCGTCGAACTCCTCGATCGCGCGGAGGCGCTTCGCGGCTACGTCCGAGAGCGTCGTGTGCTCGGGGAGGAGGAAGTAGGCGTAGGCGCGCTCCTTGGTGCGGCCGACGCGCCCGCGGAGCTGGTGGAGGTCGGCGAGGCCGAAGCGGTCGGCGCGGTTCACGATGAGCGTGTTCGCGCGCGGGATGTCGAGGCCGCTCTCGACAATCGTCGTCGCGACGAGGACGTCGGCCTCGCCGTCCACGAACGCCATCATCTTGTCCTCGAGCTCCTCCTCGGGGAGCTGGCCGTGGGCGACGAGGACGCGCGCGTGCGGCACGAGCCGCTGGACGAGGCTCGCGACCTTCTCGATGTCGTTCACGCGGTCGTGGATGAAGAAGACCTGCCCCTCGCGCGCGAGCTCGCGCTCGATCGCGCGCTTCATGATCGCGTGCTGGAACTCGACGACCTTCGTCTCGACGGCGACGCGGCCCTCGGGCGGCGTCGTGAGCGTCGAGATCTCGCGCGCCCCCGAGAGCGCCATGTGGAGCGTGCGGGGGATCGGCGTCGCGGAGAGCGTGAGGACGTCGACCGTCTGCTTGAGGGCCTTCAGGCGCTCCTTGTGCTCGACGCCGAAGCGCTGCTCCTCGTCCACGATGATGAGCCCGAGGTCCTTGAACGAGAC
>CAZYLP010000567.1:0-5791 GCA_964648345.1 uncultured Planctomycetota bacterium
CGATCGCCTTGAGGCCGCGCGCTCCGAGCGCGCGGGCCGCGGCGGGCTCGGCGAGCGGCTCGCGGAGCCGTTGCTCGAGGTCCTTCTCGTCCTTGACCTGGATCGCGCCCTGCGCCTGGAGGAGGCGCTCGGCGCTCTCCTGGAAGTTCGTGACGTGCGGCCCGAAGAGGACCGGCTTCCCGAGGGCCGCGGGCTCGAGCATGTTCTGACCGCCGTGCGGGATCAGGCTCCCGCCGACGAAGACGAGGTCCGAGCCCGCGTAGAGACGGGAGAGCTCGCCGAGCGTGTCCACGATGAGCACGCCGTCGTTGGCCGCGGTCGCGGCCCGCTGCTGCTCCGAGCGCAGGACCGGCTTCATGCCCGCGGCCTCCACGGCCTTCTTCACCTCGGGCGTCCGCTCGTTGTGGCGCGGAGCGAGGACGAGGCGAAGCTCGGGCTTCTCCTTCACGAGTCTCGAGAAGACGGAGATGAGGGTCTGCTCCTCGGGCGAGTGCGTGCTCCCGGCGACCCAGACCACGTCCTTCTCGCCGAGGCCCATGGACGCGCGCGCCGCGGCCGCGTCGGCGGCCGCGAGCACGACGTTGTCGTACTTCATGGAGCCGGTGACGGTGATCTTGTTCTCGGGGACGCCGAGCTTGAGGAAGCGCTGCGCGTACTGCTCGGTCTGCACGCAGTAGTGCGCCACGTCGTTGAGCGGCAGGAAGCGGCGCCCGAGCCGGTAGCCGCGGAAGCTCTTCTCGGAGATCCGGCCGTTCACGACGACGACGGGCACCTTCTGCGCCTTCGCCTCGGAGAGGAAGTTCGGCCAGAGCTCGAGCTCGACGAGGACGATGAGCGACGGCCGCACCGCCTCGAACGTCCGCTTCACGGTCCACGAGAAGTCGATCGGGAAGTAGCCGACCTTCTTCTGCGGGAACTTCCGGCGCGCGACGGCCTGACCCGTCTGCGTCGAGGTCGTGACGACGATCTCGTGGCCGGGGAGCGCCCGCTCGAGCGCCTTCACGAGCGGCTCGGAGGCCGCGACCTCGCCGACGGAGACGCCGTGCACCCAGATGCACGGGCCCGCGCTCGTCCTCAGGAACTCGCCGTCTCTCTGACCCAGCCGCGCCCGGAGCCCCGCGAGATGCCGCGGCCTCGTGATCGCCTTGTAGAGCAAGTACGGCGAAAACAGCGCGAGCCCGCAGAGGTAGGCGAGGTCGAGGAGGCTCAATCGAGGGGCTCGTGCATTTGATCGGGAGGCCAGATTCTACCGGCCTCCCGGGTCAATATCGAGCTTCAGTCTCCGATACCGATCTTCTTGAGGCCCGTGAGGATGCCCTTCTTGATGACGCTGCCCGTGTCCTTCAAGAAGGCCCCGGTCGAGGACAGTCCCCCCTCCGTCTTCTCGACGGAGCGTGTCCCGGGAGGCGTCAGCGCGGGGAGCGGCTTCGGGTCGTTCCGGTGGGCGAGCCAGACGGCCTCGGCGTCCTGGTACTCGTTGAAGAAGGTCGCGCCGGGGTAGGCGCTCCGGTCGCGCTTCTTCTCGCCGCCCGCTTCGTGGATGAAGATCGCCGCGACCTGGTCGGGGTGGCGCTCGCGGATCGTCCGGTAGACCTCCGGGTCGCGCTGGATCGTGTCGCCGAGGAACACGAACTTCTGGCCCGGGTGGAGGGCGAGCCACATCTCTATGTCCTCGACCTTGCTCCTCTCGATGTCGTCCTCGCCGCCGAAGAGGATCCCGAAGAAGTTCGAGCGCGTGTCGAACGTCCCCGCGGGCATGCCCGAGCGCTCGAGGTGGGCCTTCGTCTGCGGGAGGAACGCGCCGGGCCGCGCGCTCACGTAGTGGATCGGCTCGTGGGTGAGCGTGTCGTAGAAGTGCCGCGCGCCCGGGATGCTGTCCGAGTCGGTCGGGTTGTAGTCGGTCGGGATCGCGGTGTCGTCCACGTCGGAGATGACGCCCACCTTGTGCAGCCCCGCCGCGCTCGCGGCGTCGCCCGACTCCTTCAGGAGAGCGAGGAGGTCGGTCCGGCCCGCGTCGTTCAGCCGATCGTGGATCGCTCTCACGGTCGTCTTCTGGTCGCTGTCGAGGACCTCGAGCACGCGGAATCGCTGGAGCGGCGTGAGAGCGCGGAGGAGCTCGAAGAGGCGCGCGCGCTCCTTCTTCGAGAAGCCGCCCGTCGCGTCGTCGATGACCTTCTTGATCTCGTTCGCTCGGTCCTCGACCGGCCCCGCCCGGGCGGCCTCGAAGGGGACGAGGAGACTCAGGACCGCGAGCAAGCTCGCGGCGACGCGGGTCGCTCGCATGACGCTCTCTCTCTCTCCCCGTCTCGAGGGCAAGAGGGAGACCAGCGAACAGCGCCGTCCTGGAAAGGCCTAACCCTGGGTGAGCTTGGGGGTTGGCTCTCCGGGCGAGACTCCACCGAGCGAGACGATTTCCGAGCCTTGGGGACGAATCGTCTCGTCCTCGGGCAGCGTGCCCATCACCGTCTCGAGCATCTCGGCGAGCTCCCGGGCCGACTCGTAGCGCTCGGAGGGCTGCTTCGCGAGGGCGCGCATGAGCGTGGACGCGAGGAGGGGCGGCGTGTCGAGCCGCACGGTCGTGATGGGCGCCGGCTCGTCGCGCACCTGCATGCGGAGGATCTCGTGGATCTTCGAGTGTACGAAGGGCGCGTGCCCGGCGAGCATCTCGTAGAGGACGACGCCGATCGAGTAGAGGTCGGCCCGGTGGTCGAACGGATCGCCCTTGATCGTCTCGGGCGCCATGTAAGACGGCGTCCCGAGGAGGACGCTCGGGTCCGTGAGCGCGAGCGCCTTCCGCAGCTTGACGAGCCCGAAGTCGATGAGCTTGACGCGGTCCGAGCCGCCGCGGCGGGAGACCATGATGTTCCCGGGCTTCACGTCGCGGTGGATGATCCCCTTCTCGTGCGCCGCCTGGAGGCCGTCGAGGAGCTGGACGGCGATCCCGCACGCGCGGCGGAACGGGAGCATCTTGTAGTGCTCGATGAGGGTGTGGAGAGTCTTCCCCTCGACGAGCTCGAGCGCCATGAAGGCGAGCCCCTGGTCCTCGCCGAACGCGTAGACGACCGGCAGCGAGGGGTGGAGGAGGCGGGCCATGGCCTTCGCCTCGCGAGAGAAGCGCTCGCTCCACTCGGGGTCGAGCCCCAGGTCCGGCTTCATGACCTTGAGGGCGACGGGCCGGTCGAGCTTTTCATCCAAGGCCCGGTAGACCATGCCCATGCCGCCCTCGGCGAGGCGCGCCTGGACGCGGAAGACGCCGCCGATCAGGGCGCCGAGGAGCTCGTCGGGGACGGCGACCGGGTCGGTCATTCGGTCCCGGACTCTACGCGAGGGACCTCGCCGCCGCCATTGCCGGAGAGACGACTCTCACCGGCTCGTGGTGTCGGGAGGCGACTCGACCTCCTCGATCGCCGTCGTGAAGCCGGTCCGCCTCGGGCGCGGACGGGTGTTCGAGGTCACCGGCGCCGGGGGGTTCTGCGGCGGGTTGTTCGACGTGATCGGCGCGGGCGGGTTCCGCCGGCGCATCTCCTCGGTGAGCGCCCGGAGCGCCGCGAGGAGCTCGTCGTGGCGCCTCTTCTCCTCATCGCGCCGCCGGCGCTCGTCCTCCTCGCGGCGCCGCTGCTCCTCGGTGTTCCGGTTGTTCGGGTTGTTCGGGTCGTTGTTCCGGTTGTTCGGATTGTTGCCGCCGCCGTTGTTGCGGCCCCCGCCGTTGTTGCCGCCGCCGCCGTTCTGTCCGCCGCCGCTGCCGCCGCCGCGGTTCTGCCCGCCGCCGTTCTGCCCGCCGCCGCTGCCGCCGCCGTTCTGTCCGCCGCCTGGGTTCCGGCCGTTCTGGTTCTGGCCGTTCTGTCCGCCGCGGTTCGGCCCGTTGCCGTTCTGCCCGTTGCCGTTCTGCCCGTTGCCGTTCTGTCCGCGCGGCGGGTTCCCGGGTTTGTCCTTCGGGGCGGGATCCTTGGGAGGAGGAGTCTGGGTCCTCGTGCTCGAGGGGGCGACGGTCGCGCCGGCGACCGCGTTCCCGAGCGCCGCGCTCGCCGAGCCGGCCGCCGCGACGACGTTGTTCTTCGCCGCCGCGGTCGGCCCCGAGGCGACGATGAGGGCCGTGATCGCCACGAGGAGCGCGAGGCTCGCGGCGGAGAGGTTGGCGCGGATCATGACTCTTTTTCCTTCCCGCCGGGCGATGAGCACTCGCCGGACCCGGACGGACGCACGCTCGCGGCAAGGAGTTGCCGCGATGGCGTCCGTGGAGGACGGGGGGCCGTCCAGGGTGGACGGCCGCGAGACGCAACCCGGGGACGCTATCTCCGGTCCCGCGCGCGCCTGTCGGCGATCCGCTCGCGCACTCGCTCGGCGAAGACCGTCTGGAAGGTCTTCTTCTTGATGGCGCGCGCCGCGTCGAGCTTCTCGGCGCGTGCGAGGATCGCCTCCGCCTCGTCCAGGTCCGCGTGGAGGCGCACGGCGGCCTCCACGGTGACCTTCTCGGGCACGTGCTCGCCCAGGTCCACTCCCTCGAGGTACGTCGCGAGCTTGATCGGCTCGTCGAGGGCGAAGTCGAGGAGGTGCTTGAGGAGCATCCAGACGAACTCCTGGTGGAGGCCGGTCCGCGCCGCATCGCGGTTGATCCGGAGGACCCGCTCCTCGTTCTCCCGTCCGGGCTCCGGGATGAGTCCTATGAGCGCGTGGCGGACGAGACCGATCGCCCATTCCTTCTCGGTCGGGTCCTCGCGGCGAGCGAGGACGAGCGACTGGCGCGCGACCGCTTCGAAGGTCTCGAGCCTCTCGAGGCCGCGGCACTTCTCGGCCGTCTTGAGGAGGAAGACCGCGCCGAGGAGCGCGTCGCCCTTCGCGACGAGCTGCTCGGAGATCTGGCGCCAGCGGTACGCCGCGACGTCCAGGTTCGGCCAGCGAGAGAGGTCGAGCTCGAGGATCGTCGCGAGGAGCGGCGGCAGGTCGGGGACGCCCGCGAGCTCGCGCGCGAGGTTCTCGAGGAACGCGGACTCGAGGTCGTTCCCCAGGCCGTCGAGCTGACGGTGCCGCACGACGTCGCGGGCGACCACCCCCATGAGCTCGAGGAGCCGCGGGCCGAGGACGGCCGGGCTCGCCTTCTGCATCCCCGGCGCGGACATGAGCTGGAACCAGAGGTCGGCGGACTTCCTCTCGCCGAGCTGCCTCTCCGCGCGGACGCGCGGCGGCTCGACCTTGACGTTCGTGAGGTAGTCCGGGATGAAGGCCGAGCGCCCCTCGGGCTCCGCGAGGTCGCGCGCGATGACCTCGACCGCCTCGAGCGCGTCGGCGAGGCGCGCGGCCGCGGGCGTGGTCCGCTTCCGCCAGTGCGCGCGGAGCTCGGGCGGGATCGCGAGGCCCGAGAGGCCGGGCGAGAAGGCGAGGTCCGCGGTGCGGTCGCGGACGAGCTGATCCGGGTGAGAGACGAGGAGGGCGAGGTCGGCGACCGGGATCCTCGCGCCGAGCGTGACGAGCCCCTGCACGCGCCAGTAGCGGAGCTCGACGGAGGAGGGCAGGACGGCGATCGAGGCGCCGAGCACGGCGGCCGCCGCGGCCGCCGTGTCGCGGTCGCCAGTCGCGCGGCGGAGCGTGTCGAGCGCGCGGCCGCGCTCGCTCGCGTCCCCCGAGGCGACGATGCGCGCCGCGCCCTCGACGGTGCCGGCGTCCGGGGGCGCCTCGCCGCCCGGAGCGGCGCGGTCGGTCTCCCTGGCGGCGGTCCATGCGAGCGCCGCCGCCCCCGCGCCGAGGAGGACGAGCGCGGTCGCGGGGAGCCACGCCTTCCGACGCCGCGGCGTCG
>CAZYLP010000568.1:0-5791 GCA_964648345.1 uncultured Planctomycetota bacterium
GGGATCAAGAAGTCGCCCGCCTGAGGCTTCACTCCGACGATGTTCATGGAGGAGAGCGCGGTCTCGAAGCGGAGGTCGAGGTCGACCGGTGTCCCGCCTCCAGGCCTGTGGCAGTGAGCACAGTTCGCGTGGAGGTAGCTCCGCGCGCGTGCGTCGAGGGAGGCCGTCGGGTCGTCGTGCGCGACGAGCCGCGGCGCGCTCGCGGCGAGCGCGGGGAGCGGCTTCTCGAAGAAGCCCCACGCGGCGAGACGCGCGAGCTCGCTCGCGGAGGTCTGCGCGGTCTGCGGCCCGAGCACGAAGCCTGCGGCCTCCGTGTGGCAGCGGAGGCAGTCCGTGCGCGAAGGGTAGGTCCACTTCTGGAGAACCGGCGAGCCCGAGTCGAGGACGCTGATCGTCCGCTCCTTGCGATCGGGGAGCAGCCATCCGTCGAGGCCCTGGTCGTCCCACTCGTAGGAGTAGCCCGACCACTCGCCCGCGTTCTTCACGAGGAGGCGCGTCTCGATGATCTTCCTGGTCCTGGGATCGCCGCGCACCGTCTCGAGCGAGAAGTGCTTCACGAGGATCGTGTCCGCCGGGAAGCTCCACCCGTCCGACGCCGTGAAGGCGACGCCGTCGAGCCGCGGGAGGAGCGCGTGCCGCTCCTTCTTCGCGTGGTCGGACCAGAGCGGCTCCACGACGGTGAGCGGGACCGTCTCCTTGCGCATCGCCTGCGTCTTCAGGTCCGAGAAGAGCTTCGTCGCCGAGAGCGTCTGCGGGAAGCTCGTCGGCGCCGGCCGCTCGGCGAGCCTGTAGATGCCGCCCGTCGAGTAAGAGAGGACGTAGACCTCGCCGGCCTCGTCCTCGCCGAAGCTGCAGACCGAGGGCGCGACCGTGTTCGCGACGGGGAGCGTCGCCGTGATCCGGATCCCGTCGTAGCGCGAGGCCCAGATCTGTCCGGTCCCGAAGTCGCCGAAGACGTAGTGGCCGCGGAGCGTCGGCACCTTCGAGCCCTGGTAGACGAAGCCGCCGATCACGCAGTGGCCGATCGAGTGGTCGTACTCGATGAGCGGCGCCTTCGCGCCCGGAGCGCCGACCGAAGCGTCGTGGACGTGGTCGCCCTCCGTGGCGGGCCAGCCGTGGTTGCTCCCCTTCGAGACGAGGTCGATCTCCTCCCAGCCGTCCTGGCCCACGTCGCCGACCCAGAGGCGGCCCGTCGCACGGTCGAAGGAGAACCGCCAGGGGTTCCTGAGCCCGTAGGCCCACACCTCGCCGCGCGCGCCCGGCGTGGCGACGAAAGGGTTGTCCGCGGGGATCGCGTAGGGCGAGCCGCCGTCCACGTCGAGGCGCAGGATCTTCCCCATGAGCGAGCCGAGGTTCTGCGCGTTCCGGTCGGGGTCGCCGCAGCAGCCGCCGTCGCCGAGACCGACGTAGAGGTGACCGTCGGGTCCGAACGCGATCTGGCCGCCGTTGTGGTTGCGGTACTTCTTCGGCGCCTCGAGGAGGACCTCCTCGCTCGCGGGGTCGAGGACGAGAGGGTTCGTCGCCGAGCGCAGGAAGCGCGCGACGCGGATGCGCACCTGGTCGGGCGCGCCCGCCGTGTAGCTCGTGCCCGTCGCGTAGGCGACGTAGACGCGGCCGTTCTGCGCGTAGAGCGGGTGGAAGGCGACGGCGAAGAGGCCCTCCTCGTTCCCGAAGTGGACCTTCTTCGAGATGTCGAGGAAGACGCTCGAGGTCACGCCCGCGACGGCCCACACGACTCCGCGGAGCTCGGAGACGAAGACGCGCCCCGAGCCGTCGCCCGCGTGCGTCAAGTGGACGGGCCGCTCGAAGCGGAGCTTCCCGAGAGCGCGCTCGACGAACCAGGGCGGGCCCTGCGGAGTGTCGGTGGTCTTTATGAGCGCGGAGTCCGGCACGAAGGTCCGCGTGGAGATCCGTGCGGTGCCGGGCGTCGTGCGGGGGCTCGGCGGACTCGTGCGGGGAGCAGCCCGCGGCGGCGTGGTGCTCGGAGCGGCAAGGAAGCTCGAGCTCGACCCGCCGCCCGAGCAGGCGGTGAGGGCGAGCATCGCGAGGAGCCCGAGGATGAGCTTGCGCCGCATGCGATGAGATGAGGCAGGGTCTCGAAGAACCGGACGTACTTCCGTATCCCCGAGTCGAGGGGCTCCGCCCCTCGACTCCGCGCTCGTTAAACTCGCGCGTCGCTCGGGGATACGGAAGTACGTCCGGTTCGAGCGAGAGCCGCCTCTAGTAAGCCGCGGAGAGGGCGGAAGCATGACGTTCACGAAGAAGCAGCTCCTCGTTGCGGCGCTCGTGGCAGGCGCGCTCGGTTGTGGCCAGAGCGGCGCCTCGAGGTCGCAGACGGCGAGCACGGCGCGGACGACTCCGCCGATCACGATCACTCCTCCGCGCACGAGCCCGCCCGGGCCGATCGTCTCGACGACTCCGGGGACGGTCACGAGCGCGCCTCCTTCGCGCACGGCTCCTCCGCCCGCGCCTCTCCCGACTCCTCCTCCGCCGCCCGTCGCTCCGCCGAGCTTCGAGTTCGACGTGAACACGCCGTTCTGGTCCTCGGGGCCGATCTTCGTCGCGTGCGACCTCGACGTGAGCGGGAAGGGGGCGTGGAGCGCGGACGCGTTCATGCTCACGCGCGACCAGCAGAGCAACACGCGGTGGACGGGCGTCATGACGATCACCTCGGGCGCGGCCGCGATCGCCTCCGGGACGACGATCACCTTCAAGGTCTCGCGCGGCGGCTGGAGCTCGGTCGAGAAGGGCCCGCTCGGCGAGGAGCTCCCGAACCGGGTCGCCGTCTGCGGCGCCGGGCCGACGAAGGTCTTCGCGAACGTCTTCCACTGGGCCGACGACACGATCCTGCCGCCGAAGTCGGCGACGCAGGACCTGGGCTACTTCTCGCCGCGCGCCCTCAAGGGGCCCATGCGGACCGTCTTCGCGCACCTGCCGCCCGGCTACGACGACCCCGCGAACGCGACGCGCCGCTACCCGGTGATCTACGCGCTCGAGGGGCAGACCATGTTCGACGCGGCGCGGTCGCCCACGGGGAAGACGGTGGACCTCGACGGCGCGGCCGACGTGCAGTCGGCGTCCGGCCACGCCGAGTGCATCGTCGTCGCGATCGACAGCACCTTCCAGAAGCTGAACGAGTTCACCCCGACCTACGACCCCGCGCTCGGCGTCGGAGGGCGGCTCGAGGACTTCGGCCACTTCCTGTTCGAGGAGCTCAAGCCCGAGATCGACCGCGTCTACCGCACGAAGCCGGGCCCCGAGACGACGGGGATCCTCGGCACCGGCCTCGCGGGCCTCGCCGCGTTCCGGCTCGCGTGGGCGCACGAGGACAAGGTGAAGCTCGTCGCGGCGATCAGCCCCGAGCTCACCTGGAACAACGACGAGACGAAGGCCTACGTCGCGAAGACGGCCGTGAAGCCGAAGCTCCGCGTCTGGATCGACCAGGGCACGAGCGACGGACCGCCGGCGCGCCTCGCGTCCGTGCGCGACACCGCGAACGCGATGCTCGCGCTCGGCTTCACGCAGGGCGGCGACATGAAGTACTCGGAGGCCGCAAACGGCACGCTCGACGAGGCCTCGTGGAGTACGCGCGTGAAGGACGTGCTCGCTTACCTCCTCCCCTGAGTTCGTTAGCATCGGCCTCGTGACCGACGAGGCCAGGAGGCGTCTCGAGCGCGAAGCCGCCGGGGGCGACCCGGCGGCGTGCGTGCGCGTCGCCGAGCTCCTCGTGCGCGAAGGCCGCCGCGCCGAGGGAGCGCGTCTCCTCCGCTCGGTGCCCGGGAGCGTCGCGGTCCAGGAAGCGCTCGCGAAGTACCCCGCGTGGACGCACCGCGAGGGCGACGCGGGCCGGACGGGCTTCGCGGACGTCGAGCCCGTCGTCGCGAAGCCGCGCGCTCTCTGGAAGCGGCGCCTGCGCGCGGTGCCGGAGGACAACGCGACCGGGACGCGGCTCCTCGCGAGCCCGCAGGGAGTCGTCGTCTGGACGCGCTCGGGCGTCCAGGTGCGCGACCTCGACGGCGGCGAGGTCGTCTGGCAGTGGAAGTGGCCCGATCAGACGCGGCCCGCGAACCGCTGGAAGCCGCACATGGAGATCCACGAGGGCCACCTCCTCGTCGCGAGCGGCCGGCAGGCCTGGCGCTTCGCGCTCGCGACCGGCGAGAAGCTCTCCGAGATCGACGTGCCGGCGAGGGCCGTGTTCCTCTCGGGGGGCGTTCTCTACGCGACGGACGGCGACGAGCTCCGCGCCTACAAGGTCGCCGTGGGCGAGGAGCGCCCGTTCTGGAAGGCGCCCGTCCCCGGCACGCACGACGGGCTCGCGCGGTCGGAGCTCGCGATCGCGGGCGGTCTCGTCTTCGTGCACACCTACGGCGGCATCCGCGCACTCGACGGGGAGACGGGCGCCGAGCTCTGGCGTTCGCGGCATGTGGGGCGCGATCTCCGCGCCGACGGCAAGGGGAGCGCGTCGCTCGAGACGGACATCCCTCAGCGTCCTGGCGAGGCGTCGGTCGTGTTCCGCGACTCGAAGGGGAAGTCGCGCCTCCAGGTCGAGGGCCTCCGGCAGGCGCGCGCGCTCGCGCCCGCGCTCCTCGTGGTCAGCGAGGGGCCGGGCAGCGGTCACCTGTCGCGCGCCGTCGCGATCGACCGCTCCGAGGGCACGGTGCGCGGGCTCCCGCTCGTCGTGGGCGACACGATGCCACTCGCGATCGCGCGCGATGTGATCGTGGGCGCTCGCGGGACCACGCAACCGCCGGCCGTCGCGGCGTGCCGCGCGACCGGGGAGGTCCTCTGGCAGCACGACGTGGGCGCGCTCGCTGGAGTCGGAGACATCCGGAGGTGGTCGGTCGCGCTCCTCGATCGGGTGATCGTGCTCCTCCTCGGCGACGGGACTCTCGTCGCGCTGAGCGACCTCGCATGAAGGGGTCTTAAAAGTTTCGCGGCGCGACCGGACCTTCACTTGCTCCATCGAAGCTCGCCGGGAGAAGTCGATGGCCGAAACGAGTCCGAAGGAGTGTCAGCTCCAGGAGTCCCTCGAGCCGCCGTCGAGCATCGAGGAGCCCTTGGGCTCGTACCTCCTTCGCGGGGCGAGAGGTCTCCTGAGGAGATTCGCTCATTCGCTCTCACGCGAGGGTGCGGGACGTCTCGCGGTGCGCCGGACGACCGCCGAGCCGTCCGACCTCGAGGTGGGCGATCTCGTCCGCGTCCGCTCCGCCGACTTCATAAAGAGCACCCTCGACGAGCGCGGCGCCCTCTCGGGCTGCGCGTTCGTGAGCGGCATGTACGACTACTGCGGTCGGACCCTGCGCGTCGTCCGCATCGTCCGCCACTTCTTCGACGAGGCGCGCTGGCGGATGCTCGACGCCCGCAACCTCGTCCTCCTCGAGGGCGCGTTCTGCGACGGCTCCCATCTCGCGAGCACGCGAGGGTGCGACCGGATGTGCTTCTACTTCTGGCGCACGGAGTGGCTCGAGCGCGTGTCGAAAGGCGGAGAGTGACCGATGGCCGCCTTCTTCACCGACAACGCGGCTTCGATCGGCCGGACGCCGCTCGTCCGTCTGAATCGCGTCCACGGCGAGGACGACGTGATCATCTACGCCGGCGCGACGATCCTCGGCCGCATCACGATCGGCCGGGGCTCGTGCATAGGCGGGAACGTCTGGCTCACCCGGAGCGTCCCTCCCGGCAGCCAGATCGCCCAGGCGAAGTCGCGGACGAGAGATCGCTTCGAGGGCGGGATGGGGATCTGAGGCTCAACACCACGGGCACCGGATCGGGCTCGGCCCGACGAGGCGGA
>CAZYLP010000569.1:0-5785 GCA_964648345.1 uncultured Planctomycetota bacterium
CAGGGCACGCTCGCGCGCGGCATGGGCCTCTCGTCGTCGCCTTCACCCTCGCCGACGCCGAGCTCGATGCCCCGCCAGGTGAGCCTCTCGGGCACGACCGGGACCGGGCAGAGAAAGCCCTCCACCGACAACGACCCGGCCTGCCTCCTCGGCATCGAGTGGCGCGGCCACAAGTGCGAGAAGGTGCTCGGCCGCGTCGGCATGGGCGCCGTCTACATGGCGACCCAGATGCCCATGGGCCGCAAGGTCGCGCTCAAGGTCATCCTCCGCGGCGCCGCCGCCAGGAAAGAGGAGCGCGAGCGCTTCGTCCGCGAGGCGCGCGACGCCCTGGCGAAGCTCGGCAAGAACAACCCTTACCGCCAGAACATCGTCCAGGTCTTCCTCGCCGAGCACGACGAGAACGCCGAGCTCGCCTGGTTCACCATGGAGTGCGTCCAGGGCCGCTCCTTCAAGGAAGCCCTCACGAGCGGGAAGTTCCCGATGGACAAGGGCGCGCGCGTCGTCGCGCAGCTCGCGCGCGCGATCGGCTTCGCGCACGACATCGGGATCATCCACCGGGACCTCAAACCCCAGAACATCATGCTCGACGAGAGCGAGGACCCGGAGAACCCGATCCCGAAGATCCTCGACTTCGGGCTCGCGAAGACGATCGACCAGGACACGCTCCGCGAGATGGAGCAGCTCACGCAGGTCGGCGCGTTCCTCGGGACGCCGAGCTACATGGCGCCCGAGCAGGCGGGCGGCGACCCGAACTCGATCGACGGGCGCGCCGACATCTACGCGCTCGGAGCGATCCTCTACGAGGTCATGACGGGCCGTCCTCCCTTCAAGGGGAAGAACCCCGTGGACACGATCAAGCAGGTCCTCGAGAAGGCGCCCGAGCCGCCGACGAAGGTCTTCCCGGGCACCATGGCCGTGCTCGAGCCGATCTGCCTCAAGGCGCTCGCGAAGGATCCGGACAAGCGCCAGCAGAAGGCGAGCGAGCTCGCGAAGGCGATCGACGACGCTCTCGGCCCCGACCGCCCGAGCGGCCGCTCCCCCGCGGCGCCGCCCGTGGACGCCGACGGCAAGCCCAAGGGCGAGAGCTCGAAGGGGCTCTTCGGCCGCCTCTTCGGCGGCTGAGTGAGCGAGACGCCGCCGGAGGACGTGGCGCGCGACCTCGAGCGCCGCGTCGTCGAGCGCGTCGAGCGCGAGGGTCTCGAGTTCCGCTCCTTCTGCCTCGGGCTCCACTTCGAGGACGAAGCGCTCGCTCGTTCGGGGTGGCTCGACCGCTGGCGCGCGACCGTGAAGCGCGTCGCGGGCACGGCTCTCGGCGCGCGCTGGCCCGAGCGGACGGTCGATCTCGTCCGCGCGGACGTGACGTTCGTGTTCGATCCGCGCTCCGCGAAGCTCGAGGTGCGGAGCCGTCCGATCTTCCTCTACGGACGCTACAGGAAGCTCGAGCGCGGCCTCCCCCAGACGCGCTGGCACTGCCGCTCGTGCGGCGGGCGAGGCTGCAAGAAGTGCGGCGGGAAGGGCCGTGCGAAGGAGGGGAGCGTCGAGGAGAAGATCGACGACCCGGTCGCGCGCGCCTTCCGTGCGTGGGGCGAGCCGCTCCTCCACGGCATGGGCCGCGAAGACGCGGACGTGTGCATGCTCGGAGGAGGGCGGCCGTTCGTGCTCGAGGTCGTCTCGCCGCGGAGACGGACGACCGTCGAGGTCGGCTCGCTCGTCCCCGAGCCGGGCGTCGAGCTCGTCTCTCCGCTCCGTGAAGTGGAGGCCGAGCTCGTCGCGAGGCTCAAGACGCTCGACCCGTCGAAGCGTTACCGCGCTCTCTGCCGCGCGGAGCAGCCGATCGATCCTTCGCGCATCGAGCTCCTCGCCTCCCGTCTCACGGGCGTCCCGATCCAGCAGCGCACGCCTCAGCGCGTGAAGTCGCGCGCCGACAAGGTCCGGCCGCGCCACGTCCTCGCTCTCTCCGCGAAGCGGCTCGGAGAGCGGGAGGTCGAGCTCGAGCTGACGACGGAGTCCGGGACCTACATCAAGGAGCTCGTCTCCGGCGATGAGGGTCGGACCACACCATCGGTTGCGGAGGTCCTCGGCGCTGCGATCGTCGTCGCGGAGCTCGACGTCGTCGAGGTCCTCGTCGACGACTCTGACATCATCGCGACGAAGTGAATCGCTTCTCCGTCTATGCGAAGCCGAACCCTTGAACTTCCGGCCCGAGCTTGGGCGCGTACTTCACGCGGAGCCGCTCGACCGGCTGGCCGCCGATCAGGTGCTTCTCGATGATCTCGTTCACGTCTCCCGCCGTCACGCCGCCATACCAGACGCCCTCGGGGTAGACGACGCAGGAGACTCCCTTGTCGCACTGGTCGAGACACCCGGCCTTGTTCGCGCGGAACTTCCCCTTGAGGCCGCGCTTCGCGAGCTCGGACTTGAAGGCCTCGACGACGGCCTCCGAGCCCGCCTTGTGGCAGCAGCCGCGCGGATCGTCGGGCTTGCGCTCGTTCGTGCAGATGAAGATGTGCCGCGTGAAACGGTCCACGGGAGCTCCTGTTAGGATCCATTCTCTCATGCGCCACCGCGTCCGCGACGACGACGACGGCCTCACCCTCCTCGAGTTCCTCTCCGAGCGGCTCTTCGATGTCTCGACGAGCGGCTTGAAGAAAGTGATCCGCGCGGGCGGTGCCGCCGTGAACGATCGCGAGGCCGCGGAGGACCGCGTCCTCCACCCGGGCGACGTGGTCGAGGTCGAGGTCCCGGACGACGAGGAGGAGGGGATCGTCCGCTTCAAGCCGGCGCCCCTCGAGGGCTTCTCCGTGCTCTACGAGGACGAGCGCTGCCTCGCGTGCCTGAAGCCCGCGGGCACCGCCGTGATCGCCGAGCGCGGTCAGCTCGACGCGCCCTTCCTCGGAGCCGTCCTCCATCACTTGATGAAGAAGGCGGAGAAGCCGCCGCGCCCGCGCGTCGTCCACCGGATCGACAAGGAGACCTCGGGCGTCGTCGTGATCGCGAAGGACCGGGACGCTCTCCGCTCCCTCTCCGAGCAGTTCGAGGAGCGCGTGATCGCCAAGGAGTATCTCGCCCTCGTGCAGGGAGTGCCCGGCGAGGAGCAGGAGTCGGGCGAGATCGATCTTCCGATCGGGCCGGCAGGGAGGAGCGGCGAGCGCCGCCAGCGAGTCGGCGGCCGCGAGGCCAAGCCCGCGCGCACGACCTGGTCGGTCGAGGAGCGGTTCCGGGGCTTCACGCTCCTCCGCGTGAAGCCCGAGACGGGGCGGCAGCATCAGATCCGCGTGCACCTCGAGGCGGTCGGATTCCCGCTCGCCGTCGATCCGATCTACGGCGGCACCGAGTCGATCCTCCTCTCGAAGATCAAGCCGGGCTACCGCGCGAAGGGCGACAAGGAGAACCCGCTCCTCGGACGGCTCTCGCTCCACGCGGCGAAGATCGCGTTCCGCTCGCCGGCAGGACACGACGTCGAGGTCACGGCTCCGCTGCCGCACGACTTCGAGGTCGCCTTGAAGCAGCTCAGGAAGTACGCGGACCCCACGAAGCGTCGAGCGCCTCGCCGCGCGCGCTGAGTGCGCGACGCGCACGCGCTGAGACGATCGCGCGTGGTTCGCATCGAGCGCGCGCGGACGCGGGTCGGACGACTTCGCGCGATCCGAGCGAGAAGGAATCGAGAAGCAGATTCGCCCGCGCGGCCGCGCCGCGCCGCGGCAAGGTTCTTGTTCATGGGGGCCGCGCGATCGGTGCAACGGGCACCGGCGACAGAACTCGAACTCACACAGAACAGGAACTCCACATGGTGACCAGTCATCTGACGAAGGCCCTCTACTCGATCCCGCTCGCACTCTCGCTCCTCGTCGGCGGAGCCCAGGCCGCGTTCGCCGACGGCTCGTCGAACGAGCCGCCCGTCGCGGTCGCTGCGGCCACGCCGAAGAAGACGACCAAGGCGAAGGACAAGAAGCCCGCCAAGCCGGCGAAGAACACGAAGACCGCCAAGAAGGTGAAGAAGGCCAAGAAGGCGACGGCCAAGAAGGCGACGGCCAAGAAGGCGACGGCCAAGAAGACGACGAAGCCGGCCAAGCCCGCCCCGAAGGCGCCCAAGGCGAAGAAGGTCGCGCCCGAGAAGAAGCCGGCCAAGGCGATCAAGAAGGTGACGAAGTCGGTGAAGAAGCCGGCCAAGCCCACTTCGAACGAGAAGAACGAGAACAACGAGAAGAACGACAAGCCGAACGGCTGAACCCGGCTGCCGGACTTCCGTCAGTTCTCCGCGCTGACTCTCTCGAGCCCGCACGCGCTCCGGCGGCGACCACCCCGTCGCCGGGGCGCGGGCGGGCCGGGTCTCCTCGTCCCCTCTGAACCCGTGGTTCTCCTGACCGTCTCAGGATGGCGCAGGTAGAATCGTCTGCACGGGCCCAGGGCGGGCCGGGAGAACCGCACTTGAGCGGGAAGAACATCGCACTGGGCGCAGCGGGTCTGGGTGTCGTCGTCGCCCTCATCGGCGGCTTCGCGCTCATCCAGGAGGACAGCTCCTCGGGGCGGCCCAAGCCGACGACGCCGAGCGTGCCGACCACTCCGAACACGAACGTCCCGAAGACCCAGCTCAACGTGCCCCCGCCGACGGCGCTCCCGAAGCCGACGCTCCCGCCGGTCGCGCCGCCCAGGCCGCCGGTGCCGGTCGGTCCCAAGGGGACGCAGCCACCTCCGCCCGGCCACGGCCAGCCGACGATCGTCAACACGGCGCCTCCGCGCGCGTCGCAGCCGAAGGTCGTCCCGGGTCCGGGTGGCGGTCCGATCATCGTCGTCCGCGGCGCCGACAATCAGCCCGTGGTCGGGGCGGTCGTCGAGGCCTCGACCAAGAAGGGCGCCCTCACCGCGCGTCCGACGAACAAGCTGGGCGAGGCCGCGCTCGATCCGGTCGCCGCGGACGCGGGCAAGGTCACGGGCACCGTCCGGCATCCGAAGTACCCCCAGGCCGCGACCTTCTCCTGCGACCCGAAGCCCGCGCGCGTGGACGTGCGCTTCGCGGCGGCCACGACGGGTTTCCTCGTGGGCTACATCCACGACGCGCGCGGTCAGGCTCCGGGGACGGCCGAGCTCCTCGTGAAGGACCCGAACGGTGGCGAGACGATCCTTCTGAGCTCGGCGTTCGTCTCCTACGACGGCTCGGGCCGCTTCAAGGTCGAGCTCGCTCCGGGCAAGTACTCCGTGCTCGCCCAGGCGCCGGGCTACGTGGCCTCCGAGCTCCAGTACCCGACGGTCGTCGAGAACCAGGAGAGCGGCAACGTGGACCTCCTCCTCGAGGCGGCGGCCGCGATCATCGGGAAGGTCCAGCTCCCGCCCGACCTCCAGGTCCAGCGCGAGCCGATCGTCCTCACGTTCGACATCGAGTGGGTCCGCGGCGACGCGCAGAACCCGACGACGACGATCGACCACCGGAGCATCACGGTCGGCCAGGACGGCGCCTACGTCATCGAGGACCTCCAGTCGGGCATGTACCGCGTCCGCGCGGGCGACGGCAAGCGGCTCACGAACTGGGCCGCGGCCAAGCTCGACGAGGGCACGCGCATGAGCTCGATGACGCCGCTCATCTTCGACGGCGGCCCCGCGATCCCGCCGGTGCGCGGGCTCGTGCGGGACTCGAACGGCGGCGTCATCGTGGGCGCGACGGTGCGGACGCGCATCGCCCAGGCGCTCACGGACGCGGGCGGTGCCTTCGAGCTTCGCGGTCTCGATGGCGGTCAGAAGCACGACATCTTCATCGAGAAGCCCGGCTACGTGACGTTCTCGGGGACCG
>CAZYLP010000570.1:0-2712 GCA_964648345.1 uncultured Planctomycetota bacterium
TCGCCCTGGTGGATCGCGACCGGTCGCGTCGTCGCGATGTCGTCCGTCAGGCGCTGGATGAGCTCCTTGGGCGCCTTCGTGATCTCGCACACGGTGTCGAGGTCGTAGTCGGCGAGGTGCTTCTTGTAGGCCTCGAAGAGCGTCATGACCTCGACGGTCGCGCCGCCCACGAGCTTGACGCTGAACTTGCCCTCGAGGACCGGGTCGAGCCCGCGCGCCGCGAGCGTCTCGCCCACGTCGTCGCGGGAGATCGGCTGGGGCTTCCCGGTCTTCTTGTCCCAGACGACGTAGTCCGGGATCCGCGCGCGCTGCTCCTTCGTGAAGCCCTGGTACTTCCCGCTCGGCCCGGAGAGGATGTCGAACGGCTTGTAGCCCTCGAACACGTCGGCCGCCGAGAGGCGCTTGAGCGTGTCCGTGCGGACGAGGAGCGGGAAGTCGGTGAACTTCTTCATGAAGCTCTCGTCGTACTTCTTCTGGTCGATGAGCAGCTTCGTGATCCCGAGGAGGAGCGCCGTGTCCGTCATGGGCCGGATCGGGATCCAGTAGTCGGCCTTCGTCGCGGGCGGCGAGTACTCGGGCGAGATGACGACGATCTTCGCGCCGCGCTCCATGCTCTCGACGAAGAAGTGGTTGTCCGCGCGCTTGTTCTCGATGAGGTTCTTCCCCATCTGGATGTGGAGCTTCGTGAAGCGCATGTCGTTGAAGTCGCAGTCGGCGGCCTGGAGCCCGTGCACGAAGGGGTGCCCCGGGGCCTGGTCGCCGTGCCAGGTGTAGTTCGACCAGACGCGCGCGCCCTTGCAGTCGTCGTGCTTCGCGGGGTGGCGCACGTGGTGGTCGAGGAGCGCCATGAGGTTCGCGTTCCGGTACATCCCGTACTTGCCGAGGACGCCCGTGAGCCCCATGCCGCCGCGGAGCTTGAAGGTGCGCGTACCCGCGCCCTCCCAGTGCATGAGCATCTCGGGCTGGACGCCCTGCTCGACGAGGCGCTTCTTGCCCTCCTCGCCCGAGTAGCGGCGCGCGACCGCGATCATGCCGCGCGCGACGTAGTCGAACGCCTCGTCCCACGAGACGCGGACGAACTCGTCGTTGCCGCGGTCGTCGAACTTGTAGCCCTTGCGCTTCTCGGGCGTGAGGTCCGGGAAGCCCTCGTCGGCCCATCGCTTCCAGCCCTTGCGGACGATCGGGTAGCGGAGGCGGTGCGGGCCGTAGACGCGCCGCTGGAACGTGAAGCCGTTCGAGCAGCCGCGCGGGTTCCAGTTCGCGGTCGCCTTGTTCCCGTAGATGTCGCCGATCCGCGCGCCGTCGTAGTTCTGCTCGCCGCGCACGAAGACGCCGTTGCGGACGACCGCGAGGAAGCGGCACTCGTGCGTGCAGTTGGGCGAGCAGATCCACGTGAACGTGGAGTCGTACTTGTACTGGTCGCGGTAGACCTGCTCCCAGTCGCGCGAGGGGTAGTGCTCGAGCGGGTTCGGCACGTCCACGGGCTCGAGCGCCCACAGCTGGAGCTTGGGTCCGAGGACCGTACCGCTCACCGCGGCGCTCCAGATCAGGAAGTCACGGCGAGAGAGGTCCATGTGCATCGCTCCTAGTTGGCGACGGCCCAGGCTTCGGGGTGACGGAGGTCGTAGAGGTCGGCGCAGCGGTCGCAGAGGCCTCGCTCGGGCTCCCACCGCGGGAAATCCCGCAAGACGTCGCGAAGCACCGGGGGTGCCAGCGGCGTCGAGCGCCAGGCGTGAGTCGGGAAACCGCAGAGGGGGCACGCTCCACCGAGGTGCGGGCCCGAGGCGGCCGGGTCGTGGGCCACGCCCGCGAGCGCGCAGAGTTTCGCGAGGTCGCGAGCGACCGCGAGAAGCTCCGCGTGCGCGGGCCGCGGCCCGCGGGTGAAGCGCTCGAAGATGCTCACGCGAGAGGCGGCCGGGAGTCGCGCATAGAGCGCGTCGAGCTCGCCCCGGAGTCGGCGCTCCTCGCGCTCCCTCTCGGGCGTCGCGCCGAGCCGTCCGAGGACGGTGAGCTCCCAGAAGAGCCGATAGCGGTCGCGGAGGAGGCCGTCCTCGGTCGGGTTCGCCGCGAGGCGCTCCGTGCGCACGTAGCCGAACGCCGGATCGAGGAGGTCTCCCACCTGGACGAGCTGGCGGGCGAGGTAGGCTCGCAGCCCCGAGCCCTCCGCGAAACGGTCCGCGGTGAGGCGCATCCTCAGCGTCGTCGTCTCGCCGGGCACGAGGTCCACGTCCTCGTCGCGCCGCTGGCTGGCCTTGAGGACGAGGACCTTCTCGAGCGCGCGGGCCGCGCGCGGCGCCTCGCGGAACGCCTCGTGGACCGCGTCCGCGTGACCGCGGTGCTCGAAGAGCTGGAGGTTCAGGCGCGCGAAGCCCTCCTCCCGCTTCGCCTCGTCGCGCTCGCGGTAGAGCACGTTCGCCGCGATCCGGTGCCGCACGGCGAGTGGCGTCCCCTCGAGCGCGTGGAGGTCCCGCGCGGCGACCTGATCGAGGAGCTCTCGGTCGACCTCGACTCTCACTGGGTCACTCGATCCGCAGGCGGTACCACGTCGTCACGCTCTTCTGGCCGTCGCGGTCGCGGAGCGCGCCGTCCCAGACCGCGAAGCTGACCGTCGCCTCGCCGCGCGCCTCGAACTTCGCGTCGTCCGCCTCGGCCGACTGCATCGAGCGCGTGAAGACGACCCGCCAGTGGCCGCCGATCCAGAGGCCGCTCCCC
>CAZYLP010000570.1:2734-5778 GCA_964648345.1 uncultured Planctomycetota bacterium
GGACGTTCTGCTGCGCGGCGGGCTGGGTCGTGAGCGTCCCGAAGCCGACGGCGGTGAGGTCCTCGACCGGGCTCGTCCGGCGCTGCTGCGCCGCCGGGTTCCCCGCCGCCTTCGCGGTGATGAACGTCTCGTCCGTGGAGACGGCGCTCGGCGGCGCCTGCTTGTGCGAGAGCGTCTCGTCGCCCTTCGTCTGCGGGTACATGTCGGCCTGCATCCCCGGATAGGCCTTCTCGACGTCCGAGAAGCTCCCGAGGTCCGCCTGCCAGTCCGACTTCCAGTGCCAGAGGTTGACGGGCATCCCCTTCGCGCCCATGAGGGGCGTCGTCGGCCCCTTCACGCCGAACTGGATGGCCGCCCCGTCGCGGAAGTCCTGGACCCTGAGCACCTCGGCGTTCCGCGACGGGTCGGCCCAGTCGAGCAGGAAGGAGATCGTCTTGCCGTCGTGGGCCGCGCGGACCGTGACGACGGTCGGCGCCTTGCCCTTCTGGTAGAGCTGGATGAGCGGGACCTGCACCGAGGCGACCGCGTTCCATCGCGGGTCCTCCGGCGTCGCGGGAAGCGCCTCCACCTTCTTCGCGACGAGTTCCGTCGCGACGGCCTGGACCGCCGGCTCGTCCGTCGGCCGCGCCGTCAGCGAGCGCACGAAGTGGACGAGCGCCCACCGCTCCTCGTCGCTCAGGAGGTCCTTCCCGAACGCGGGCATGGGCGTCCCCTCGATGCCCGAGGCGATCCTCAGGTAGAGGTCCTTGTTCGTGCTCCCGCCCTTGAAGAGCCCCGTCGTGAAGTCGCGCGGCCAGATCGGGTCGCCCCAGTCGTCCTTGAGGCCGACCGCGGAGGGGCCGTCGCCCCGACCTTCGCCACCGTGGCACTTCTGGCACTCGAGACGGAAGTAGGTCTTCTTGCCCAGGGCGATCGTCTTCTCCGTCACCGCCGGCTCGGCCGCGACCTCGATCGGCTTCCCCTTCGGGCGCTTGTCGAACCAGTTGAACGGCTGGTCGTCGTCGTCGAGCCCGACCGAGAGCCGCTTCACCTCCTGGACGAGGGCGCGGCGCTCCGCCTCGGGCATCCACTTCCACGCGAGCATCGCGGAGCCAGGCATCCCGTCCGTGATCACGCGGAGGATGTCGTCGTCGGACGGGAGCTCGCCCTGGTGCGTCGAGCGGACCTTGAACATGCCGCGCGTGAAGTTCCGCGGCTTCGGGAAGATCAGGTAGGCCGCGGGGCCGTCGCCCTTGCCCTGCTCGCCATGACAAAACGCGCAGTTGACCTTGAAGCTCGTCGCCCCGTCCGCGGGCTTCGCCGCGGGTTTGTCCGCGCCCGGCTTGTCCTGACCGAGCGCGACGGCGAGGAGGACGATGGCGGCGGCGGCGGCGACAAGAGCGATCCGTCTCATGGTGGTCTGGGCCCCTCGACCACCCCCTCTCAACTGGCGGACCGGACGAGGCCGCGGGCCTGTTCGCGGTCCTTGGGAGCCGTCCGGTGTCCCGTACTGGAACACCGTGGATCACGTCCGCCACGCCCGAAGCGGCGTCAGGGAGCCGCCGCGCGCGCCACCACGACGACGTTTCCGAAGGGGTCCGCGAAGTAGGCGGCCTCGTCCCCCCAGTCACGGCGCATCCGGGGGGAGAGCTCGCGTGCTCCCGCCGCCCGGAGTCGCTCGATGGCCAGGTCGAGGTCGTCGACGTGGAAGTAGAGCTCGCAGGGAGCGAGCGCCCCCGCAGGGATCTCGTGCGGGACCTCCCCGGTGTTGCGCCCGAACGAGCGCCGCTCGTAGACGCCGAGCCGCCCGCCCGAGGCCATCGCCAGCTCGACGTACACGGGGGCGTCCACCGCGCGCCCCCAGCCGAAGGCCCGCTCGTAGAACGCGGCCGCGCGGGCCACGTCCGGGACGGCGAGGATCGTGAGGATGTGACGCGCGCTCATCGCAGGGCCTCGGGGGCGAGTGTCTCACGAGGGATGCGCGGACGAGATGCAACAATGGGAACACCTCGTCCGCGCCACACCCAGAGGCGGCGGGGGGCCGCCTCGATCAATGGGCTGCCTCGATCGAGATCGAGGTCGCCTGCGGCCCGGTGTCCTGAGCCGTGCCTGATGTTGCAGACGGCGTACCGTGCGGCCGCGAATTTGCACGCGCCACTCCATGCCCCGCTCGTTCGATGCGGACCTCACGCGCCGTACGCTCGCGGCGGTCCCGTTCCTGTCCGGCCTCCCCGGCTCCGCCCTCGAGCGGCTGGCGTCGCGCTCGATCGAGCGCGCGGCGACGAAGGGGGCGATCCTGTTCCGCGAGGGCGAGCCCTGCACCGGCTTCTGGATCGTCGCCACGGGCTCGGCCAACGTCGTGAAGGCGTCGCCCGACGGTCGGATCCAGATCCTCGAGACGTGCCCGCGCGGCGCGGTCGTCGCGCTCGTCTCCGCCCTCGACGGGGGCGCTTACCCGGCGACCGTCCAGGCGCGCGAGGACTCGACCCTCCTCGTCTTCCCGACGCCGCTCATCCGCGAGACGGTGCTCCAGCACCCCGAGGTCGGGCTCGGGATCGCCCGCCACCTCGCGGGGCGGCTCCGCCGCTCCACCTGCCGCTCGGCGAGCGTGTGCCTGAGGAGCGTGAGGAGCCGCGTCGCGAGCTTCCTGCTCGAGTCCATCGCCGGCCGCGCCCCGGACGAGCGCCACGAGAGCGCGGTCCTCGTCCTCGGCGCCTCGCAGGAGGAGCTCGCCCACCGGCTCGGAACCGTCCGCGAGGTCCTCGCCCGGACCCTCCGCAGCTTCCGGGAGGAGAACCTCATCGCCCAGCGCGGCGACACGATCACCGTGCTCGACGTGGCACGGCTCGAGGGGGTCGCCGAGTCCTAGCGGGGCCGCTCAGGCCAGGGCGGCGCCGAGGGCGCCGAGCTTGCTCGCGCGGTACTCGCCCCAGAGCGCGGCGCCGAGCGCGCCCGCGAGCACGGCGTCCGGCGGCGCGACGAACTCGAGGGACGCCCGGGAGCGCTTGGCCTCCTCGCGGAGCGCCGCGAGGAGGCCCACATCCGCCGCGAGCCCGCCCGTCACC
>CAZYLP010000571.1:0-5775 GCA_964648345.1 uncultured Planctomycetota bacterium
CCGACCCGATCTGGGCGCCGTTGTTCCGCGGGCGCACCGTCGTCGAGATCGTCGCGCGCGCGACGACCGGCGAACCGTCGCCCGCGACTGCCTCGTCGCGGACCTCCTGCGGCAGGGAGAGCGTGAAGGCGATCCCCGTCGCGGGTGGGCTCACGGTCGGGTCGAGCGGGACGTAGCGTCCGGCCTCGTCCGTCGCGGTGAAGCTAGGGCCGCGGCCCGGGATCATGCGCGGGGCGCGGTAGAGGCGGATGTACGGGGTCGTCCGGTCGACCGTGTAGCTCAGTCCGAGCGTCGTCGAGCGAAGCGAGATCTGGGACGCGCCCACGGATTGGATGACGTACGGGTGGCCGGTCGGGTCGACCGTGTAGCTCGGGGCGTTCGCGCGGTAGACGTTCAGCTCGCCGCCGTCGGCGGGCGCGACGACCCACAGCTGGTCGAACTGCGGGTCGATGTAGAAGGGCCCGCCGAGGACGTTGTAGTCGGTCGCCCGCGGGAACATGATCACGTCCGTGAACTGGTTCGCGGGCCAGCCCGAGGGCACCGTGAACACGCGGAGCGGCGCGGCCGGGTTCGAGTTCAGTCGCGCGGAGGATGCCCACGGCGACTTCGACTCGGACATGAGCTCGCGGAGCTTCTGGACGGCCTCCTCGCCCTGCCGCGTCGTCGCGATCTTCGATGACTGGAGGCTGATCGTGCCGGTCGTCGAGCCGAGCGTCGAGAGGACCATCACGATGAGCGCCGAGAAGATGCCGGCCGTGATGATCACCTCGAGGAGCGTGAGACCACGGCGGAGACGGATGTGCCTGGATCTCATAGGAACGACCTCATGCTTCTGAGCTGGACGCGGGGAGGAGCGGCGCCGCCCCTCACGCCGAACCGCTTCTGGCTCTGGCTACCGCCGGTCGGACGTGCCCAGGGGAACGTCGGCGGCGGCGTGTTCAGATCGACGGTGACGATGAGGACGAGCATCGTCGGCGCCGCCGGGTTGGGCGGCATCGGGACGTTGGCGGCCCCGGGGAACGGCGCCTGCGGGAAGTGCGTGCCTCCGCCCCGGTAGCCCGGGCACTCGCCGGCGAGCGGCTCGCGGACGACGATCTCTCCGCAGCGGTTCGCGGGGACGCGCGAGTTGACCGGGTCGGGGTAAGGGAACGGCGCCCCGCGGACGGGGTCGAAGACCGGCGGCTCGCCCGGGATCGCGACGCCGAAGAAGTTCGGCGGGTTCGTGGCGCCCGGGGCGTGGGTCTTGTTGAGGTAGTTCTTGTAGTACGGGAGGAGCACCGTCTGCCAGTCGGCCTGGAGGAGCTCTTCCATCTTGTTGCGAGCGGCGTTCATGGCGGCCGTCTGCTCGCTGGTCTCGCGGACGCTCGTCTGCCCCGTCGCCGCGGCGGAGACCACCGCGAGCATGACCACGGCGAGCAACGACGCCGCGACCATGACTTCGAGGAACGTGAGGCCGCTCTGCCTCCGGACCCTTTCCATGACCACTCCCAGACCTGCGAGGGTGCAAACGGGGGCGCGCGACGTCCTCGCCCTAAGCCCTGCCTCGAACGTGGGTCAGTGCAAGGCCCGCTTGACCTTTTCTCGTCACGTCGGAACTATTGTCCGGATTCGGTCGATTCCTGCCAGGTCCAGGAGGTTGCCCCCTAACATCGCCCTAGTGCGGGGGTCCCGGATCTTCCAGATGACTCCGTCCACGAAGAAGTGGTGGATCTGGATCGCCGCGTTCACGCAGGCGAGCGCATGGAGCTCCGAGTAGCCGCGAACGTTGAGCGCCCACGGCCAGATCACGAAGAGGAGGATTCCGCCCGCGACGATGAAGGCGAACCATTTCACGGTCCCCCAGATCACCGTGTCCAGCGAGGGCAGGAAGCCTGCCTGGGCGCTGTCCTCCTTCAGCTGGAACAGCCAGGCGATGATCATGTACTGGAGGCTGTGGAAGAAGGGCACGAACTCGTTGAACGCGCGCGAGCCGGCGCCCCACGGGCCGAACCAGAGCGTCTGCGCGAAGATCGGCGTCAGGACCGCGAAGGGGAGGAGCCGCTTCTGCTGGACGAGGGTCCTCAGGACGAGGAGGCCGATCGCGGCGAGGCCCGCGTAGTAGATGCTGATCGCGATCGTCTGGACGGTCGGTGCCCAGGCGTCGGGGAGACCGATCGGACTGAAGTGGAAGCCCCCCGCGAACGAGAACCACGGGAGTCCTCGGGGGATCGTCACCGAGTAGAAGGGCCCGAGGTTCGGGAACGTCTCCGAGTTGATCGTCGGGTAGAGGAACGGCGTGTGCGTCGCGATGACGATGAGCCACCGGGTGATCGGGTCCACCTGGACCCCGAGGCGCCGCGCGTAGAGGAGGGCGATCCCCTTGCTCTGGGCGCAGAAGTGGTAGCTCGACCACGTCATGAAGAGCTTGCAGTACCACTCGGCGAACGTCGTGTTGACGAGCGCCGCGCAGAGACCGGCGACGACGACGACCGGTGAGAGGAAGCTCACCTTCGGGAACTGCATCATCCGGTCGAAGCTCTGGTAGAGCCTGAAGTTCGTCGCCGCGAAGTGGGGGTAGTTGACGACGAACGCGAGCGCGGCCGCCGTCCGCCAGGCCCACTCGGGCCGGTCGTAGGCGTTGCCACCCCACGGGCCCCAGCCGACGCCGACGACGACGAAGAAGAACAGGATCGAGAGCCCGCCGCACGCGACGAGGACGTCGACGACGGGGTTCACGAAGTAGATGTCGCGCTTGTCCTTGGCCGGCTCCGCCGGTTTCGCGACCGGGGCCGCTGCTGCTGCGTCCGTCATGGCCCCCTATTATGGGGACGGACGCGCGGAGCGCAACACGAAGACCGCCACCTCGGTCGGAGCGCCGAAGCGGATCGGGACGGACTGACCGATCCCCGTGCTCACGTAGAGGACCTGACCGCCCGTCCGGTAGAAGCCGCCGAAGTAGTGGTGGCCCATGTTGCGGAAGATCCGCCAGGTGATCCCGGGCACGTTCACCTGCCCGCGGTGCGTGTGTCCGGAGAGGACGAGCGCGCCGCCCCGGTCGCCGATCTCGTCCGCGACCTCGGCGATGTGAGAGAGGACGATCCGCGTGCCGCCGTCCGGGAGACCCGTGAAGGCGAGCTCGGGGTTCGCGTGCCCCGTGTAGCGGTCGTCCACGCCGACCACGTGGAGGGGCGCTCCGTTGAGGAGGAGCGTCCGGTTCTCGTTCGCGAGGACGTCCACGCCGCCCAGGTGGAGCGCCGCCGTCACGCCCTCGGCGTCGAGCCAGTGGTCGTGGTTCCCGAGCGTCGCGTAGACGGGCGACTCGAACTCGCCGAGCACGTCCGCGAGATGCGGGAAGGCGGACTTCGAGTAGCGGACGTAGTCGCCGGTGAGGGCGACGAGGTCGGGCTCGAGCTCGTTCAGGATCGAGACGGCCTTCTTGATCCGCCGCGTGGACCACTCGCCCTTCACGTGGAGGTCGGTCAGGTGAGCGATCGTGACGCCGTCGTGCGCGGGGTCGATCCGGGGCGACGAGACCTCGAACCGGCGGATCGTCGGGTTGCGCGCGATGAGCGTGTCCCACGCGCGCGGGCGGTGCTCGATCGCGCCCGGCTCGCCGGCCTCGTGGTCGTGGGCGATGTGGACGTGCTTCTCGCCCGTCTCGGCCGCGCGTCGATAGGCCCGGAGCTGTCGCATCCGCCGCTTCGCCTCCAGATATCTAATATGACCGCTCGATGGCCGGACGTTAAGGGTCTCCGGGGAAAGGCGGCCCGGAGGGAGGTGCTCCGGCCTGGCGGCGCGTGCGGGACCCGGCCATGCTCGCTCCGTGGGCCGCAAGCGGACGGGCGAGGTCGAGACCGACGACACGCTCACGTACGACCCGAAGCCCGTCGTCCGGGGCGCGCGCGTCCTCTGCTTCGCGGCCGGCGCGGCGCTGGTCGCGCACCACCTCCTCACGGGCGTGATCCTCGCGCCGTTCCTGGGCGGCGAGGCCTGGGTCTGGGGCAACGTCCTCGGCTCGCTCATCGTCGCGCTCGGCGCCGGGATGCTCGGGGGCGACGCTCTCGGGCGGCTGTTCGGCGGCGCGGCTCGCTCGGGCTACCGGCTCCTCGCCGTCGCGGCCGTCCTCATCGTCGCGGGCTCGTGGGCCTCGCCGCGCGTCGCGCGCGCCGTCCTCGACCGGGACCCGGACGCGCCGTGGGCCCCGGCGGTCGTCCTCGCGGCGCTCACGGTCATCCCCGGGACGCTCCTCGCCGCGATCATCCCCGCCATGATCGAGGCCTCCGCGGCCGCCGAGGCGGGCTCCCCCCAGACGGTCTCGCGGCGCGCGATCCGCCGCTTCGCGCTCGCGATGTTCGGCGGCACGGCCGGCCTCGGCGCATCGTCCTTCGCCATGAGGCACGCGGACGAGGCGGCCGTCTGGGCGCAGCTCTACGTCCTCGGCGGCGCGCTCCTCGTCCTCTCGCTCTTCGGCCTCGGCGGCACGGGGCGCGCGCTCGCGCTCACGCTCGCGGCGGCGGTCGCGGGCGTCGTCCTCGGCTCGAAGAGCGAGATCCAGGACCCGCGCTTCCAGGCGGCGCTCAGCGAGGCGTTCGTCCTCCGCGGCGCGGGCCGCTACTACGCCGAGACGTGCGACGAGAAGGTCCTCTCGGGCACGCAGCTCGAGCGGCACCTCGACAAGGCGCGCAAGCGTCTCCAGGGCGGCGACAAGGAGATCGCCGTCCTCCTCGTCTGCGAGACCCTGAAGACGCTCGGCCCGCTCAACCTCTCGGGGAGCGGCCTCCGCGGGCTCCTCGACATCTACCTCCCGCCGGAGTCGAAGCCGCTCATCCTCCCCTTCATCGAGAAGATCGCGTCCGTCCAGAGCGACGGGAAGCGGCTCCACATCAAGATCGCGCGCTCGAACGAGGACGGCCGCGCCCACTTCACGATCCCGGGCGCCAACGGCGAGTCGCAGGAGTTCGAGATCGTGGACGACTTCGACCTCACGGTGCTCACGCCCAACGAGTCCACGACGAAGCTCGAGATCGGACCCCAGGCCACCGAGAAGGCCGGGCTCTTCGAGTTCAACGACACGATCAAGACGCCCTTCAAGTGCAAGCACGTCTTCGCGTGGGTGGACGCGAGCCTGCTCTCGCTCACCGTCGAGAACGGACCGCAGCAGGTGGTCGTGAGCGCCAGAGCACAGGCGTCGATCAGCGACGTGAAGACGCGCGTCCTCCAGGTGATCGACAAGCGAAAGAAGTGACGGCGGCGTCGTCGTGAAACGATTTTTAGCCACAGAGGACACAGAGAGCACAGAGAGCGTGTCGGGCGCGACCCTCGTCCTCGCGAGACGGAGACGATCGCCGACTCTCTGTGACCTCTGTGTCCTCTGTGGCCAAAAATCCGTCAGCCGAGGAGCTTCTTCTTTGCGAGCTCGAACTCTTCCGGGGTGAGCGCGCCGATCTCCTTGAGCTTCGCGAGCCGCTCGAGATCGTCGAGGAGCTTCGCCTTGTCGGTCGGAGGCGCAGGAGCAGGAGCCGCCTCCGGAACGGGATTCACCTTGATCTCGACCCCCGCCGCGGGAGTGGCGGGGCCCATGGTCTTCTCGGCCTTGAAGACGGGCGGCTCCTCGACCTTCGGCTCCGGAGGCGGGTCCTCGCCCATCGACTTCTCGGCCGGGCGGCGGACGGGCTTCTCCTTGATGCGGATGCCGAGCGGCGTGTGGCCCTTCTCCGACTTCTCCGACTCGCGCTGCTCGGCGCGCTCGGCCTTGCGGGCCTCGCGCTCGGCGACCTTGGCCTTGAGGTCCTGGTA
>CAZYLP010000572.1:0-5737 GCA_964648345.1 uncultured Planctomycetota bacterium
GTCCCCGAGCCGCTGCCCCCGGCGGTGCTCTCGGTCGCGCTCGAGTCGAGCGGCGCGACGGCCCTCGCGCTCGCGCCTGACGGCGCCGCGTGGGTCGGCCTCGACGACGGGCGCGTCCTCTCGTGGAAGAAGGGCGCCCGCGTCGCGGACGAGCGGCTCGCGAAGGTCCGCCGGCCCGAGACGGTCCGCGCCCTCGCCGCCGCGGGAGAGGATCGGCTCCTCGTCGCGAGCGCGTCGCTCGAGTGCGTGAAGATCGCCGACGGCTCGGTCGCGTGGAGCCGTGGCGACCTCGAGCGGACCACGAGGCTCGCCGTCGCGAGGGACCGCGTCTACGCGCTCGCGAAGGGCGCCCTCCACCGCATCCCGGTCGAAGGCGGCGCCGGCGGCGACGTCCTCCGCCTCCCCGCGACGGGCGAGGCGATCACGTCCTTCGCGCTCTCGCGCGACGCGAGCCAGCTCTCGGTCGGCACCGCCTCGGGCCAGGTCTGGAGCACGCCCCTCGCGAGCGTGGCGTTCAAGCGCCGCGACCGCGGCGAGCGCGGCGCCGTGCGCGACATGGCCTACGTGGACGAGTCGCTCGTCGTGACGGTCCACGCCGCCGTGAACGAGCGCGCCCCCGTCTTCCTCTGGGAGGACATGGAGGACCAGCCCGAGCCCGTCCAGCCGACGCACTCGGTGAAGCAGGACCTCCTCGCGTGCGCCGTCTCCCCCGACCGGACGCGGCTCGCCTTCGCGGGCGAGAGCCGGCAGCTCTTCGTGTACGAGCGCACCTCGAACCGCAGCCTGTCCTCGCGCCTGATCGCGACGACGCCGCGGGCGGTGACCGCGCTCGCGTTCGCGAGCGACGACCGGCTCCTCGGGACGGCGCGCGACGGTGCGCTAAGGGAGTGGGATGCGAAGAAGAGCGACCCCGAGCCCTGGAAGGGCCACGAGCACGAGGTGACGGCCGTCGCGTGGCTGCCCGACGGCCGCGTGGCCTCCGCAGGCCTCGACGAGCTCGTGAGGGTCTGGGACACGGCCCGAGGCCGTCTGGCGACGACCCTCGCCCCGGAACCTCACCGGCCGCTCATCGCGCTCGCCGCGACGCCGGACGGGAAGAAGCTCCTCGTCGGGAGCGACCTCCCGTACGACCCGCGCGACGGAGCGTCGTTCCAGGCGGCGGCGTCGCTCTTCGACCTCGAGAGCGGAGGACCGCCGGAGCAGATCCGGCACGAGCAGCGCGTGACGGGGGTCGGGTTCGCGGGGGACAAGCTCCTCACGGCGTCGCGGAGCGGCGAGTTCCTCATCCAGGAGCGAGACGGGACGAAGGGGCTACCCAACCTCGCCAAGCGCTACCGAGCCCTCAGCGTCTCGAAGGACGGCAAGGAGGCGCTCATCGCGGGCGGCTCGGCCATCTACCGGGCGAGCATCGACGACCCCATCGCGCGGCAGCGGTCCGACTACGCCCACGCGACCGACTACCTCATGGGAGTTGCCCACGCCGACGCTCGCTACGCCGCGTCGGTCGACGACCAGGGACACCTCTACGTCTGGGACCTCGACAAGTATCCGCTCGGCGGAACGAACCCGCCGAAGCCGCTCGCCGTGCGCGACCACGGCCTGCCTCTCCACGCCGTCGCCTTCGTGGCAGGCGACCGCGTGGTCGTCGCGTGCGACGACGGCAAGCTCTGGCTCCACGAGCCGGCGCGGCGCAACCCGCCCCCGCCCGTGAGCGTCGCGCTCCCCGACGCGGACGTGCCGCTCTCGCTCGCGGTCTCGCCCGACCGGCGCGAGCTCGTGGTCGGCACGGCTCGCGGCGTCGTGCTCCGCTACCGCGTCAAGTGACGGCTACTTCTTCGCCGCCTCGAAGGCCGGCCAGAAGTCCTTCGTCTCCTGGTTCACGGACCAGCAGCAGACGCCGGCGATGCCCTTCTTCTTCGCCATCTCGCACTTCGCCTTGATCGCGGCGGCGTTCTGGAACCAGACCGTGTGCGTGACGCCGGCCGAGTCCTTGTACTGGAAGTTCGCCTCGCCGGCCGAGGCGTCGAACTTGACGCCACCGATCGCCTTCAGGGCGAGGGCCTGCGCGGCCGTCGAGGTGACGGAGACGCAGTTCTTGGGCGCCTTCCAGTCGCGTCCGTAGAACGGGATCCCGAGGTAGAGGCGGTCCTTCGGGACGCCCGCCGAGATCGCGTAGTCGATCACCTTCGACGACCAGAACATGGGTCCGATCGGGCCCGCGGCGCCCCAGCTCCCGCTGTAGTCGTAGGTCATGAGCTTGAAGCGGTCCGCGATCTTCCCGAGCGCGACGTAGTCGAGCGCCTGCGCGGCGCCCCAGCTCGACTTGTCCTGCGTCTTCGCGATCACGGTGATCGAGAGGAGCTTCTGCTTCGCCTTGAGCGCGGCCTTGAGCTTGGCGCACATGTCCGAGTACGCCGCGCGGTCGCCGGCGGCGAGGCTCTCCCAGTCGAGGTCCACGCCGTCGTAGTGGTAGGTCTGGCACTCGGCGACGCACGCGTCGATGAAGCGGTTCCGCTTCGTCGCGTCGGCGAGGACCGCGGTCCCGTTCGCGCCCGTGATCGTCATGTAGACGGTGCCCTTGTTGTTGTGCACCGCCGCGATGAGCGCCGCGTCGCGCGCGCCCGCGAGGACGTTGAGCGAGCCGTCCGTCTTCGCCGAGTAGGAGAACAGGTCGACCTCGTTGATCGCCTTGTTCGTGCCGACGTTCGCCTTGACCGTCGCGGTGCCCGTCGTGCCGCCCCAGTAAGGGAGCCAGACCGCGACCTCGAGCTTCGGCTTCGCCGGAGCCGGCGGCGCGGGCGGGGCCGGCGGCTTCGGCGGCGGCGGCGCGGGAGGCGCGGGGGGAGCGGGGGGAGCGGGCGGCTTCGGCGGCTTCGGCGTCGTCGTGCCGGGAGTCGTCGAGCCCGGCGTGGTCCTGCCGCCCGGGAGCGGCGTCGGCGTCGTGCTCGACGACGTGGTGGGCGCGACCGTCGAGGCGCTCCCTACGAACGAGGAGTGACCGCCCCCGCCGCAGCCCGCGAGCATCGCGAGCGCGACCCCGATCAGGAGTCTCTTCACCGGATTCCTCCCTGCCTGCTCTTGGGGGCTTCGCCCCCAAACCCCGAGACCGGTCCTCGCGGCACCGCAAACGGCGCGGTGCCGCTGCGGCGCGGGGGGCGGGCCCCCCGCCCCCCCGGGCACCGAAACGAAGGCGACCGCGAGCGCAAGCGGCGTGCGCGACGCGCAAGTCCTTGAAGGAGCGGAGAACGCACGCGGGGGCGCGTCCGTGCCCGGACTCGGTCGCTACGGCCAGCGAGAGGCGGCAAGGAGTTCCTGAAGCGGCGCCGGGCGAACACACGTGCGTGTGTCGCCCGGCGCGCGCGAGAGTCTTCTCTCACGCGAGAAGACCGACCGTTTCCGGACGGTCAGCTCTGGAGCCAGTCGGTGTGCACGAAGCCGCGCTCCGGGTGATCGGTGCGCTCGTAGGTGTGCGCGCCGAACGCGTCGCGCTGCGCCTGGGTCATCGACTGGGGGAGGTTGGCCGTGCGGTAGCTGTCGAAGTACGCGAGCGCGGTCCCGAACGCGGGGACCGGGATCCCCATGTTCGTCGCCATGCTCACGACCTCGCGCCAGCCGCGCTGGAGCTCGGCGACGTTGCCGCCGAGCTCGGGGTCGAGGAGGAGGTTCGGGAGGTTCTTGTCCCGCTCGAAGGCCGCCTGGATCGGGCTCAGGAGCCGCGCGCGGATGATGCAGCCCGCGCGCCAGATCCGGCCGAGCTCGGCGAGGTTGATGTCCCACTTGTAGACCGTCGAGGCGACGCGGAGGAGGCTCATGCCCTGCGCGTACGCCGCGATCGTCGAGGCGAGGAGCGCGTCGTGGACGTCCTTCACGAGCTTGGCGCGGTCGCCCTTCGCCTTCTCGGCCGCGGGCCCCTTGATCTTCGCGCTCGCGGCGACGCGCTCGTCCTTCATGCTCGAGAGGACGCGCGCGTCGATCGCGGCGGCGATCGTCGGGACGGCGACGCCGAGGTCGAGCGCGACCTGCGCCGTCCACTTGCCCGTGCCCTTCTGGCCGGCCTTGTCGAGGACGAGGTCGAGCATGGGCTTGCCCGTCTCCTTGTCCTTCACGCGGCAGATCTTCGAGGTGATCTCGATGAGGAACGACTCCATCGGCCCCTTGTTCCACTCGGCGAAGGTGTCGGCGAGCTCGGTCAGCGAGAGGCCGACGCCGCGGCGGAGGATGTCGTAGGCCTCGGCGATGAGCTGCATGACGGCGTACTCGATCCCGTTGTGGACCGTCTTCACGAAGTGGCCGGCGCCGTCCGGACCGCAGTGGGTCACGCAGGCGCCGCGGTCCGTCTTCGCGGCGATCGCCTCGAGCACCGGCTTCAGACGCTCGTAGCCGCCCTTCTCGCCGCCCGGCATGAGGGACGGGCCGTGACGCGCGCCCTCCTCGCCGCCCGAGACGCCCATGCCGACGAAGCGGATGCCCTTCTTCGCGCAGAGAGCCTCGCGGCGGCGCGTGTCCTCGAACCACGAGTTGCCGCCGTCGATGACGATGTCGTCCTTCTCGAGGAGCGTGAGGAGCTTCTCGAGCGTCATGTCCACGGGCGCGCCGGCCTTGATCATCATCATGATCCGGCGCGGCCGCTCGAGGGCCTTCACGAAGTCCTCGAGGGTCTTCGTGCCCACGAACTTCTTGCCCGCGTGCTTCTGGGTGAACTTGTCCACCCAGTCGGTCTCGTAGTTCCAGACCGCGGTCGAGAAGCCCTTCTCCTCGACGTTCTGCGCGAGGTTCTGACCCATGACCGCGAGTCCGATCATGCCGAACTGCGCCTTGCCGTTGCTGCTCATGCGGAGCTCCTTGAGGTGAGGGCCGCGGCCGCCGCGTCGAGGACCCAGAGTCCTCGACGGGCGAGCTGCGCCGGTGTCTTCCTGGGGTTCCAGTCTCCAGCGAGCGCCTGCTGGACGGGGCCGGCCTTCCCGGCGCCCGAGGCGATGACGATGACCTTCCGGGCGGACTCGATCGCGACGGGCGAGATCGTGATCCGCTCGGGCGGAGGCTTGGGGGCGCCGCTCACGGCGACGACGCGGCGGGTCTTCTCGTCGAGCGCCGGCGAGCCCGGGAAGAGCGAAGCCGTGTGGCCGTCCTCGCCGATCCCGAGGATCACGACGTCGAGCGCGGCGGGGAGGAGCTTCTCGTAGGCGCGCGCGGCCGCGTCCCGGTCCTTCTTCTCGCCCTCGATGCGGTGGAGGGTCGCCGCCGCGCCGAGCGCCGCGCGCGCCATCCGGTAGTTGCTGTCGGGGTCGTCGGCGGCGACGCAGCGCTCGTCGCCGAAGTAGAAGTCGATCCGGGCGAGGAGCGCGGGCTCGCTCTTCGAGATGATCTCGTACGCCGCCTTCGGCGTCGTGCCGCCCGCGAGCGCCACGCTGCAGCGAGGGCGCTCGGCGAGCGTCGCGCGGATCGCTTCGAGGATCTTCTCGGCCGCGAGGCCGGCGACCGTCGCGCTCCCCGTCGCGACGGCCGTCTCCCCCGCCTTCACCCGAGCGGCCGCCACTTGCGGTTGCTCTTCGCGATCATGACGTGCGCCTCGGGCGGGCCGGCCGCGCCGGGCTCGTACGTGTGGACCTCGGCGCGCTTCTCGTTGTCGAGGATCGGCCCGACGAAGTCCCACGCGCGCGACACCTCGTCGCGGCGCCAGAACAGCGTCTGGTCGCCCTTCAAGCAGTCGAGGAGGAGCAGCTCGTAGGCCTCCTGC
>CAZYLP010000573.1:0-5725 GCA_964648345.1 uncultured Planctomycetota bacterium
TCTCGGGGAGGTGCTGCGGGAGACGGTTCGCGAACCGGTGCGGGAGCACGTCCGTCGGCACGCACGTGAGCCTGTAAGCGGTCGGCCGCGAGTTGAACCAGTAGCTCACGATCGTGCCGAAGGCATCCCGGTTCACGAGCGGCGGGCCCGGCGTCTTGTAGACGACGTTGTGGACGACTCCGGGCGTGAAGAGCGTCTGGGACTGCATGGGCTCGAGGTAGATCTCGACGATCGTCGCGTCCCTGGGCGGCGGGCCGAGCTCCATGTCGTAGACGCCGTTCTGGACCGTGAACTCGTGGCCGATCCGCCGCGCGAAGGGGAGGGGGATCCAGGTCGCGCCGTCGTAGACGACGAGCGCCTGGCCGCGCCAGTACGGGCTCGGGTCGAGCTTGCCGCGCTGGATCACGTCCACGCGGAACGCGCGGTTGGCGCTCTGGCGGATCCTCCCCGCCTCGTCGAGCGCGATCGTGTCCGAGTAGCCCGAGACCTTGTCGTTGCTCGAGCGCGGGATCGGGAGGAGCTTCGCGCCGATGCGCGGGATCGCGAAGAAGAGCCCCGTCGTGATCACCGTCGCGACGAGGCCGAGCGTCGCGAGGGCGCCCCGGAACGAGAGCGCGACGGGCGGGTTCGCGGGCTTCCCGAGGTCGGGGCCGCGGAGCTGGCGGAGGGCGAGGCAGTAGACGGCGCTCGCCCCGTAGAGGAGGACGAGCGGCGCGAAGATCGGGTCGATCGTCGAGGAGGCTGCGACGGCGATGTGGACGAGCGCCACGACGAGGATCGTCCCCTCGTCGCGCCTCTCGCGCGGGCCGAGGAGCTTCGCCAGCTGGAGGACGAGGAGGAAGCGCGCGAGCGCGGGCGCGAGCTCCCAGCCGCTGAACGCGATGTCCACCGGGACGAACGCGCACGAGAGGATCGCGACGGCCGACTCCATGCGCCGCGTGAGCCGCTTCCCGAGGACGCGGAGGACGATCGCCGCGAACGTGCCGAGGCCGAGGAGCGTGCCGAGGGTCCCGGGCGACGCCGCCGAGAGCGCGAGCGCCGCGCCGGCCGCGAACGCCTGGATCCAGAGAGCGCGTGCGAAGGCTCGGTCGGTCATTTCGCCGGGCCCCCGAGCGAGCGCCGCGAGTCGAGGGGCTCGCTCCGCCTGTACCTGGCCACGTCCCCCGGCTTCTCGAGGGCGAGGATCATGCTCGCGTCGAGACCCGCGAGCCCCTCGCGCGCGGCCGCCTCGGAGCGTGTCGTGACGACGACGACGCGCGCGCGCTCCGCGACGCGGCGAGCCTGGTGGGCGAGGGGCGCGAGCTCGCCGCTCGCGGGCGGGACGAGGCGCGCGAGCGCCGCGTGGAGGCGCGCCGTGCTCGTCCCGCGCTCGGGCGCGAAGACCTCGAACCTCGCGCCGCTCTGGAAGACGAGGCCCGTCTTGAGACCGCGCTCGCGCCAGCTCACGAGGAGCGAGGCGGCGAGCGAGATCGCATCCTCGAGCAGCCCCTCTTCTGCCCCGTACCCGTCGAGCACGACGAGCGCGCGCTGCGGTTCCGTCTTCTCGAAGTCCTTCACGACGAGCGAGCCCCGGTGAGCGCTCGCCCGCCAGTGGATCGAGCGCGGGTGGTCGCCGGCTCGATAGTCGCGGAGGGAGCGGACGACGTCGCGCCGCTCCTCGGTCATGAGGATCCTCCGCGCCACGCCCTCGGCCGACGTCGCGCGCGCGAGGAGCTCGTTCTCGAGCGGGAAGACCGCGGGGAGCACGAGCACCTGCTGCGCGGCGACCACCTCGCTCCGCCGCGCGATGAGCCCGAACGGGAAGCGCGTCTCGAGCGCCACGCCGTCGAGCGCGTGGTCGCCTCGCTTCGTGAAGCGAGCCGTCCACCCACCGCGCCCGGTCTGGCGGCCCTTCACGATCGGGAAGAACGCGGAGGGCTTCTCCGCGAGGAGGCCGGGGCGCGCCTCCTCGACGATGAGCGCGAAGGCGGGGAGGCTCTTCTCGTTCCTCACCGTCACGTCCGCCTCGAAGGGCTCGAGGGCGCGCACGCGCGCGGGGACGCGGCGGCGGACGAACAGGCCGCGGAAGACGAGCTGGCTCGCTCCGATCGAGACGACGAGGAGCGCGAGGAGCGCGGCGAACAGGAAGTAGAGGAGGTTCGTCCCCGTGTTGAGCGCCGCGGCGAGGAAGCCGACCGCGAAGATCCCCGCGATCCGGCCCTCGATCGTGAAGCGCCACTTCTTGGGCCGTGCGGCGCGCGTGACGAGCGCGGCGAGCGCGGGCGAGAGGAGGATCGCCGTCATGAGCCAGAAGAGCTCGCGGCGCGCCGTCCCCACGGCCGCGGCCCCCACGAAGAGGCCGAGCACGTAGACGAGGGGCCGGAAGCGGATCAGGCCCTTGGTCCGCGAGAGCAACCAGTCGGGGCCGATGGCACCGCGGTGCTCCCGCTGGTCGCCCTGATGGCTCACAGCGGGATCGCGACCTTCTCGAGGACGTCCTTCAGGACTTCGCGGGTGCGCTCGCCGTCCTCGCCCGGGTCGCGGGCGACGATGCGGTGCGAGAGCACCGCGATCGCGAGCTGCTTCACGTCATCCGGGACCACGTAGGTCCGGCCCTCGAGGAGGGCGCGCGCCTGCGACGCGCGACGGAGCGCGAGCGAGCCGCGCGGGGAGACGCCGATCGAGAGCTTGGCGCTCGCGCGCGTCTTCGCGGCGATCTGGACGATGTAGTCGATGATCGCCTCGTCCACGCGGACCTCGCGCGTCGCGCGCTGGAGCGCGATCACGTCGGTCGCCGCGACGACGGGCTTGATCGACTCGAGCGGGTGCTCGATGCGCTGGGCGCGGAGGACCTCCTTCTCCTCGTCCTCGGTCGGGTAGCCGATCCGCGTCTTCAGCAGGAAGCGGTCGAGCTGCGACTCGGGGAGCGGGTAGGTGCCCTCGAACTCGAGCGGGTTCTGCGTCGCGAGGACGATGAACGGCCGCGGCAGGTCGCGCGTGACGCCGTCCACCGACACGCTCGACTCGCTCATCGCCTCGAGGAGCGAGCTCTGCGTGCGCGGGTTCGTGCGGTTGATCTCGTCCGCGAGGATCACGTTCGCGAAGATCGGCCCGGGCTTGAAGACGAACTCCCGCTTCTCGGGCTCGAAGATCGAGACGCCGAGGATGTCCGAGGGGAGGAGGTCGGGCGTGAACTGGATCCGCTTGAACTCGCAGGCGATCGACCTGGCGAGCGCCTTCGCGAGCGTCGTCTTGCCCATGCCCGGCGCGTCCTCGAGGAGGACGTGCCCCTCGGCGAGGAGCGCGACGAGCACCCGGTCCACGACCTGCGGCTTGCCGACGAAGACGCGCCGGACGTTCTCGCGGAGAGCCGCGATCATCTCGTTGGCGCCACGACGTGTCTCGGAGGGCGTCCCGTTCCGGCCCGCCGCCTCGTCCTGGGTCATGATCAGGTCTTTCAAGCTACCTCCCCCGAGAGCTCCAGGTCGAGGGCAAGATCGAGAGCCGGCGAGCTGTGAGTGATCCAGCCCACCGAGATCCTGTCCACGCCGCTCTCGGCGACCGCCTTCACGTTGTCGAGGTTGATCCCGCCCGAAGCTTCCAGGTCAGGAGCCCAGGGCACCGCGGTGCTCCCTCCGGTCGCCCTGATGCCGAGCTCCTTCGCGAGCGCGCGGACGTCGCGGCACGCCCGGGCCATGGCCTCGGGGCTCATGTTGTCGAGGAGGATGATGTCCACTCGCTCGCGCGCGGCGACGAGCGCGCCCTCGACCGTCGTGACCTCGACCTCGATCGGCGTGCCCGCGGGCGCTTCGCGCCGCGCCGCCGCGATCATGGGCTTCAAGCCCCCGGGCTCGCCACCGAAGAGGATGAGGTGGTTGTCCTTGGTGAGGACCTGGTCGTAGAGGCCCATCCGGTGATTCACACCGCCGCCGCAGCGGACGGCGAACTTGCAGAGCGTCCGCCACCCGGGCGGGGTCTTCCGCGTGTCGTAAATCCTGGCCTTGGTGCCGGCTATGGCGTCCACGAACTTCCGGGTCGCGGTCGCGATCCCCGAGAGCCGCTGCATGAAGTTGAGGAGCGTCCGCTCCGCGGCGAGCACTCCGCGCGCGGGGCCCTCGATGCGCGCGATGACCGCGCCCTTCGGGACCATGTCGCCGTCGTTCACGAGGAGGTCGAGCTTCCCCCTGGGCTCCACGACCGCGAGCACGCGCTTCGCGATCGCGATCCCCGAGATCGTGCCCCCGCTCCGCGCGACGAGGGAGCCGCGAGCGACGATCTTCTCGGGCACCACGCGCCCGGTCACGTCGCCTCTCTCTCCCAGATCCTCCGAGAGAGCGAGCGCGAGCAGCTTCTCGAACGACTCGTCGATCCCGTCCCCCGTCACTTCTTTCTCCCCCCGTCGCGAAAGACGACCGAGCAGAAGCTCACGGCCGACGCTCCGCCGTCCCAGACGTCGTGCCAGTCGTGGCAGAGGACCTCGCCCGACACCTTGCGCTTGCCGCGAGCGAGCGCCTCGAGGAGCGCGTGGATCGGCGAGTGGCCGCAGATGTTCCGCGAGACGTCCGCCGCGATGTCCGCGTGGAACGCGTCCGCGTCCTGCTGCTCCGTGATGATCTCGAGCGACTTCCTGTCCTGCGCGAGGAAGCCCTCGAGCCGCTTCTTCGTGAGCTTGGCCTTGTCGCCGAACTCCTGGCCGACATGGCAAAGGTCCACTCCGCCGACGAAGCAGACGCGCTCGGGCTTCGTGTCGGCGAGCGCCTTCACGAGCGCACCGTGGAACGCGCGCACGCGCTCGTCCTTGCTCGCGTCCTTGGGCCCGTCGAGCAGGTCGTGGATCGAGCCGCAGAGGACGGGGAGCGCGCGGATCTTCCGCTTGAACGGCCCCGAGCCGAACAGGTGGGCGAGCTCGACCATCTGGAACTCGATCGAGTGCTCGCCCTTGTGGGCGATCTCGCCCGCGAAGAGGTCGTCCGGGCCTTCGTACGCCTTCACGAGGCGCTCGACGACCTCCTGGTCCGTCTCGACCGCGCCGAGCGGCGTGTCGTAGGTCTTCCGCGTGAGCGCGAAGCGCGCGGGGTCGGTGCCCTGGTGCGCGGTGCCGAAGACGACGAAGAGGTCCGCCTCCGAAGCCTCCGCGACGGCCTTCCACGCGTGCGCGTAGGCGTGCCCGCCGCGCGCGAAGTCGATGTGCGGCGAGAGGAGCGCGCGGACCGGCCTCGCCTTCGAGTCCGTCTCCGGCGGACCGCCGGGGCCGCCGGCGCGCGTCCAGTGCTTCTCGAGGAACGCGCGGAGCTCCTTCTCGTCCGACGGGTAGCTCCCGCGCGGCCCGGCGCACGCCGCCTTGCGGATCGGCTCCTTCCTCCATGCTTCGAGGAGGGTGAACGCGCGCCCGCCCTCGAGGAGGCACGCCGTGTCGAGGACGCGCACGAGCTCCTCGATCTGCTCGGAGGCGAGGTCGAAGCCGTGGCGCTCCTTGAAGGTGGCCGCGACCTCCTTCACGGTCCGCGTGCCGTCGAGGAGCTGGCAGATCGCGAGGCCGCCGAGCGTGACGACGAGCGGCTCCTCGGAGAGTCGGAGCGGGTCCTTGAGGTGGTACGCCGGCTGGGCGCCGTCCCGGAGCTCCTTCACCTCGATGGTCGGCCGGATCGCCGGACGCTCGGGGAGACCCGTCATGCAGCAAGGAGTCTAAGCCGGCCGCTGCGCTTCTGCCGGAGAACGAGGCGCGGCTAGGCGGCGCGGCGCAGGG
>CAZYLP010000574.1:0-5702 GCA_964648345.1 uncultured Planctomycetota bacterium
TGAAGAGGATGTTCTCGGGCTTGAGATCGCGATGCACGAGGCCCTTCGCGTGCGCCCGGCCGAGCGCCGTCGCGAGTGCGCGTCCGAGGCGCGCGGTCTCCTCGACGCCGAGCGGCCCGCGCTCGAGCCGCGCGCGGAGCGTGCCGCCCGGGAGGAACGGCATGACGAGGTAGGGCCCCGAGGGCGAGACACCGAAGTCGAGCTGCGCCACGAAGCCGTCGTGCGCCGTGAAGACGGCCCCGACGCGCCGCTCGCGGTCGAAGCGCGCGAGCTGCTCGGGGGTCTGGGCGCGGAGGAGCTTGATCGCGACCTCGCCCTGCTTCGAGCGCGCCCGGTAGACGACGCCCGCGCCTCCCTGGCCGATCTCGGCGACGACCTCGTACGGCCCGATCTTCACGCCGTCAACATGACCGGGAGGCCGGTGCCACGCCCGGTACCGGTTGTTAGAGTCGTCTCCTCATGCCGCGAATCGACCGCCGGAAGCAGCTCCTCCTCGTCGCGCGAAAGCTCTTCGCGAAGGAGGGCTACCACGGGGCCTCGATCGACGACGTGATCCAGATGGCGGGCGTCGCGCGCGGCACGTTCTACAACTACTTCGACAACAAGCGCGCCCTCTTCCAGGCCGTCCTCGAGGAGCTCTTCGAGCTCGTCTGGCAGTCCGTGCCGCCGATCCGGGTCGGCCACAAGGAGGACGTCCGCGCGCAGATCGCGGGCAACATCATGGCGCTCTGCGCTCTCCTCGAGAACGAGCCTGACGTGCCGCGGATCCTCCTCGCCGGCTCGGGCGGGCTCGACCCCGAGGCGGACCGCGCGCTCGCGCGGTTCTACGAGAGCTGCCGGACACGCCTCGCCAAGGCGCTCGAGCACGGTCAGGGCCTCAGGATCGTCGGCGCCGGCGACCCGACGGCGCTCGCGATCTGCATCATGGGCGTGCTCAAGGAATACTGGAGCCAGGTCCTCCTCGGGACGGAGCCGCCGCCGCTCGCGCTCTACCTGACGGAGCTCCATCGCATGTTCGAGTCGGGGTGGCTCCGTGACGGCTCGAGCCTCGCTCCGCGAGCGAAGAGGCGATCGCCGCGCCGTTCTTCATGAGCGTTCACCGCCCGTAGCGGCGGATCACGTCCTTGTACTGCTTCTCGTAGTAGTCGGCGTAAGGCGCCTTCTGGTTCACCCACGACGAGGACGAAGTGCTCGGCTGCGTCGTCTGAACCCAGGTCCCGCCGCTCGAGCCGCCGTAGCTCGACGCGGCGGCCGGCGCACCGCCGCGAGGGCCGTTCCAGAAGTAGTCCCAGTCGGACTGCGGCGCGGCGTGCTCTGCCTTTCGCCGCTCCTCGGCGCGGCGGCGGTCCGCCGCGATCGACTGCTCGATGCTCGCCTGCCCCCGGGCGCGCGCGTCGAGGTTCGCGGCGGTCGCGGCGTCGAAGGACCGCGCCGCGCTCGCGGCCTCGGCGAGGAGCGCCGCGTTGGGCATGGCGAGCCACTCGACGTACTCGACGACGTAGAGCGGCCCGAGCCGCTTCGCGGTCCTGTGGAGCATGTCGAGGTGAGGGCCCCCGTAGCGGTCGTAGTTCGTCTTCATCGAGTCGTACTCGGAGTCCTTCGCGAACGTCGCGCCCGCGTTGACGCGCGCGCGCGCCGTGCGGTGTCCGCGTGAGGGCGCGGTCTTGCTCGCGACCGCCTCGTCGGCGGCGATGGCGAGGAGGCGCTTCACCTCCTCGGCGTGAGGCGCCTCGGCGGCCGCGACGGCCTCCTGCGCCGTCTCGCAGCTCTTCTCGTGGGCCGCCCGGAGCGGCTCGTAGGGCAGGATCGCGACCCAGCCGCCGTCCTCCTGCTGGACGACGTAGTAGTAGCGGAGGACCTTCGGGCTCTTGCCGTCGTAGGAGCCCTCGCGGACGACCGAGAGGTTGGGCGCCGGCGCGAGCTCGACCGCCTTCCAGAGGGGCGGCGAGAGCTTACCGTCCGACCACGAGAGCCAGCCCCAGCGGCGGCCCTGAGGGGTGTCGTAGGCCGCGATCCAGACCGCCGGCGTCAGCGGCCGCACCCCCGCGGTGCCCGGAGGCGGCGCGAAGGAGCCGTCCGTCACGAGGACCTTGAAGAGGTCCTTCTCGCCCGGGACCGGGAGCCCGAGCTGGACGGCGCGCGAGGTCGCGAGCTCCTGGACGCCTTCGAGCGGCTCGCCCATGGGCTGGAGCTTCCAGTCGAGGAGGAGGAGCGCGTGCTGCGAAGCGCCGGTCTTGAGCCACACCCCGGTGAGCGCACCCGCCGCGACGGTGGGGTCGCGTCCGTGCCCGCGCCCGAGCACCCCGCTCCACTTCCGCTCGACCGCGCCGTTCGCGTCGAGGAGCTCGGCCGTCATCTCCTGCGTGAGGTCGCCGCGGAACACGATCATCCGTCCGCCGAGGGACTCGAGGACGTCCGTCCTCAGCACGTGGACGATCGAGCGGTGAGCCTCGGGGAGCGGCCGCTCCCTGAATCCGTACACCGCCGTGTCGACGAAGATGCACGCGATCTCGAGCCGGTTGAGGCTGCCGGGCGCCCCGGCGACGAGACCGACGCCGGGGATCCGCGCGATCGTCGCGTAAGGGCGCGTCACGTATCCCTGACCGACGCACCCGAGCTTGTAGACCCTCGCCTCGTCGGGCACGGTCTTGAAGCGCACGAGGCTCAGCTTCCAGCCTGGTGCGGAGAGCTTCTCGTTGTCGATGTCGGTGCCCATGTCGTCGGGGTCGACGGAGAAGGCCGGCCCTTCCTCGTCGGTCCGCATGCCGTTCCAGTCGTGCGGGACGTGCTCGAGAGTGGGCGACGGACCGCAGGCAGTCGCGAGCATCGCGACGAGTCCGAACAAGACGCCGCGTCCGACGAAGCCCATGCCCACCCCGCGCGGAGAGTCTACAATCGGCCGCGTGCGGACGCTGCTCGCGACCCTGCTCGCCTTCCTCGCCCTCGCCGCCCTCGCGGCCCGGGCCGACGACAAGGCCGAGAAGCCCGAGAAGGCGCCGACCCCGGGCCACGCGGTGATCCTCCTCAAGCAGGCGTGGGACAAGGGCGACCTCGACGCGATCGTCGCTCGCTACGCCGAGCCGGGCGCGTCGTTCATCCGGAGCGACCTCGCGGCCCTGAAGCGCATCGAGGACGCGCAGACCGAGCTCGCGACGGCGATCACCGAGAAGCTGAGCGCCGCCGCCGCCGAGGAGCTCGTGCCCCCGGAGAAGCGGCTGAGCTCGCCCCTCCTCGCCGCGAACGTGACCATGCTCGCTTCGCGCGTGAAGAACGACCGCGCGTCGACCAAGTTCCGCGTCGCGACCAAGGAGGGCGAGCGCTTCTTCCGCTTCACGCACGTCCTCGTGGACGGCGACTGGAAGATCGTCGTCGCCTCGCTCGACGGCACGCCGCTCGACGAGAAGGCGCTCGCGCTGGTCGCGGCGGCGACCGCCGCGCACGGCCGCGCGGCGGACGAGCTCTCGAAGCTCGCGCGCGAAGTGAGGGCCGGCACGGTCGGCGGCCGCGACGCGATCAGGAAGCGGATCGGGGCGCTCCTCGCGGAGGAGAAGCGGGCGATCGACGAGGACAAGCGAGGGGAGAAGCGCGATGAGCTCCACGACAACGACTGAGCGTGCGACACGGAGCACGCCCTTCGTGCCGGCGCGATTCCTCTCGAACCCGCACGCGCAGACGATCTACGCGAACCTGTTCCGCCGCACGGGCCCGCTCGCCTTCTACCGCGAGCGCATCGCGCTCCCGGACGGCGACTGGGTGGACGTGGACGTGGCGCTCCCGACCGACAAGGAGCGCGCGACGGCGCCGTGGGTCCTCGTCCTCCACGGCCTCGAAGGCTCCTCGCAGGCGCCCTACATCCGCGGCCTCGCGCGCGCGCTCGTCGCGAAGGGCTTCGAGGCGTGCCTCATGAACTACCGCGGCTGCTCGGGCGAGACGAACCGCCTCCCGCGGAGCTACCACTCGGGCGAGACGGGCGACGTGCGGCACGTCTTCGAACATCTCTCGAGGTCGCGCGTCGGACGTCCGCATGCCCTCGTCGGCTTCTCGATCGGCGCGAACCTCACCATGAAGCTCCTCGGTGAGCTGGGCCCGGACGCGCCGCGCTTCGAGCTCGCGGTCGCCGTCTCGCCGCCCTTCGACCTCGCGCGGTGCGCGCGCCACCTCGACCGCCCGAGGGGCCTCGTCTACCGCGAGCGGCTCCTCTCGACTCTCCGCGCGAAGGCCCTCGCCAAGATCGCCGCCCACCCGGGCCTCGCCGACCCCGCGATCGTGAAGCGCGCGAGGACGTTCTTCGACTTCGACGACCGGTACACGGCGCCCGTCCACGGCTTCAAGGACGCGAACGACTACTGGACGAGGAGCTCGGGCGGCAACTACCTCGCGGGCGTCGAGCGCGACCTCCTCATCATCACGGCCGCCGACGACCCGTTCTTCCCGGTGGGTTACTGCCCCGAGGAGAACATCCGCAAGAATTCGCGGATCGAGCTCGTCCTCGCTCCCGGAGGAGGACACGTGGGCTTCGTCTCGGGGAGCGCCTTCGCGCCGCGGTTCTGGGCCGAGGAGCAGATCGTCGAGCGGCTCCACGCCCGGTTCACGGAGGTACAATCGCCCCGATGAAGCGCTCGATCCTCCTCGCCGCCACGCTCCTCGCGGCCGTCTCGCTCGCCGACGACGCGAAGAAGCCGGCGCCCAAGCTCGAGCTCGCCGAGAAGGAGTACCTCTTCGAGCCCGTCCTCGTGGGGACGAAGGTCTTCAAGGCCTTCAAGTTCAAGAACACGGGCACGGCCGACCTCATCATCCGGCGCGTGGACCCGACGTGCGGCTGCACGGTCGGCAAGTTCCCGAACGAGCCGGTCAAGCCGGGCGCCGAGGGCGCGATCGAGCTCACGCTCGACACGACGGAGAAGACGGGCTCGTGCTTCGTGCGCGCGACCGTCTACTCGAACGACTCGACGCAGCAGGCGATCGGCCCGAACACGACGATCATCGAGATGAAGGGCGAGGTCCAGACCTGCTTCAGGATCATGCCCCTCGGCGCTTACTACGGGCCGCTCCTCCGGGGGCGGCAGCCCGTGCTCCGCGAGATCCGCGCGCCCGGTGCGCTCGACGCCGAGAGCGGCTACGAGATCACGAAGATCGAGATCCCCGTGGACTGGATCAAGATCGAGACGCGCAAGCTCGACACGCCCGAGCTCCAGGCGCAGGGCGCGAAGGCGGGCTGGGCCTTGAAGGTCCTGATCCAGCCGAACGTCCCGCCGGGCGACTTCAAGGAGTGGGTGATCGTCCACACGAACGTGAAGCGGCAACCGACCTTCCGCTTCCCCGTCGTCGGGATCGCGAGCGGCCCGGTGCACACGCACGAGGCCGTCCTCTTCGGCCCGATCCGCCGCGGCAACGAGGTCGAGCGCGTCCTCCCGCTCGAGCGGATCGACAACGCGCGCGGCCTCCCGATCATCGGCCTCGAGTTCGACAAGACTCGCTTCGACGTGAAGGCCGAGACCGTCGTCGAGGACGTGCGCACGGACCTCAGGATCAAGATCCGCCCCGACGCGCCGCCGGGGCCGTTCATGAGCTACGTCGTGATCCGGCTCGACCTCGCGGAGCAGCCGCTCCTCCGCCTGCCCGTCGTCGGCGACATCATCCCGCGCGTTCAGCCGGACCCGCCGCTCATCCTCATCCGCGAGGCGGACAAGGAAGCGCGCTTC
>CAZYLP010000575.1:0-5697 GCA_964648345.1 uncultured Planctomycetota bacterium
CGCTCGAAGTGCGCGTCGGGCGGGAGCGCGCCCGAGGGGTTGTGCGGGTAGTTGCACCAGTAGATGGCGGTCCGCGCGGCGATCGGCTTCGGGAGATCGGTCGGCTCGATCACGAAGTCGTTCGCCTTCGAGAGAGCGACCTCGTACGGCTCGCCGCCCGCGAAGCGCGTCCCGCGCTCGAAGACCGTGTAGCCCGGCACGGGCGAGACGACGACGTTGCGCGAAGACTTCGCGTCGAGGAACGCCTGGGGGAGGAGGAAGATCGCTTCCTTGGAGCCGCCCGTCGGGAGGATCTCGGTCTCCGGGTCGAGCTCGACGCCGAAGCGCCGCTTCATGTAGCCGGCGCACGCCTTCCTGAGCTCGGGGAGGCCCTTCACGGTCGGATACTGGCTGATCTCCGGGATGGCCTTCACGAGCGCCTCGCGGATGAACGCGGGCGTCGGCTCGATCGGGTCGCCGGTGCCGAAGTCGTAGACCGTCTTGCCCGCGGCCTTGAGCTTCGCCTTCTCGTTCTCGATGCGGACGATCGGATACTCCTCGAGCGCCTCGAGGACCGGGTTCACCTGCATGGAGTCACACCTCGGAGCCCGCGAGGTTACCAGGCGCCCGACCCCGCGGCTGCGCTAGTCTCCCCACGAGCAGCCACGTGGACCCGACCAGGCGCCTCGGCAAGTACGTGCTCCTCGAGCCGGTCGGCAAGGGCGGCATGGGATGGGTCTACAAGGCCCGCTCGCCCGAAGGCGCCGAGGTCGCGGTCAAGCTCCTCGTCGCGCGGACGCCCGACGCGCTCGCGCGCTTCCAGCGCGAGCAGCGACTCCAGCAGCTCCTCGGCGAGGAGAAGGGCTTCGTCCCGATCCTCGACGGCGGCGTCGCGCCCGAGGGCGCGTACCTCGTCATGCCCTTCCTCCGCGGCGGGACCCTCCGCTCGCGAATCGACGCCGGGCGCCTCTCGTTCCGGGAGGCCGTCGAGCTCGTCCGCCACCTCGCCGAGGCCATGGGGCGCGCGCACGCGCAGGGGATCGTCCACCGGGACTTGAAGCCCGAGAACATCCTCTTCACGAGCGACGGGCGTCCTCTGATCACGGACCTCGGAGTCGGGAAGCACTTCGGCGTCGGAGAGGGCGCGAGCCAGAGCGTGGGGCTCTCGGGGACGGGCGAGCTCCGCGGGACGCCCGGGTACATGCCGCTCGAGCAGCTCCGCGACTCGAAGCACGCGGGCCCGCCCGCCGACGTCTTCGCGCTCGGAGCGATCCTCCACGAGTGCCTGACCGGCGAGCCCGCGTTCGCGGGCCGGCCCCTCATCGAGATGTTCGCCAAGCTCGAGCTCCCGGTGGGCGGAGCGCTCCGCGAAGTGAGACCCGACGTCCCGGCGTGGGCCGTGCGCGTCACCGAGCGCGCGCTCGCGAGCGAACCCCACGAGCGCTTCGCCGACGGAGCGGCGCTCGCCCGGGCACTCGGCGGCGAGAGCGTCCTCTCGCTCCGGGCCCGGCGCGCGGTGAAGCCCGCGCTCGCGGTCGCGCTCGTCGGCCTCGCGGTCGCGGGCGCGCTCGGGCTCGCGGCCCGCCGCGGTCTGCCTGCGGCGACGGACGATGCGACGCGCACCAAGCAAACGGAGTCGCGCGTCACGGCCGGCGACCGCGCCGCGCCGAGCTACGACGAAGCGCTCGCGAAGCGGGGGAGCGGACGCCTCCGCGCGGGCGAGGTCGAGGCCGCGCTCACGGACCTCCTCAACGCGGTCAAGGGCCGCAACGTCCCGGCCTGGGTCTGGGCCGAGCTCGCCCACGCGTACCGCACCCGCAAGCAGTACGACCTCGCCGCGAGCCACGTCGAGCGAGCGCTCCAGGCCGACTCGAAGTCCGCCGTCGCGCTCGCCGAGCGCGCGCTCGTCCGCATCGAGCTCGCCGCACCCGGCGCCCTCGACGACGCGCGACGCGCCGTCGAGCTCGACCCGAAGCTCGCCGCCGCGCACCGAGCGCTCGCCGCGGCGCAGCTCCTCCTCGCGTCGAACCGGAGCGAGGCCGAGGCCGAGGCCGCCCTCGCCGTCGAGCTCGACCCCCGGGACCACGAGGCGTGGTTCTTCCTCGGCGTCGCTCGCGGAGAGCTCGGCGACCTCGATCGAGGCGTCGAGGCTCTCGAGCGATCGGTCGCGGCCGCCCCCGGTTTCGCGCGGGGCTGGTCGAGTCTCGGGAGCATCCAGATCAAGAAGGGCCTGATCCGCGAGGGGATCGCGAGCCTGAACTCGGCGATCGCGCTCGACCCCAAGACGCGCGGCGCCTGGTGCTCCCGCGCCGAGGCGCGCCGGATGATCGGCGACTTCGACCTCGCGATCGAGGACGCGACGGAGGCGCTGAGGCTGCTCCCGAGCTACGCCGCGGCCCGCCTGACCCGGGGTATCGCGTACCGGCAGAGCGGACGCCTCGTGGACGCCCTCTCCGACCTCGAGCTCGCGGTCCGCCACGACCCGTCCCTCGCGTCGGCGTGGGCGGCGCGCGCCGCGACCAGGCTCGACATGGGTGACGCGAAGGGGGCGCTCGACGACGCGGTCGAGGCGACGCGCCTCGACCCGGCCTTCGTGGCGGCGTGGATCGACCGCGCCGAAGCCCTCACTCGTCTCGGCGAGCGCCGCCGCGCGCTCGAGGCGGTGACCGAGGCGATCCGCTTGAAGCCGGACAGCTCGGGCGCCTACGCGGTCCGCGGGAACCTCCTCCGCGACGCGAACCCGCAGGGAGCGATCGCCGACTTCACGAAGGTCCTCGAGCTCGACCCCATGAACCGTGCCGCGCGCCTCAACCGGGCCGGCGTCCGCATGTCGGTCGGGCAGCTCGACCTCGCGCTCGCCGACGCCGACCGGGCGATCCGGGACTCCCCGCAGTCCTCCGAGGCGTGGGTGATCCGCGGGACGATCCGGCTCACCGCGGGTCAGGACGACCTGGCGATCGCGGACTTCGACCGGGCCCTCGAGCTCCAGCCCCGCTTCATGGACGCGCTCATGAATCGCGGCAACGCCTGGCGCAACAAGGGCAACTCCGAGAACGCGATCCGGGACTACACGCGGGCGCTCGAGCTCGACCCGAGACTCGTGGGCGGCTGGATCAATCGGGGCATCGTCCGCGCGAAGATCGGCCAGCTCGCGGAGGCCGAAGCCGACCTCGACCGCGCCCTCGAGCTCTCGCCAGGCCACCCCACCGCGACCGCGGAGAAGCAGCGCCTCAAGAGCAAGAGGTAGCCCGAAGCCCCTTCGGCCGAAGATCTTGAGGGGCCACAACCTCGGCCGCCGGCTCCTGTAGATGCGGTCGAGGTGACCCATGCTCTCCCTCGGGACCTTGAGGGCGCTCGTCGTCTTCGCCGGGATCGGCCAGCTCCTCCTCGTCGCGGCGAGCCCGGCGATCCCGAGGATCCTCGACTGGCCCGAAGACACGCGGAAGCTCCGGCCGCTCACGCGCGAAGTCTTCTGGACGTGGGCCGGCTACGTCTGGCTCACTCACTTCGCGTTCGGGCTCCTCTCCGTCGCGGCGCCCGGGCTGCTCCTCGACGGGACGCCGCTCGCGGCTCTCGTGTCGGGGTTCATAGGCACCTGGTGGGGCGCGCGTCTCCTCCTCCAGTTCACCTACATGGACCGGAAGTCCGCGCCACCCGGCCTCCACACGACCCTCGCGGAGGCCGGCCTCGTGAGCCTCTTCCTCGGGAACGCCGCGATCTACGGGACGGTCGCGGTGGGGACGCTCCTCCCGTGATCGCGAGCATGATCCCGACCGTCGTGCTGTTCCTCGTCATGAAAATCGTCATGCTCGCCGCGTATCGCCGCGATGGCCGGCGTCTCTCACTCCCGCGCACCTTCGCGTTCGTGTTCCTGTGGCCCGGCATGAAGCCCTCGACGTTCGAGGAGAGAGGCCCGGGCCCGCTCGCCGGCACGGACCACCTCCTCGCCGACGGCTTCGTCCGCCTCGGGCTCGGAGCGCTCCTCGTCGCCGTGGGGCGTGCCGCGTGGATCGAGACGGGCTCGCGCTGGCTCACCGCCGCGCTCCTCCTCCCTGGAATCTCGCTCGTCCTCCACTTCGGCGTGCTCAACGTCCTCGCGGGGTGCTGGCGGTTCGTCGGCGTCGATGCCTACCGGCTCTTTCGTGCGCCGCTCCTCGCTCGGAGTCTCTCGGAGTTCTGGGGACGGCGCTGGAACCTCGCCTTCTCGGAGATGGTCACGGTCGCGGTCTACCGTCCGGTGAGCGCGAAGCTCGGCCGCGGCGCCGGCACCTTCGCGGCGTTCGTCTTCTCCGCCCTCACCCACGAGCTCGCGCTGAGCGTGCCCGCGCGCGGCGGCTACGGGCTGCCGTCCGTCTACTTCCTGCTCCAGGGAGCGCTCGTCCTCGTCGAGAAGCGCACGGGCTGGACCCCCGGCCGGGTCTGGACGCTCGCGGCGCTCACGCTCCCGCTGCCGCTCTTGTTCAACGGTCCGTGCCTGGACGCCATCGTCTGGCCGCTCGTGGGCCTCGGGGGATTCCCACCATTGACGCACTGAACCCGCCTTCTCCCCCAACGACTTACGACGGGCGCTGGGGTTGCTCCTGCTGACCCCCGATCTGGGGTCGCCTTGAGGATCGCCGTCAGGACCGAGAAACGCGTCTGCTCCTTCTGCAGGACCGATGTGGACGAGAAGCGCGCGACGCGCTGCGCCGGCGCCGATTGCACGGCTCTCTACCACGCGGAGTGCTGGGAGGTCTGCGTCTACCACCGCGGCTCGTGCGCGATCCTCGGCTGCGGCTCGAGCACCGCATGGGGCGCGGTCTCCGTGTCCTCGAGCTCCCCCGTGTCCTCGAGCGAGGGATCCTCGGCGAGGAACGAGCCGAGGATCCCGAGTCGAGAGGCGTGGCGCACCGGTCTCGCCGCCGCGCTCATGATCCTCATCGGAGCGCCGTTCGCGACCGCGTCGATCCTCGGGTCCTTCTGCCTGTGCTACTTCGTGCTCCCGAGGTCGCTCTCGTTCGTGTTCGCGATCCTCCTGTACGCGTCGATCTGGCTCGTCATCCGCCTGTGCAAGAAGATCACGCACCTCTGCGGCGCCGAGTGGCCGGGCGAGCCGGCGCCGCAGGCGAGGCCGGAGCGGTGCGAGGAGACCCGGCGTGAGTCCACGATCGTCGAGCTCTACATGCCGGTGACGCCGTGAGACTCCTCGTCCGCAACGAGACGCGCGTCTGCAGCTACTGCCGCGGCGAGGTCGCGGAGCAGCCGAAGATGTCGTGCTCCTCGCCGAGCTGCTCGGCGGTCTATCACGTGGAGTGCTGGGAGGAGCTCGTCCTCTTCCGCGGCTCCTGCGCGATCATGGGCTGCGGTTCGAGCACCGCGCGGAGGAGCGGCCCGCGGCCCCCCGCGGCGAGCATCGTGCCCGGCTCGCTGAGGAGCCTCGTCGCCATCTGCGTCGGAGTGATCGCCGCCGGCACGTGCCTCGGGATCTTCGTCCACATCCCGCGCGACTACATGGCGCTCGGGCTCCCGCTCGTCGTCGTCCCGTTCGCGGCGGCCGCGGCGGCACTCCGGCTGACCGAGCTCCTCTGGCGCGTGGCCGCCTTCGTGTCGGCGAGTGTCTCCGCGGTCGTCACCGGCACGAAGACACTGCTCGCCGTGGTCCTCGAGCCGCTCGCGCCGGTCCTCTACCAGGCGCACGGGCGGTTCGGGCCGTCGCAATCGTGCGCCTCCGGGGTTGGC
>CAZYLP010000576.1:0-5688 GCA_964648345.1 uncultured Planctomycetota bacterium
GCACCAGCCGTGGAAGACCCCGACCCCGACCTTCTACTTCGTCGTGAGCTCGGCGGCGACGACGGCATCGCGCGTGACGCGGTCGTTCAGGAAGACCCAGGTCTCCTTGAACATGGCGTCATCGCCCGCGGCGCCGCCCGCGATCGTGACGCCGGCGCCCGCCTCCATGGCGAGCGCATCGACGAGACCCTCGCCGTTCCCGGCCATGCCGTCCGACAGCATGAGGATCGTCTTCTGGCTCGCGCCCGCGGGCGCCGCCTTCCGGTTCTTCTTCAGATCGGCGCAGAGCTGCTGAACGGCGCGCGGCGTGTTCGCGCGGAGCCCCTCGCCGATCCCGACGGAGAGGCCCATCTCGTCGCTCGAGACGAGCGCGACCGCGACGCCGCCGTTCGAGACGCGGTCCGTGACGAACTCGCCGGCGCTCGAGCACCCGATGCCCGGCGCGCCGCCGAGGACCGATCCCACGCCCTTGGCGAGGCCGTTCAGGTCCGTCTTGCTCGTCGCGAACACGACGGCGAAGAGGGGCGCGCCCCCGAGCTTCTCGCGCGCCTCGGTCGCCGCGGCCGTACCCATGGCCCGGCCATCGCCCGACGCGGCGTGTCCGATCGACATCCGAGTAGTCATGGCAACACCCCCGATGGCCCGCGTCTTCTCCCCGGACGGCCGGGCCCCGACCTTTCGATGGCCGGAGCTTATCGATCGGTGCGTCCGTTCGCCACACCCGTCACGTAGGCGGACACGAGCTCGGGGAGCGCCTCGACGGCGTACCCTCCCTCGAGCGCCGAGACGAGCCGGCCCTTCGCCGTGTCCTCGGCCGCGGCGCGCAGCTCGGCGCCGATCCACTCGTAGTCCGCCACCTCGAGCCCGAGCCCGCCGATCGGGTCGCGCCCGTACGCGTCGAAGCCGGCGCTCGCGATGATCACGTCGGGCCGGAACGCGCGCGTCCGGTCCATCGCGCGCCCGAACGCCTCGCGGTAGCGCGCGCTCCCGGTCCCGGCCTTGAGCGGGAAGTTCGCGATCGCGCCCTTCCCCTTCCCCTCGCCCGTCTCGTCGGCGGCGCCCGTGCCCGGGTAGAAGGGGAAGCGGTGGAGGCTCACGTACAGGACGCGCCCGTCCCGCCAGAAGATCTCCTGCGTCCCGTTTCCGTGGTGGACATCGAAGTCGATGACGGCGACGCGCTCGACGCCGGCGCGCTCGACCGCCGCCGCGGCGGCGACGGCGACGTTGTTGAGGAGGCAGAACCCCATCGCGCGGGCCGGCCGTGCGTGGTGTCCGGGCGGCCGCACGACGCAGAACGAGAGCTTCGCCGCGTCCGAGATCGCCTCGTCGGTCGCGCGCACGACGGCGCCCGCGGCCTTGAGCGCCACCTCGTGAGAGCGCGGGGAGACGGCCGTATCGGCGTCGAGGTTGCGCCCCTCCTGAACCGCCGTCTCGAGCGCGGCGAGGTAGCCCGAGTCGTGCACGAGCGCGAGGTCGCCGGCGCTCGCGAGCGCGGTCGCCGCCTCGGTGCGCACGATCGCGGGGTGCTTCGCGAGCGCCGCGGCGATCACCCGTGCCCTCGCGGCGCACTCGGGGTGTCCGCGCCCCGTGTCGTGTTCGAGGAACACCGCGTCCGCGTGGAGGACGACCATGACGCGATGCTACCAGCCGCCTCGGACAGCGAAGCCCGACGAACTTTCGATCAGCGTTGACGTCGGAGGCCGACGTTTCTTAGAGTCCCGTTCACCAGGGTCGGTAGATTCACAGGGGGTTCGTTTGATGCCCGTCGCGAAGAGAAGGATCAAGTTCGGCGAGGCCGCGCTCAACGCCGGCTACATCCAGTCCGGCGCTCTCGAGAAGGCGCTCGTCGTCCAGCGCGAGCGCGATCAGCAGGGCGGCTCGCACAAGCTCCTCGGGATCATCCTCCTCGAGATGGGGGCGATCTCGAGCGATCAGCTCATCGAGATCCTGAAGAAGATGAACGCCTCCGCGAGCGGCCGGCTCCCGGCCAACGGCCTGAACGGCAAGCGCACGCCGTAGACGCCACATCATCTCATCCTTGACAGGCTGCTCGGCGGCCGTAGCATCGTCGCGCCCCGAGCCTGCATGATCCGCTGACTCCGGGGTTTGCGCGCGAGCCCCGGGCCGGGGCCGGCGCCGGAGGCCCCCCTTGCCGCGCCAGACTTGCTCCCTCGTCTTCATCGCCCTGCTCGCCGGCTGCGCGAGCTCGAGCTCCTCCGCCTCGCCGCCCGCCGCGAGGGCGGAAGACGCCGAGGTGAAGCGGGCGAAGCTCGAGGCCGAGGAGGCGTCACGCGGCCGCCGCGAGGCCGAGGCCAGGCTCGAGGACTCGCAGCGCGAGGTCGACCGGCTCAGGAAGGAGCTCGCGGCGTCGCGCGAGACGAAGGACGCGACCGCGAGCGAGGCGCGCCTCTCGCAGGACCTCCTCGTGAAGCAGGCGAAGACGTACGAGGCGAAGATCGCGTTCTACAAGAACCTCCTCGCCCAGTCGGGGACGAAGGCGCCGGACGACGCGGCGATCGCCCCGACCGCGAGCCCCGCCCCGGGCGCCGAGCCCGGGCGCGCGACGTTCGAGCTGGACGCGCCGGTCGCGGTCGTCGACGGCGAGACCTTCACGCGCCGCGACCTCGTCGAGTTCCTCTACTTCTCGCAGGGCCCCTCCGCGCTCGACCCGTTCATCGACACGGTCCTCGCCGAGCGCGAGGCGAAGCGGCTCGGCATCGAGGTGACGGACGAGGAGATCAAGGTCCGCGCGCTCAAGAACCTCTCGCAGCTCGTGAAGCAGTACGGCGGCGAGGCGAAGCTCGACGAGAAGCTCGCCGCCTCGGGCCTCACGCGCGAGCTCCTCGTCGACATGCTCCGCGTGAACGAGAGGCGCGCCGTCCACCTCGAGAAGCTCTGCCTCCTCGACCGTGCCGGAAAGGAGCACAAGGACCGCCAGGAGCTCAAGGCGCGGCAGTCCTACGAGCTCGCGTTCGGCGAGAAGGTCTTCGCGAAGCACTTCTTCATCGCGGTGCCCGAGGGCGTGTCCGACGAGGAGGTGAAGGGCGCCATGAAGTCCGCCGAGAAGGCCCGCGCGCGCCTCGTCGAGGGCGAGACCTGGAACAAGGTCGCGCAGGACATGGGCTCGACCACGCGCTACCAGGTCCACGCCGACTCGAAGGAGTACTCGCACGCCTACTTCACGCAGTGGCCCGACCTCGACGCCCTGTTCTTCAAGACGCCCGACGGCGAGGTGAGCGCGCCGCTCCGGACGAAGCTCGGGATCAGCATCGTCCAGATCGAGAAGCGCACGAAGGCCTCCGCGACCTGGGAGGAGAAGCGCGCGAAGATCCACGAGGACCTCGCCGCGAAGCAGGAGGTGACCGAGGACGAGCTCCGCGCCGTCACCGCGCGCCTCCGCTCGAAGGCGAAGATCGAGAAGAAGCTGGAGCTCAAGTGACCCGCGCGAGAGTCGCGGCCGCGGTCTCGACGCTCCTCCTCGGGGGCCTCGTTCTCGTCGGGGCGCCGAGGGCGCGCTCGCAGGACGGGCCCGAGGAGATCCCGGCGAAGGACGTCGCGGGCTGGCGCATCTGGGTCAAGGAGCGCGGCGTCGTGCGGATCCCGATCGCCGACCTCCCCGGGCGCGCGCTCTGCCCCCGCGAGGGGTCACCGGTCGAGCTCGTCCTCACGACGCGCGAGCACTGCGTCCCCTTCTGGGTGAACCACAAGCGGAGCCTCCTCTGCTTCTGGGGCGAGCCCGACCTCGAGTCGCACGACGCGCGCGGCCGCTGCTACAAGCTCCGGGAAGGCACGAGGGGCGTGACGTGCGTCAACAACGAGGAGGCCGTCCGGGCCGACTCCGCGCCGCACGAGCTCGTCGCGACCGGCACGCGCACGCTCCTCCCGCGCGAGGAGCGCTCCTATCACGCGATCGAGTGCCTCGACGCGCGCTCGCTCGCGAAGGGAGCGCGTCCCGGTGGCAACTTCCTCTACTCGAAGAAGCTCACCTTCGAGAGCGACGTGGCGACCGCGGCCACGCTCTCCCTCTCGGGCGTCTACGTGATCCGCCTCCAGAAGATGCCGCTCCCGGGCGGGCGCGTCTTCCAGGAGCCGGGGATCCACTCGAAGGACCCGGCGGGCAAGGTGACGCTCGACGTGAACGGCTCGCCGGTCACCCATCGCATCGCCCAGGGCGCCTCGCTCGAGGTCCCCGTCCAGCTCGTCGCCGGCACGAACACGGTCACGCTCTCGGGCGAGCGCGCGGGTCTCGTCCTCGTCCAGCGCGCGCACGTCCAGCTCGACGGCCCGGTCGTCCCCGGCGCGGCGTTCGTCGCGAAGGGGCCGACGCGCTTCGCGGCGAGCGAGGGCCTCGAGGCCTTCGACCTCGACGCGGGGAAGCTGCTCGAGGTGAGGCGCCTCGAGACCAGGGAGTCCGGGGCCACGAGCTTCGTCCGGGCGAAGCCCGGGCACGGGACGCTCGTCTTCGACCCCATGAAGCCCGGCGTCCCCTACCGGCTCGAGCCGCACGTGAAACGGCCCGACTCCCTCCGCGCCGGCCAGTGGGTCGCGATCGCGCCGCGCGCCCTCCTCGACGCGCTGAAGCCGCTCGAGCAGCACCGGAAGGCCCAGGGCCTCACGACGGCGATCCACGCCTACGAGGACGTCTGCGCCGTGTTCTCGGACGACACGTTCGGCACCGAGGCGATCGAGCGCTTCGTGCTCATGAAGGAGCCGGAGTACCTCCTCCTCGTCGGCGACTCGCTCCGGGGCACCCGGCCGGATGGCGGCCCGTGGCTCCCCACGTACCACGTGGACACGTACCAGAACGGCGCCTCGGCGACCGACCGGCCGTTCGGCGAGAGGCGCCGCCCCGACGTGGCGCCGCCGGCGATCGGCCGCTTCCCCTGCCGCACGAAGGAGGAGGTCGCCGCGCTCGTCGCGAAGACGATCGCCTACGAGAGCGCGGCCGCCTCTTCGCCGCGGCGCGACCTCGCGTTCGTCTGCGGCGAGGGCCGCTTCGGGCCCATGGTCGACGGGATGATCGAGCGCCTCTTCACGCAGGCGATGAGCAAGCGCGTCCCCGCGAGCTTCGACATCGACGTGACCTACGCGAACCCGACGAGCGTCTACTTCTACCCGCCCGACGAGTTCTCCCGGCGCGTCGTCGAGCGGATCTCCGAGGGGCCGTTCCTCTTCGACTACATCGGACACGGCGCGACCGAGGCGCTCGACAACGTCCACTGGCAGAAGAAGCGCTTCCCGATCTTCACCGCGAAGGATGCGGAGAAGGTCGCGTGCCCCGAGGGCCGCAACCCGATCGCGCTCATCACCGCGTGCTGGACGGGCTGCTTCGACCAGCCCGAGCGCACGGTCGGCGAGGCGCTCCTCCTCAACCCGAGGGGCGCGGTCGCGGTGCTCGCCGCGAGCCGGATCTCGCACCCGTTCGCGAACGCCCTCCTCTCGCTCGACCTGACCGAGAACCTGTTCAAGGACGGCGACGAGCGGCTCGGGACGCGCATCCGGAAGACCCTCGACGGCCTGTCCCTCGAGTCGGGCGGGGCCGAGGGGAAGATGGTCGTCAACTTCGGCGCCTCCATGGGCCAGGGGACCGGGTTCGGCGGCTTCGTCGGCCTCGACCAGCCCAACCTGTTCGGCAAGTGCAAGCGGGGGTCGCTGCAGTGGCAGTTCGGCCGCTACTTCAACGACTTC
>CAZYLP010000577.1:0-5661 GCA_964648345.1 uncultured Planctomycetota bacterium
GAGACGTTCGAGCGGCGGAGCGCGCTCACGATCGCGATCCTCGCCGCGGTCTGCGCCTACGCCTCGCTCGGCGCCGGCAACAGCAACACGGACACGCTCCTCGCGGCGACGGGCGCGGCCGACCAGTGGGCCTACTTCCAGGCGAAGAGCGTGAAGGGGCACACGTACGAGGTCCAGAAGGAGCTCGCGGAGGTCCTCCAGCCGGGCGCCGTCGACGACGCGAAGCGGAGGTCGTTCATCGAGCACTGCACGAAGCAGACGGAGCGCTACGCGAAGGAGAAGGAGGAGGCGAAGGTCAAGGCCGAGGAGTCGGAGAAGGGGGTCAAGGACGCCGCGCGGAAGAACTCGAACTACGGCGTCGCCGCGCTCATCCTCCAGATCGCGATCGTCATCACGTCGATCTCGATCCTCGTCCGCAAGAACGCCCTCTACCTCGGCGGCACGGGCATCGGCCTCGCGGGGGCCGCGATCGCGATCCTGACGGCCGCCGGCATCCGGTTCACGATCATGCTTCCTTATTGAAGGAGGTCACAGGTCGAGGATCACCCGGGCCCGGAAGCCGCCCTCCTGCTCCTCGACCTCGAGGCCGTGGTAGGTGACGGCCTTGACGACGCGCTCGATCGGATGCGTCGCGAGGTCCACGCGCTGACCGCGGAGCGTCCCCTTCGCCTTCTCGCCCTCGAACGCGACGGTCGCCTCCTTGGGGAGGAACCCCTTCGTCTCGAAGTGGAAGAGGACCTCGTCGAGGAACGCCCGCAGGCGCGCCGCGTGGTCCGCGCCGCGTGCCTCGACCGTCAGCGTGTCGGTGGCGGCGAGGGGCTCGACGCGGGCGATGATGTCCGCGAGCGCGACCGCGGCGGTCGCGAAGAGATCCTCGAGCGTCTCCGCCTCGCACTCGAAGCCGAGGTCCGCGGTGTGGTCGAGGAGGCGGTAAGCGACCATGGATTCGAATCTTCCCGCTTGATGATGGGGGAGTGCGTCCGTAAGATACCGCCCTTTCGAATCGGTCAGTCAGGAGAACAACGTCGTGAAGCTCCACATCCGCAAGAGCTCTCTCAAGGGCCGCAAGCTCCACGGTTTCCGTGGCAAGCCCTACAGCCACATGCCTCGTGGCAAGAAGCTCAAGAACATCAAGCTCAAGCTCAAGGCCCGCCGGAAGCGCCGCGTTCACCTGGACGGGTCGAACTGACGATCGCCCAGGGAGGTGGATCTCTTCGAGAAGCGCCTCCTCATCGTCACGGGGAAGGGCGGCGTCGGTAAGAGCACCGTCGCCGCCGCTCTCGCCCACCTCGCCTCGCGCCGCGGGAAGAACGTCCTCCTCGTCGAGATGGACACGGAGGACCGGCTCGCCGCTCTCTTCGAGACCGCCCCGATCGGAGACAGGATCGTCCCGGTCCGGGAGAACATCTCCGCCGTCGATCTCTCGCCGCGGACCGTGCTCGAGGACTTCTTCCGCAGCCACGTCAAGGTGAAGGCCATCTACGGCCCGATCCTCGACAGCCGGCTCTTCAACTACTTCTTCGAGGCCGCGCCCGCGCTCCGCGAGCTCGTCTGCCTCGGCAAGCTCTACAAGCTCGTCGAGGACCGCTCCTGGTGGAGCCAGAAGCCGAAGTGGGACCTCGTCGTCTTCGACGCGCCCGCGACGGGCCACGGCCTCGGGCTCCTCAACGTCCCCGAGGCGTCGAGTCACATCCTCCTCGGCGGCATGAAGACGAGCGCGCTCAAGATCCGGGACATGTTCCGCGACCCCGCGATCACCGCGCTCAACATCGTCACGATCCCCGAGGAGATGCCCGTCAACGAGGCGGTCATGCTCTACCAGGGCGCCCGCGACGACCTCCGCGTGCCGTTCGGGTACCTGTTCCTGAACTCCGTGTTCCCCGAGCGCCTCACCGAGGGCGAGGCGCGCGAGATCGAGGCGCTCGAGCCCGCGGCGCTCGAGCCCGCGGCGCGCGCCGCGTTCGGCGAGAGCGGCGCGCCCGCGGCGGCCGGCCTCCGCGCGGCCGTGCGCTTCGAGCGGGAGCGGGCGGCGCTCTCCGCGCGCTACCGGAAGGAGGTCCGCGACCGGATCGACCTCCCCGCGATCGAGGTGCCGTACCTGTTCACGGACCGCTTCGGCTTCGCCGAGGTCGAGAGGGTCGCCTCGCTGATCGGCGAGCAGATCGCGGCGCGCCGGAAGGTGCTCGCGTGAATCAGGGCGACCCGAGGGAGCACCGCGGTGCCCATCGCAACGGGCACAACCCGCTCGACGCGCTCCTCGCGACGCGCGAGGTCGTGATCTGCTGCGGCTCGGGGGGCGTCGGGAAGACGACGCTCTCCGCGTCGCTCGCTCTCCGCGCGGCCCAGCTCGGACGCAAGGCGATCGTCTGCACGATCGACCCGGCGAAGCGGCTCGCGAACAGCCTCGGCCTCTCCGAGCTGGGGAACGCCGAGGTCGAGGTCCCGCGCGCGCGGCTCGAGGATGCGGGGCTGGACGTCGCGGGCTCGCTCTTCGCGATGATGCTCGACACGAAGCGCAACTTCGACGAGCTCATCGGCAAGTTCGCCAAGACCGAGGAGGCGCGGCGGCGGATCCTCGAGAACCGCTTCTACCAGACGATCTCGGGGAACGTCGTCGGGAGCCAGGAGTACATGGCGATGGAGAAGCTCTACGAGCTCCACCGCCTCGAGCGCTACGACCTGATCGTCCTCGACACGCCGCCGACGAAGAACGCGATCGACTTCCTCCAGGCGCCGACGCGCATGACGAACGTCCTCGACCGCACGGTCCTCGACGTCCTCATGAAGCCCTTCGACGCGGCCGGGAAGCTCTCGCTCGGCCTCCTCGCGCGCGCGGCCAAGCGGATCGCGCGGAAGATCGACGAGGTCGTCGGCCTCCAGTTCGTGCACGACCTCTCCGAGTTCTTCCAGGCCTTCGAGGGGATGTACGACGGCTTCCGCGAGCGCGCGCAGAAGGTGAACGAGCTCCTCCGCGAGCGCTTCACGGCCTTCGTCGTCGTCGCCTCGCCGCTCGCGATCCCGCTCGAGGAGGCGCGGTTCTTCCTCGAGAAGCTCCGCGAGCTCGAGATGCCGGTCGAGGCGCTCGTCCTCAACCGCGTGCAGGAGAGCGTCGTCCCCGCCGAGGCGCGCGCCGCCGTGCACGCCGTCCTCGAGCGCGACGCCGCCGCGCGCGACAGGGTCCGTGCCACGAACGGCTCCCTGGCCCACAGGGCGACCGGAGGGAGCACCGCGGTGCCCGACCTCGCGGCGCTCGACGCGCTCCTCGCGGCGGAGCACCTCGCCCTCGCGGACCGGGCCCGGATCGACGCGCTCCTCGCGGGGCCCGCCCGGGGTCTCGTCGTCCGGGAGGTCCCACGGTTCGGCGGAGACGTCTATGATCTCTCCGGCCTCCGCCGCATGAACGAGCAACTCTTCCCGAAGGGCGACCACGCATGACCGACCTCTTGCTCGCCAAGAGCCCGATCCGCTCGGTCGTCATCACGTCCTCCTCCTACAAGCCCGCGGGCCAGGACGTGGCGCGCGCCGTCTCGCTCTGGTTCGAGCGCGCGGGCGTCGTCGTCAAGCTCGACATCGACGGGAAGCAGGACCTGGCCGAGCTCGGCAAGGGCAGCGACCTCTGCGTCTGCGTCGGCGGCGACGGGACGATGCTCGAGACCGCGCGCCGCATGCACGCGGCGCCGATCCCGACGATCGGGATCAACACGGGGAAGCTCGGCTTCCTCGCCGAGTTCTCCGAGCCCGAGGTGCGCGACTGGGTCGCCGGCCGGAAGAAGCTCGACCTGAGGATCGTGCCGCGCATGATGCTCCGCTGCTACGTCAAGCACCGCGGGCACGAGCACGTGAAGTACGCGCTCAACGACGCCGTCGTCCACCAGGGCGTCATGACGCGGCTCATCATGATCGACATGTACGTCGACGACGAGCACGCGACGCAGTACCGCGCCGACGGGCTCGTCGTCTCGACGCCCGTCGGCTCGACGGCCTACTCGCTGTCGCTGGGCGGACCGATCCTCACGCCGGGCCTCAAGGCGTTCATCGTGACGCCGATCGCGCCCCACGCCCTCACGAACCGGCCGATCGTGGTCCAGGGCGAGCAGAAGCTCCGCTTCAAGATCCGCACGCCCGTGCCCGAGGTCGCTCTCGTCCTCGACGGACACGAGAAGCTGACGCTCGAGGTGGACGCCGAGTTCGAGGTGACGCGCGGCGAGCGGGACTTCCCGCTCGTCTGCCACGCGGACCGGAGCTACTACTCGGTGCTCAAGCAGAAGCTCCAGTGGGGCACGGCGCCCGTCCTCCAGGAAGACGGCGAGGTCTAGGCATGGAGGGAAGACCGGTGTCGTTCTCGAGGAGCGAGCTCGCCGAGGTGATGATGCCTCACCACGCGAACCTCCTCGGCAAGGCGTTCGGCGGCGTGATCCTCGCCATGATCGACAAGGCCGCCGCGACGGCCGCGATCCGCCACGCGGGCCGCACGTGCGTGACGGCGAGCTTCGACCACGTGAGCTTCCGAGAGCCGATCGAGATCGGCGAGCTCGTCCGCCTGCTCTCGAGCGTCAACTACGTCGGACGGACGTCGATGGAGATCGGCGTCAAGGTCCTCGCGATGAACATCAGGACGGGGACGGTCCGGCACACGAACTCGAGCTACGTGACCATGGTCGCGATCGACGAGCACGGGAAGCCGACGCCGGTGCCGCCGCTCGTCCTCGAGAACGACGCGGACCGGCGCCGTCACGCGGCCGGCGCCGCGCGCGCCGCGGAGCGCAAGCGCCTGCGCGCCCGCGAGAGCTGAGCGGCGCTCACGGACGGCGGAGCTCGGCGAGGGTGGCGCGGACCTTCCAGGCCGACGCCTCGCCCGGCGCCATCCTGAGGAAGTCGCGGAAGTCGGCGATCGCGGCCTCGCGCTGGCCGAGGGCGAGGCGGGCGTACCCGCGCGTGTGGTGGGCCTTCGCCGCCCGGGGGTCGAGCGCGAGCGCGCGCTCCGCGTCCGCGACCGCGCCGGAGTGGTCGCCCAGCGAGAGCCGCGCGCCCGCGCGCGTCTGCCACGCCTTGACGAACTTCTCGTCGAGCGCGAGCGCCTCGGTCGCATCGTCGATCGCGGCTCGCCACTGCCCGAGGTCGCGGCGCGCCGTCGCGCGCTGCTGCCAGGCTCGCGGCGACTTCGCGTCGAGCTCGAGGGAGCGCGACAGGTCGGCGACCGCCTCGCCCAGGTCCAGCCGCGCCGCGCGCGCGATGCCCCGGTGGAGCCAGGCCCGCGCGAGGCGCGGGTCGAGCGCGAGCGCCCGGTCCGCGAGGCGGTGGGCCTCCTCGTAGTCCTGGCGCGCGAGCGCCGCATCGGAGCGCGACGCGATCTCCTCGGCCGTCTCCGAGGGGGAGTCCCGGTCGCGGAGCACGGGAGCGACCTCGCGCCAGAACGGTCCGTCGGGCCCGAAGCGCCGGCGCGCGGTCAGGATCGCGGCGAGCGCACGCGACCTGTCGGCGCGCGCGACCGCGAACGCCGCCGCGATCGCGCGCGCCTCGTCCTGCTCCGCGGCGAGGTGCCGCCCGAGCGCCCGGAAGGCCACCGTCCCGGGCAGCCGGCCCAGCGCCTGCACGGCCACTCGCGCCAGCGAGAAGAGAGGACCCGGGAGCCGCGCCTGTCTCGCCGCGGCGAGCGTGCGC
>CAZYLP010000578.1:0-1931 GCA_964648345.1 uncultured Planctomycetota bacterium
CACCTCTCGTCCGCCGCGTGCAACGGAGCGAGGCCGAGATTTGCCAGCGCCAGCACGCGACGCACGGGCGCTCGCCCGGCCTGCTCCGGGTCCTGGTCGTGCGCCGCCGCGAGCAGGAGCGACGCCGTGACGAGCACGTCGCCCGAGGGAGAGGGCGCCCGGTCACCGAGCTTCCCGAGCTCGTCGTACGCGGCCTTCAGCGTCTCGGCCGTCGGCCTCCGCGAGTCCCTCGCGTGGTGTATCTCGCGCACTATCGGCGCACGGACCGCGTCCGGAAGGTCGGCGCGGTACCCGGCCGTCGCCTCCTCGAGCTGTTCGATGAAGACACTGACGGGATAGTGGTGCGAGTCCTGCAGGTCGCAGGTCCTCATGGCCTCGTGGCCGATCGCCGCGAACGTTCCGTGGAGAGCGCGCGTGAGCGCCGCCGCGCTCGTCGCGAGCTTCCCCCTGAGAGCGTTCTCGGAGAGGAGCGTCGAGCGCCAGAGGGCCTGGAGGCGAGCGTCGGTCTTCCGCTCCTCGAGCGACGACGCCATCGCCTGGCAACGCTGGTGCCCGGGCTGGCGGGTCTGGGGGTCGAGGCGCGCGACGGCGCTCACCAGCGCGTCCGACCCGCCGGAGTCGACGATCCGCTCGATCTCGGCGAGGTCGGCGAGGACGCGCGCGAGGGCGTTCAGCGTCGGGTCGGAGCTCGTCTGGTCGAACCGCAGGACCCGCAACGGGTCGATGGAGCACGACGGCTCGATGCCCCGGGCCGCGATGGCGCGCGCGAGCTCGGCGGTCGCGCCGCACCGCGAGACGAGCGCGGCGAGCTCGTCACTTCCGAGCCGCGTGGTGCCGCGCTTCGTGGGCAGGGACGGGGAGGAGGCCGTGAACGGCGTCGGGAGCGGCGGCGGCGGCGCCTCGATGGCGGACGGTACCCGCCGCCACAGAGCGAGCGCGACGAGCCCGGCGACGGCGAGCGCCGCGAAGACGCCCGCGGCGATCGGCGGTCCCCCGGCCGGCGCGGGCTTCTCGCGGGTCGCCGTGTCGAGCGCCGCGGCGAGCGCCGCGCCGTCCGCGAAGCGCGCCTCGGGGTTCGGCGCGAGCGCGCGGTCGATCGCGGCATCGAGAGCGGGGATGCCCGTGCCGGGCGGCGGACGCCGGCCCGCCTTCATGGCCTCGAGCCGCGCGACGGGCGAGCGCTCGTCGAACGGCCGCGCTCCGGCGATGAGCTCGTGGAGGACGACGCCGAGCGCGAAGACGTCGGCCGCGGCGCCGCACTCGCGGCCTTCGAGCTGCTCGGGCGCCATGTAGCCGCGCGTGCCGAAGACCGTGTTCGTCTCGGTGAGGCGGCTCGCGCCGAGGTCGCGCACGAGGCCGAAGTCGGTGAGGAGCGGCGCGCCCTTCTCGTCGAGGAGGACGTTCTCCGGCTTCACGTCGCGGTGGATGAGCCCGAGCGCGTGGCAGCGGCCGAGGGCGCGCGCGACGTCGCGGACGAGGGCGGCGGCCTCGAGAGGCGGGAGCTTGCCGCGCCGCTTCGAGACCTCGCGGAGCGAGCCCCCGGCGGCGATGTCCATGGCGAACCAGAGCTGGCCCTTCTCGACGCCCGAGTCGTGGATCGCGACCACGCCCGGGCCGGCCGCGCGCGCGAGGCTCTCGGCCTCGCGGCGGAAGCGGACGACGGTCTCCGGGTCCATGCTCGTGGCGAGGAGCTTGAGCGCACGGACCGCGCCGGTCGTCGCGTGCCGGACACTGAGCACGCGGCCCATGCCGCCCCGTCCGAGCTCGCGCTCGACGACGTAGGGACCGATCGAGGACATTCAGCGCGGCCGGCCCCGGCCCCCGAGGAGGTGCTCGACGGTCCGGACGTACGCGGTCCCGAGGACGGGGCCCTGGAACGGGTTGAACTTCCGCTTCGGCGGCTCGCCGCTCGCGCCGACGGCCTTGATCTC
>CAZYLP010000578.1:1941-5660 GCA_964648345.1 uncultured Planctomycetota bacterium
CCAGACGGAGCCCGCGGGGAGCTGCCGGAGGCGCTGGTCCGCGAGGGTCTCGTCCTTCGCGAGGAGCGCGGCGCAGAAGGACACGAAGCGAGCGTCGGCCTCGTGCTCGGCGTCGAGGAGCTCGGCGTCGCGGAGGTCGCGCTCGGCGTCGGCGAAGCGCTCCTGGACCATGCGGACGGTGCCCCTCGCGAGGAAGAGACGCGCGCGGCCGGCGTGGTCGCCCGCGGGCGACTTGTCGATCCCTTCCGTCGCGAGCCGCTCGGCCTCGGCGGTCTCGCCCTTGGCGAGGAGGCCGGCCGCGCGCCCGTAGAGCCCCGCGACCTCGGCGGCGAGCGCGGCCTCGGGTGTGAGGGGCGGCGTCGGTGTCCGGTCGGAGGGCTCCGGCCCCTCCGCCCCCGGCCGGGCCGGGACGGCGACGGGAGGTCGAGGGAGGTTCGCGTTCGCGGCGGCGCGCCGGGCGTTCCGCGCGAAGAGCCCGCCCGCGACGACGACGCCCAGCCCCGCGACGACGAGCAGCACGTACCACGCGCTCGCTCCCTCGGGCTGGGGCGGCTGCGGCTTGACGACGGGCTTGGTCCACGCCGCCGCGACCCGCTCCGGCTCGGCGAGGACGCGCTCGAGGAGCGCGATCGCCTCGAGCATCGTCTGGGGGCGCCGCTCCTTGTCGCGCGCGATGAGGCGCACGCACGTCTTCTCGACCGTCGCGGGGAGGCTCGCCACGAAGTCGCGCGGGCTCGGGGTCGGCGCGGAGAGGGCGAGCGAGAGCGCCTTGAGCGCCGAGTCCGCCTCGAAGGGCGGGTGGCCCGTGAGGAGCTCGAAGTACGTCGCCCCGAGCGAGTAGACGTCCGCGCGCGCGTCGAGCGGCTTGCTCTCGGCCTGCTCGGGGGCCATGTAGAGCGGCGAGCCGAGGATCACGCCCATCTTCGTCGCCGCCGGGTCGTTCGGGCTCGCGGCGCGCGCGATCGACTTGGCGAGGCCGAAGTCCGCGACCTTCACGCGGCCGTCCCGGGCGACGAGGATGTTGGCCGGCTTCACGTCGCGGTGGAGGACGCCGATCGCGTGCGCGGCGTGGAGGCCGCGCGCGGCGGCGAGGACGATCTCGGTCGCGTCCTTCCAGGGGAGCGGGCCGCGCTTCTTCACGAGCTCGGCGGCCGAGGCCCCGTCCACGAACTCCATGGCGATGTACGGGATCCCGTTCTCGACGCCCGTCCCGTGGACCTGGACGACCTGGCCCGAGATGATCTTCGCGGCGGTCTTCGCCTCGCGCTGGAAGCGCGCGACCGACTCCTCGTCGTCGGCGAGGACGACCTTGATCACGATGTCCCGCTCGAGCTTCGGGTCGCGCGCGAGGTAGACGGCGCCCATCCCGCCTCGCCCGAGGAGGCGCACGATCTCGTACTGCCCGAACGGGCCCGCCGAGAGCGTGGGCGGCGTGAGGAGCTTGCTCGTCGATCCCGAGGCCCCGGTCCCCGGATCTGCGGCCGTCGACATGAGAGAGACGATGGCCCGGCCGGGGCGTTCGAGCAATGGCCGCGGCTCAGCGCGGCTTGGGGGCTACCGTGTCGAGCGTTCTGAGATACGCCAGGTGCGGGATCGGCGACGGCACCTTCAACTGGTGGGTGGGCTGCTTCTTGCTGGTCGCGGCCGTCTTGATCTCGTCGGCGGCGACGCCCCAGATCGAAGCCTCCTCGAGTTTCCGGAAGAACTGCTCCGCGGCGCTGTCGTCCTTGGCGAGGACCGCGTTGCAGAAGGAGACGAAGTGCGCCTCGTAGTCGTGTTCGGCATCGGCGGTGACGGCGTCGCGGAGCTCGACCTCGGCCGCCTTGTGACGGCCGAGGAACATCAACGCGGTGGCGTGCCCGACGAGGAGCCGGCCGCGGAGCGCGCGCTCATCGCCCGGAACCCTCTCGAGGCCTTCCCTGGCGGTCCTCTCGGCGTCGTTCGGCTCGTTCGCGGCCAGGTGGGTGGCCGTGTTCTCGAGGAGCTTGGTGGCGTACTCGAGCTGCACCGAGCGCGTCGCCGGGGCCGGGGTCTCGGGGACCGGCGGCCCGGACGCCGGAGGAGGCGGAGGAACAGGATCGGGCGCCGCCGGCGCGGGCCCCGGCGTCGGCGTGGGCGACCACACCTTCCGGACGAGCGCGTTGAGCGTGAGCACTCCGACGAGGATGACGAAGACGAGCGCGACGCCGAGCGCGATGCGGAACCTGTACGTCGTCTCCTCCGCGGAGCTGCCCGGAGGAGGAGCGGAGATGATCGCGCCCTTCCACTCGCCGGTCGCCTTGCGCTCCTTCCCGCGCGGGATCGCCTCGAGAGCCTCGATCACCGCGGTCATGGAGGGCATGCGCCGGTCCAGCTCGCGCGAGAGCATCTTGGTGCATGCCATCTCGAGGGCCACCGGGATCGTGGGCACGAGCTCGCGGAGGCTCGGCAAGGGCGCCGTGAGGGCGAGGGTCATGACCGTCATCGGCGAGTCGGCGTGGAAGGGAGGCTTGCCGGCGACGAGCTCGAACAGCGTCGCGCCGAGCGAGTAGATGTCCGCGCGGTGGTCGAGCGGCGCGGAGCCGTCGATCTGCTCGGGCGCCATGTAGAGCGGCGAACCGCTGATCACGCCGGGCGTGAAGCCTACGTCCCCTGCGGCCTCGCGCTGGGGATGCTTGGCGAGGCCGAAGTCGGCGACCTTGATGCGGCCGTCGTTCGCCACGAGGATGTTCGCCGGCTTCACGTCGCGGTGGAGCACGCCGCTCGCGTGGGCTGCCTGGAGGCCACGCGCCGCCGCGACGACGATCTTCACCGCCTCCTGCCACGGGAGCTTGCCCCGCATCTTGACGACCTCGGACGCGGAGAACCCCTCGACGTACTCCATCGCGATGTACGGCAGGCCGCGCTCGACGCCCGTCTCGTAGACCTGCACGATGTTGTCCGAGACGACCTTGGCGGCCGTCATGGCCTCGAGCTGGAAACGCGCGACGCCTTCGTCGGCGGCCAGCTCGCTGCGCACGACCTTGATGACGATGTTCCGGTCCAGGGTTGGCTGGCGTGCGAGGTAGACCGACCCCATGCCGCCCTTGCCGATGAGCTTCAGGATCTCGTAGCTACCGAACGGGCCGGACAGCTCCGGGTCCTGTGTCTCGGACATCGCCGCTACCCGTTCGCGTGCGCGACCGGGGCCGGCGGGAGCTTGATCTTGCCGCCGCTCTGGACGTACTGGTTCCACGTGACGGGGTTCTTGCCGTCGTCCACGCGGCGCATCGTGATGCACGTATCCACGGGGCAGACGAGCGAGCAGAGGTTGCAGCCCGTGCACTGGTCCTCGAGGATCCGCGGCACCTTGATCCCGCGCTCATCGGGGCCCTCCGCCTTCGCGATGCACTGGTGCGCGCCGTCCCAGCACGCGATGTAGCAGAGCTCGCAGCCGATGCACTTCTTCGAGTCGATGCTCGCGATGATCTTGTAGCTGAGGTCGAGGTCGCCCCACTCGACGAACGCGGGGACCGCGCGGCCGGCGAGCTGGGCGACCTTTGTGTAGCCCTTCTCGTCCATGAACGTCGAGAGGCCCTCGATCATGTCCTCGACGATCCGGAAACCGTGGTGCATGACCGCGGTGCAGACCTGCACGGACGTCGAGCCGAGCGCGATGAACTCGGCGGCGTCGCGCCAGTTCGAGATCCCGCCGATCCCGGAGATCGGGAGCCCGGCCGTGACGGGGTCGCGCGCGATCT
>CAZYLP010000579.1:0-5655 GCA_964648345.1 uncultured Planctomycetota bacterium
GCGCACGCCGGCGAGCGGACTCGGGGTCGCCGCGGCGCTCGCCGGCCCGGGCGCCGCCTCCCGGTCGAGGAGCTGGAGCGTCACGACGAAGGTCGCGCCCCCGAGCTCGCCCGGGCTCTCCGCGGTCGCGGTGCCGCCGTGGAGCTCGACCAGGTGCCGCACGATCGCGAGCCCGAGGCCGAGCCCCTTCGTCGCTCCCGTCCGCCGCCGCGGGCGGGAGAAGAGGTGAGGGAGCGCATCGGGCGGGACGCCCGGCCCGTCGTCGGAGACGACGATCCGCGCGGTCCCGTTCGCGCGTTCGAGCCGGAGGGCGACGTGACCGCCCTCGGGCGCGAAGCGGATCGCGTTCGCGAGGAGGTTCCACGCGACCTGCTGGATCCGGTCGGCGTCGCCCTGGACGGGCGGAAGGCGCCGGTCGAGAACGACGTCGAGGCGGACCCGGCGCGCGGCCGCGGCCTTGCCGACGGCGTCGAGCGCGGCCTCGAGCGGGGAGGCGAGGGTCACCGGGGCGAGCTCGAGCGCGATCCGCCCCGAGACCATGCGCGAGATGTCGAGGAGGTCGGCGATGAGCTGCGCCTGCTCGACCGCGTTCCGCTCGATCGTGTCGATCGCGCGCGACCGCCCCGCCGCGTCGAGCGCGCCCGTCCTGAGGAGCCTCGCCCAGCCGAGCATCGCGTTGAGCGGGTTCCTGAGCTCGTGGGAGACGAGCGAGAGGAACTCGTCCTTCGCGCGGCTCGCCTCCTCGGCCGCGTCGAGCAGCCGCCGATTCACGAGCGCCCCCGAGACGAGGCGCGCGAGCTCGGCGAGGAGGACCGAGTCGATCGCGTCGAAGCTCTCTCCGGTGACCGCGAGCGTGCCGACGACGCGCCCGTCCCGTTCGTGGAGCGGTGCCTCGAGTCCTCCGCCCCTCGACTCGGGGAGATCGGTCAGATGCGCCGACGCCGTGACGGCGCCCAGGATCGTCTTCGCGTGGGCGGAGGCGACCTCGAGGATCGAGTCCACCGAGCCGGAGGCGTAGAGCGCATCGTGGGCGCGGCCGAGCTCCTGGAGCCGCGTCACGAGCGCCGCGTCCGCCTCACCGTCCTTCTCCGAAGCGAGCATGGAGACATCGTGGGCGCGCCATGCACGGATGCCAGAGTGTGCGAGAAACGGTCAGAAACGGTCAGTTCGCCGCCGAAAACGCTTCGAGCTCGCGCCGGACGAGCGACTCCTCGACGTTCGAGACGACCTCGACCCGGCCGACTCCGCGCGGCAGGACGAGCCGCAAGGAGCCGCCCGTCGCCTTCTTGTCCTTCTTCATGAGCTCGAGGGCGCGCGTGGAGTCGAAGCCGGGCCGCGCGACAGGGAGGCCGAGGGCCCGCGCGACCTTCACGATCCGCGCCTCGTCGTTCGCGGAGAGCATGCCGAGCTTCACCGCGAGCCGGGCCGCGAAGCACGTCCCGATCGCGACGGCCTCGCCGTGGAGGAGGTCCTTCGAGTAGCCCGCGAGCGTCTCGAGCGCGTGGCCGAGCGTGTGCCCGAGGTTGAGGAGCGCCCGCTCGCCCTCCTCGCGCTCGTCGCGCGCGACGACGCCGGCCTTGAGGGCGAGGCACCCGGCGATCACCGGCTCGAGCGCGGCGAGGTCGCGCCCCGCGAGCTTCGCGGCGTCCCGCTCCACGCGCGAGAAGAGGTCTTCGCCGGAGAGGATCGCGGTCTTGAGCACCTCGCCGAGGCCGCATCTCACTTCACGATCCGGCAACGTCGCGAGGACGTCGAGGCTCGCGAAGACGCCCGAGGGCTGGTGGAAGGCTCCGACGAGGTTCTTCCCGTGGAGATCGACGCCCGTCTTCCCGCCGACCGCGGAGTCCACCATGGCGAGGAGCGTCGTCGGCGCGTGGAGGACGGCGATCCCGCGCATCCACGTCGCCGCGGCGAAGCCGGCCACGTCGCCGACGACGCCGCCGCCGATCGCGACGACCGCGCTCTTCCGGTCGAGGTTCGCGGCGTGGAACGCTTCGTAGAGTGCGCTCACGGTCGCGAGCGTCTTCGAGCTCTCGCCGGGCGCGAAGCTCACGACCTTCGCGGCGCCGAGGGAGGCGGCGATCGGCTCCGCGATCGGGCGGACGTTCTCGTCCGTCACGACGACGACGCGCGTCGCGCCGAGGTCGAGGAGCCGCTTCGCGAGGCGCGGCCGCGCGTCGCGCGCGACGACGACGGGGTAGCTCCGCGGGCCCAGCGCGACCTCGAGGTCGGACATGGCCCCCAGGCTACGTCAAACGGCGCGCGCCGCCACCCGGTCCATCAGATGAGCTCGAGCAGCTTCGTCTTCTCGACGATCGCGCGCTCCGCGAGGTCGAAGAGCGCCGCGGCGCGCTTGCTCTCGGGCTTGCTCGACATGAACTTCGCGATCTTGTCGAGGAGGACGCTCAGCTTCTCGATGCGCGCCTCGTGGGCGCCCTTGCTGGCCTCGCGCTTGAGCTTGGCGTACTCGTCGAGGAGCTTGTCTATGTCCTTGAGCTCCGACGAGCGGATGTCCGGGCTCTTGAGCTTGCTCGTGTTCTCGAACGACGCGCGGCTCCACACGCACGACGCGGTCTCGAACTTGAAGTCCTCGAAGTCGAAGTCGTTGAGCGGCCCCTCCATGGGCATCCTCGGCTTCGCCTTCTTGGAGTTGATCCCCTTGGCGACCGCCTCGGCGTACTTCTGCACGTCCGTGGGCGTCCAGCAGAGCCACGAGCTCGTCACGTGCGGCGTCGCGTAGCGCGCGGCGCCGCCGACGCGGAGGGCGAGGCCCGCGACGAGCGAGCAGTTCTGCGCGAGCTTCTCCCAGCGCGGGTGCTGGGGGCTGTTGAAGACCTTCCACCAGCGGAGGATCTTCGCGTCGTCGAGGCCCTTCCCGTCCGCCGTGAGCGTCGGGATCTCGATGTTGGCGGTCGGCGCGAGGTACATGCGCGACCACTGGTAGAAGGTGAGGACGCTCTTCTTCGCGTCCTTCTCGGTGATCGAGAAGTAGGTGTCCTTGTCCTTCGTCTTGATCAGGTACTGGTAGCCGGACATCGCCTGGAGCCTGGCGTCGTCGGTGAGCGGGTACTTCTTGCCCGCGAGGATCTGCTTTATGTCGCTCGGGCAGGGGATCGACTGCCAGATCTCCTTGTCCTTGAGGCCCGCGACGAGCTTGCGCACGTCCTCGGAGAAGACCTCGTGCTCGGCGAAGAGCCGGTTTCCGGTGAAGTGCTGGACCTTGAGCTCGGTGCTCCCCTTGAAGCAGAGGTAGGCGTTCTTCGCCTTGGTGTCGTCCACGATCCACTGCCCGCCGCCCGGGACGCGGCCGACGAGGATCCAGCCGTCCGAGAGCTCGTGGCCCTTCGACTTCCACGTGTTCTTGAGCTCGTTCGGGAGGAACTTGAGGACGAGCTCGGACGCCTCCTTGGCGGTCGTGATCCCCTCCTTGAGCGTCGGGATCGCCGAGTGCGGGAGCGTGAAGACCTGCTCGCAGCGGTAGCGGTGACTGTTCTCCGCCCACAGGTCCTCGGCGAACGAGCGGTCCTTCTGGCGGTCGGACGAGTCCGTCTTGCCGCCCTTCGTGTCGGTCTCGTTCTGGTTGCTCGGCCACCAGCTGATGTAGGTCGAGTGCTCGTCCACGAGCTTCGGGTTCTGCGGCGGGATCGTGAGCGCCGCGTGGCCGTAGACCTTCTGCGAGCCGAAGGCGAGCGTCCACTTGTCGCTGCCTTCCCAGATGTTCACGACGAGCATGGAAGTCCCCCCTTTTCTCATGGAGTACGCGGAGCATCAACCGGGTGGTAGGGCGTCGGGGCCGGTCACTTCGGCGTCGAGCGGGCGCCCGAGTGGATGCCGACCGTCGGGCCTTCCTCGGGGAGGATGAGGACCCGCTTCTCGGGCGCCGTGAGGCGGCCGGCGGCGAAGCCGACGGCGAGGATGAGCGCGACGACCGCCGCCGCGCGCAGGATGCGCACCGCCCGCGCGGGCGCGGGCGGTGCGAGTGACGAGGGGCCCTCGCGGCGGTACTCGGCGGCCCTGGCGCGCGCCTTGGCGAGGATCGCTTGCTGGACGGGGAGGGGGTCCCTCTCGAACTTCCGCGGGTTCGACATGGCCTCGTCGTAGGCGGCGAGGCCGTCCTTCATGGTGCGGCACTCGGCGCAGGTGGCGAGGTGCTCGTCGGTCGCGCGCTTCTCGGTCGGAGTCTCGTCGCCGCGGGCGAGGAGCTCGAAGGTCTCGTCACACGTCATGTCTCGCGTGCCTTTCGGCCGAACGGCGCCCACGCCTGGAGGCGTGGCCTGAGCCGGTTCATGGCCCTGTAGAAGCGGTTCTGGATCGTCGTCAGCGCCTCGCCCGATCGCGCGGCGATCTCGGAGAAGGCGAGGCCTTCGCCGTGGCGGAGCTCGAGGACTTCCCGCTCGTCTGCGGGGAGAGAGTCCATCGCCGCGCGGACGTCGGCGCGGACGCCTGCGAGGTGGTCGTGGCTCGGGGACTCGTCCGCGCGCTCCTCGGCGACGGGCGTCCCACGGTCGCGCTTGCGGGCACGAAACTCGTCGTGGCACGTGTTCCGGGCGACCGCCGCCAGCCACGCGCGGAAGTTCTGGATGCGCTCTCCCGGCGGCGCGTCGATCACCTTCGTCCAGATCCTCTGGGTCAGCTCGTCGAGTCGGCTGTCGTCGGCGCGTTCGAGGATCGTCCAGACGAGGTTGCGGAGCGGCGCACCGTGCCGTGCGTAGAGCGCCTCGAACGCCGCCCCGTCGCCGCGCTGGAAGCGGTAGAGGAGCTCGGCCGAATCATCGCTCTCATTGCTCATGGGTTCCTTGGAAGACGGGTGACCGGGCACCGCGCTCTGGAAGCGGTGCCCGGTCTACCTCGAGGATCACGGCGTGGGGCCCTTGACCGGCTTCGCGGGCTGCGTCGCCTGCGTACCGTTCGAGCTCACCACGCCCTTGACGGACTGCTTCTGCCGCTTGCCCATGGTGTGGCGAACGGCCCGCGTCGCGCGCAGCTGCTCGAGCTTGTGCTGCTTCTGCTCGGGCGTGAGCTCGACGGGCTTCTTCTTCGGCTTGAATCCGAGGAGCGTGAACTCGACGGACTCTTCGCCGAAGGAGGCGACCGCTTCATGCTTGAGGATCTTCATGAAGCGGTTCGCCTCGTCCGCGTTCGACCGCCGCTCTTCCACCGCCTTCTCGAGGAGCGTCCGCTGCTGCCGGACGTTCACGTAAGGCGCCAGGAGAGCTTCGATCGCCTGCGTGAAGCTCGCCAGATCGTAGGACTTCCCCCCGAAGGAGATCGTCTTACCACCGGCGAGGACCGAAGGCGCCCCCTGCAGAACGGCGCGAAGCTCCTGCTCCGTCCTGCTGGGCTCGTCGTGGGTGGCCATGGCTCTGACCTTTCTGACCTATTTGGTCGGTTGGAGTCCCTCCCGTGTCCCGCCGCGGAGGTATCCGGCTTACGACCCGGGCTCACTCGGCCCGGTGGGATCGTCGTGTCGTTCGCCCCTCTAGTCGTGGGAGAGGCCTCGAAAAACCTCGGAAAATCTCGAGAGGTCGCAAGCCGCAGGAAGGCGCCCACTTCCAGGACGAGGTCGTCCGGGGAGATCCCCTGCGGCCGAGGCGGGGCCGCCTCCGTCGAAGGCGGGGCCGCCTTCTTCCGAGGCGGGGCCGCCTCCGTCTCAGG
>CAZYLP010000580.1:0-5632 GCA_964648345.1 uncultured Planctomycetota bacterium
TCGAGTGGAGCTGGGAGCACGGCTGGCGGGTCCTCCCCCGCGACGGAGCCCCGGCCCCTCTCTCCGCCGCCGACGCCGCGCGCGCGAAGGCGGCGCGGGATGCGCTCGCCCACGACTTCGCGAAGCACGCCGAGGGCGCGCCCGTGGACGTGGTCTTCGTCTTCGTCGCGACCAAGGGCGAGGGCCCTCTCCTCGCGCGCGCGGCGGAGGCGATCGTCGCCCTCGCGCGCCGGACCGCCGAGAAGGTGAAGACCGCACGGGTCGGTGCGATCGCCGTCGGCGATCATCCGCAGGGCGGCGTCAAGCCGCGCTTCGTGACCCTCACCCACCCGCTCGGCGAGGTGGCCGCCCTCGAGAAGTTCGTCGCCGACCAGCTCCGCGACCCCGTCGAGGGCGTGGACGCGCCGGAGGCGATCGAGTGCGCGCTCCTCCGCGCCGCCGAGACTCCGTGGCGGCCCGACGCCGAGAAGGTGGTCTACGTCCTCACCGACGTGCCGCCCCACGAGAAGACGGAGCCGCCCTTCTGCGCCGTCGACTGGCGCGACGGAGTGAAGAAGCTCCGCGCGAACGGCATCGCGCTCGTCCCGGTCCTCCTCGAGGGGGCCGCGCTCGCTCCGGACATCGCTCGCCGCACCCGGACCTTCCTCGACGCACTCCGCGCCGAGGGCGAGGTCCAGCACGCCGTGCGCACCCGGGTCCCCGAAGCCCTCCTCGCCACCCTCGACCGCTTCGCCGGCCGCACCCGGGCGGATGCGGCCGGGCGGGAGATGCTCGGGCGAATCGCCGTGGCCGCGGGTCCGTAAAAATCACCGGGCGCGACATCCTTCGTTCGGAAGTGCGTCTACCAATTGACATGGACGGACGATTCAGGTACCTTTTCGCCCGTCAGGCGGAGCCGGAAGCCAACGCATCCTGCTTCGACGCTGGGAACAGCAAGTTCGACTGAGCGCACGCATCCCCGCTCCGCCTACCACAAACACCGCCCGGCCTTGCGGCCGGGCCTTTTTCATAAGAAGCCTTTCACAAACACAGTCGCAGGCGCAGTCATAGCTCAATTGGATAGAGCATCTGGCTACGGACCAGAAGGTTGGGGGTTCGAGTCCCTCTGACTGCAAAAGACCGGCTCGTTCTTTGACAGACGCGATTGAGAACTCAAGCGAGTCGGACGTGCGCTTCATGAGGCTAGCCCTCGACGAGGCGCGCGCGGCGCTCGCGACGGAGGACGTCCCGATCGGGTGCGTCCTCGTGGACGATGCGACGGGCGCCGTCATCGCGACCGGGCGCAACGTCCGGGAAGCGGACCAGGACCCGACGGGTCATGCCGAGGTCGTCGCGCTCCGCGCGGGCGCCCGGTCGAGGCGCCGCTGGCGTCTCGACGGCACGACGCTCTACGTGACCCTCGAGCCCTGCCCCATGTGCGCGGGCGCGCTCGTGAACGCTCGCGTGGCGCGCGTCGTCTTCGGGGCCACCGACCCGAAGGCAGGCGCCGTGGGGACGCTCATGGACCTGTGCCGCGATCCGCGGCTCAACCACCGCCTCGCCGTCACGGGCGGAGTGCTCGCCGAGGAATCGGCGACGCTCCTCCGGGAGTTCTTCAAGGCGCGTCGCTAGGAGACCCACGCCGTTCAGATCTCGTCGCTGGAGAGGTGTCCGAGCGGCCGAAGGAGCGCGCTTGGAAAGCGCGTAACGCTGTAAAAGGCGTTCCCGGGTTCGAATCCCGGCCTCTCCGTCTTCTTTGAAAAACCGAGAGTCGTGCTGGCCGGGGGAGGTTGCGGTCCCCTGTAACCCGACATCCGCTCCGCGGGGGTAACGACCGTTCGAGACTTCTCGAAGCTACCGGTCCGTTCGGGCACGTGGCGTTGATGTCTGGGTCCTCTGCAAGGGAGAGCCATGAACCTGGTCAGACGGGGAACCGAGCAGCCATAAGTGTGCCCCTCTCTGTGCCGGAGGGTTGCCTGGATGGAGTCGGCGGCCTGGCCGGGCCGGGAGTGACGGGTTGACGGAGACGGGTGCACGACTCTCTTTATCTACGCGGCGAACCGCCGCACTACTCCGAGTCGTCGGGTGACGGTCGTCTGAACAGGACGACCGTACCCCCATCCCGCTCGAGCACCTCGATGCTGAGCAGGTCCGCGCCGAAGCGCCTGACGATGTCGAGAGCCTCGGCGAGGTCGTCGGGCTCCTCGACGCGAGAGCCGCGGAGGACCATGCGGAAGCTCGCCTGAGACTTGGCGTGCCAGGCGAGGCGCTCCTCGAGGTCGGCGGGGACGGAGGTCGGGACGGAGACCGCGATCGAGGTCTTCTTCTCGATCTTCGCCCAGTCGCGCGGGCGCTTGATCGTCGGCGGGTCCACACCGCCCTGCCCCGTCGGAGCCGGACGCGGCGCGGCGGTCGCGGGCGTCTGGGCCGACGCGGCCGGAGCGGGACGCTCGACCGAGCCCGTCTTCTTGCCCTTGCCGAAGGCCTCGACCCAGGCCGCGAGAGCGTTCTCGAGGAAGACGCGGAGCTCGGGCTCCTCCATGAACGTGATCTTCGCGTCGCCCACCTCGATCGTCGCGAAGCGGCCTCTCACCCGGAGGCGTCCGTTCTTCTCGATCTCGAAGCCGTCGACGCCGCTCCCGTTCGTCGAGCCGAGGTCCTCGACCCACCAGTAGCCGTCGCGGCGCTCGACCGCCAGGTGCTTCTTGGAGACCGACGTGTCCGCCACGACGATGTCGCAGCCCTCGCCGCGGCCGATCGTCACGCGGACGGTCTCGACGGCGCGGCCCGACGCGTCCACGTGGACGCGCGCGGCGGCGCGGCCGAGCGAGTAGATCATCGACTGCGCCAGGTCCTTCGGGCCGAAGGTCGTCTTCGTCACGAGGACGGGGCACTTCACGGGGAGAGGGCGCTTCGCCTGGAACTCGCGGAGGACCTCGCCCAGGTAGTTCATCCCCTTGGGCGCCTCGGGGAACAGGCCCTTCGCGCCGCCGCCGACGGCGGTGTCGGCGCCGCGATGCTCCGCCTTGAAGTGGACGAGCGAGCCCTCGCCGATCTCGGCCTTCGGGAGCGCCGGGGTCGGCTTCGCGCGCTTCTCGTCGACGATGAGCGCGCCGTCCTCCTCGCGGATGGCGATCCCGCCGGAAGGGTCGTCGCCCACGAGCCGGTTGACGCGCGGGCGCATCTGGATCATGCGCGCCGTCCACGGGCGCGGGCCCCGCGCGAGCGACGGGCGCAGGCCCAGCTCGCGCTCGAAGTACTCGCGCGCCTCGTGCGCGCTGCAGCGCTTCGCCGGGTCGCGGTCGAGCGTGATGCGGAAGAGGTGGCGGAGCGCGGTCCGCATCTCCGACCACGCGCGCGTCGCGACACCCTCGAACGCCACGTCGTGGAGCGGGAGCGTGTCGATCGCGAGCGGCGTGATCGGGCTCACCTCGCCCAGGGCCTCGCGCGACTTGATGATCAGGATCGCCCCGGGCCCGTCGGGCTTCGGGACGAGGTGGTCGTAGGGCGCCCGCCCCGTCAGGAGCGTGTAGAACAGGAGCCCGAACGAGTAGACGTCCATCGCCGTGCCCCGCACCGGGGCGCGGCCCTCCGGCGGAGCCACGGCCTCGGGCGGCGAGGCGACCGGGTCGAGCGCCGGCGCGAGGGACGCCTCGCCCTCTCCGCGCGCGAGCTTCTCGAGGAACTCGATCGAGCGCGTGGCGCCGAGGCCGCCGACGACGCCCTCGAAGGCGCCCTCGGCGACGCTCACGAGCACGTTCTGCGCATCGTGCGCCGGCCCGGGGACGCGCGTGAAGAGCGTCGACGGCTTGATCGCGCCGTGCACGTGACCGCGCGAGTGGATGAACTCGAGGGCGAGGAGGACGTCCATGCCGATCTCGAGCGCCCGGCCGATCGGGAGCGGGTAGTAGGCCGTCTCCGGATCCCGGTAACGCGGACGGCGATCGGGCGCGTTGAGGAGGAGGAGCGGGTTCTGGGCGAGCCGCTCGAACGCGAGCGCCGCCGAGCCGTTCGGCGTCACTCCCCAGCCGAGGAAGCCGGCGACGCTCGGGTGGTCGAGCTTCCCGCAGACGGCCCGCTCGAGCTCGAGGAGCCGCCCGGTGCTCGCCGCCGCGCGCTTGACGACGATCTGCTCGGGGAGCGTGACGGCCCCGGTCAGGCGGCGTGCCTCGTGGAGGGTGCCGCTCGGGCTCTCCATGATCTTGTCGCCGACGAAGGCGTCGAAGCTCCCCTTCGCGGCGGAGAACGTGACCTTCATGAAGCGCCGGCCTCGGGGCGCCCGACCTGGTAGTGGAACGTCGCGCCGGCGAAGGCGAGCTCGTCGCCGCGCGAGAGGTCGGCGCGGGCCTCGACCGCGCTCCTGTTCTTCTGGACGCCGGGCGCCATGGCGAGCAGCTGGAAGCCGCGGAAGCCCCGGATGATCGCGGCGACGCGCGGCGGCGCGCCCGTCTTCGCATCGAGGACGAGGTCGCAGCCCGCGTCGCTCCCGACGAGGAAGATGTCCTTCGCGAGGTGGTGGACCTTGGGCGGCGTGAGCCTCGTCGGCGAGGGCTCCTCGAGGAACGCGACGTACGGGCACGGCCGCTCGCGGAGGTCGGGCGCCTTGGCGACGATCGTCTCGCCGGCGACCGCGTAGGCCGCCTCGTCGCGGACGGTGGCCGAGACGGCCACCTTCTTGTCGCAGCCGAACGTGAGCGTGAACTTGCCGATCTGGATCCGGTCGCCGTCGTTCAGGCCGTAGCGGCCCTCGACCTTCTGGCCGTTGACGTAGGTCCCGTTGGCGCTGCCGAAGTCCTTGAGGACGTACATCCCCTTCACGTCCTCGATGCTCGCGTGGTACCGCGAGAAGGCCAGGTTGTCGATCTGGACCTCGTTGTCGACCGCGCGCCCGATCCGGATCTCCTCCGCCGAGAAGACGGACCGCCCGATGAGCTTGTCGCGCAGGAAGACGTTGAGCTCGAACACTTTCCCGCCCCCGTGGGCCCCTACTTTACCCGGCGGGCGAGCCCGTCGGCTACTTGAAGCCGCGCCCCGCGCAGGGGCACTCGACCCGCTCCATGCCGCCGTCGCGCATCCCGCAGTGGACGCACGAGCAGTCCTCCTCCATCTGCGATGCGCACTCGCACTCGGGCTTCGCGGGCGGGCCGCGCAGGTCGCCCTTCCGGTTCGAGCCCCCGCACCCGCCGATGCCCGACGCCACGACGCTGACCAGGAGAAGGACCCTGCCTCGAAGCCGGACGGCTCGCACCGGCGCCACCCTTTCTCCTCCACGCCGTCCCCGTCATTCCGGGTCGACCGCCGCGGCGTGCGCAAGAGACCGTATCACGCCGGGCTAGCCCTGCCGCGCGCACCGCCGCACGCGCCCGGGCGCGCGTCTTGCGCTGCTTCCGGTCCCGGAGGCTTCACATGCGCATCACGCGCTGGCCCCTCATCTGTGTCGCGATCGCGATCATGGCGCTCCCCGCGCGCGCCGACACCGTCGTCCTCAAGAACGGCCGCATGATCGGCGGCAAGGTCCTCAGCGAGAGCGAATTCAACGCCAAGCTCGAGACGATTCCAGACCCGACCGACCGCGAGATGTTCAAGGCCCAGTGGTCCAAGACGCGGAAGTATTACGAAGGCCCGGCGAAGAAGCAGGGCGAGGGGGGGATGT
>CAZYLP010000581.1:0-3508 GCA_964648345.1 uncultured Planctomycetota bacterium
CGCCACCTGCGTGGCGCCCGGGACGTAGCGGAGGCGGATGCGGACCGGGAGTCCGCCCCCCGGGAAGGGGACGGCGAACGCGGCGCCGTGCTCGAAGCTCGAGGTCGACTGCGAGACGACCTCGGGGTGGGCGTGGACGGCGAGCTCGATCCCGGGCGTCGCCTTGACGATCGAGCGGACGACGGGGTCGGGCGCGTGCGCGACGAGGAGGATGAGCTCGCAGCCGTCCGCGCGGAGGGCCGTGACCTCGGCCTGGACCGCGGCCAGCGAGTCGGAGAGCTCGAGGCTCTCCCGCGCGAGGAGCCGGGCGAGGTGGTCGGTGCGCGGCGGGTCCACGATCCCCACGACCCCGACCTTGAGGCCGCCCTTCACGACGACGGCGTGCGACTTGAAGATCGGCCGGTGAGTCGTCGCGTCGCGGAGGTTCGCGGCGACGAAGGCGAACTTCGCCTTCTTCGCGAGCGCCTCGAGCGTCGCGCGGCCGAGAGCGAGGTCGTGCTCGCCCGGCGTGAAGACGCGGAGGCCGAGCCGCTCCATGGCCTCGATGATGAGGTCCGCGCGGCGGAGCCACTCGGGCCGCTCGAAGTCCATGGGCTCGTCGTTCGGGAAGAAGAGATCGCCCGCATCCACGACGAGCGCGTCCACCTCTATCCCCTTCTGCCACTGGGAGCGCTCGGGGAGCGCGCCGAGGTCCAGCGCCATGTGCATCGGGGTCGCCGCCGACTTGCAGGCGCAGGTCCCGAACTTCTTCGGCTCGCCGCGCGGGACGACGGCCTCGCCCTGGCAGCCGCAGCGGCGGACGCGCGCGTGGAGCTCGCCCGAGGCGATCACGTCGAGGACGCGCGGCGCGGAGTCGGCGACCTTGAGCCACGCGAACGCGGCGCCGGCGGCGACGGCGACGACGAGGAGGGCGGCGGCGATCTTCCCGTTGAGCTCCATGGAGCCGCCGATTCTACCTGTCCCGGGTGACAATGACTCCATGTGCGGCCGCATGACGATCACGACGAAGGGCTACGAGCAGCTCGCCGCGCTCCTCGGCGTGGACCCGGAGCCCGAGGAGGCGCCCTTCTACAAGCCGCGCTACAACGTCGCGCCGACGGACGACCACTGGATGGTCTGGCGGGTCGCGGACAAGAAGCGGCTCAAGCGCGCCAAGTGGTGCTTCAAGGCCGGCGGCCAGAAGCTCCTCATCAACCTCCGCTCCGAGACGGCGGGGAAGCGCTTCAAGCAGATGTTCGAGACGCGCCGCTGCATCGTCCCGGCGGACGGCTTCTACGAGTGGCAGGGCCCGAAGACCGACCGCCGCCCGATCTGGTTCCACCCGCCCGGAGGCGGGCTGTTCCTCTTCGCCGGCCTCTACGAGGAGCCCCGGGAGGGCCTGCCCGTCTTCACGGTCCTCACGACCGACGCGAACGAGACGGTCGCTCCGGTCCATGACCGGATGCCGGTCATCCTCGACCGCGAGAAGGCCGACGCCTGGCTCGAGGCGCCCGCCTCCGACCTCCTCCGTCCCGCTCCTCCCGCCGCGCTCACGGGGACGCCGGTGAGCCGCCGCGCGAACTCGGTCGCGAACGACGACCCTTCGTGTCTCGAGCCTCCCGAGGAGAAGGGACCGCCCGTCGCGGACCAGCTGCGGCTGTTCTGAACCCGTGCTGGCGCATGGTATTGTGCTCCGGTGCATCCGATCCTCGTCGAGCTCGTCCCCTCCTACGCCGCCGTCCTCGGCGCGCTCGTCGCGCTCATGTGGGCGGTCTCGAACTGGATGGCGCTCGAGAAGGACAAGCGGACGACCGGCCGGCTCGTCGCCGTCTCGCTGATCGCGGCGGCCGCGGGCGCGGGGCTCGGTTTCTTCATCATCAGCCACTTCTTCGAGGGCGCGACGCCGCCCAAGCCGGCGCCCAAGATCCACACCTTCGGGCCGCTCGTCGCTCTCGGGAGCTTCCTCTCGATCCTCTACATTCGCCGCGAGGGCGCGCGCCGGAACTTCGACCCCGAGGTCCTGACCGGCCTCGCCGTCGAGGTCCTCCTCGTCGGCGTCGCGGGCTCGCGCGTCCTGTTCATCCTCATCACGAAGGAGTCGTTCCGGCACGACCCCGCCCAGAGCCCGCTCTACAACTGGGTGATCCAGTACATCGCGCTCTGGAACGGCGGCCTCGTCTGGTACGGCGGCCTCCTCCCCGCGGCGCTCTTCGCCCTCTGGCGCGCGAAGAACCTCGGCCTCCCGTGGCGCACGGTCGCGGACATCTTCGCGCCCGCGACCATGCTCGGCCTCGGAGTCGGGCGCATCGGCTGCCTCATGGCCGGCGACGACCACGGGAAGCTCGTGCCCGACGGCCCGCACTGGTGGACGCTCACCTTCCCGGTGAACAAGGGCGTGCATCAGGACGGGGAGCCGTTCACCCTCGTCGCGAAGGAGCTCCAGGGGAAGCCGCTCTGGCCTTCGCAGCCGATCATGATGTTCGGCGACTTCATCATCGTCGCGATCTGCCACTCGCTCCAGGAGCGCTGGAGGAAGCGGCCCCTGGCCGTCATGTTCCTCATGATGACGCTCTACCCGATCCTCCGGTTCTTCGTGGAGATGATCCGGGGCGACATCGTCCGGAAGTTCCTCATCGCCTTCACGACGCGCCAGGAGCTCGACCCGGCGACGGGCAAGGTGGTCGAGGTCGCCACGTCGGGCCTCTCGACCTCGCAGGCGATCTCGATCCCGCTCTGCCTCTTCTCGCTCGTCTGCCTCGTCTACGTCCTCAAGCGGCCGCCGCGCGGCGTCGAGCAGCCCGGCCCCGAGGCCGCGCTCCACCCGCCCGAGAAGGCCAGCGTCTAGCTGATGCGGCCGCGCCTCCGACGCTCGCTGACTCCGGCCGTGATCCTCTTCGCGGTCGTCCTCGTCCTCACGGTCGCGATGATCGTCATCTTCCAGGTCGCGCTCGTGAACGACTACAACCAGATCCGCGAGCTGGCCTCGAAGGTCGAGGCCGCGGGCGCCCCGTTCCACTGGGGCGTGCTCGCGGTGGGCTCGGCGCTCCTCCTCGCGATCATCGTCCTCGTCTCGATCATCGCGTCGCAGCTCTTCTCCGAGATCCGGTGGAACGAGCGGCAGCAGAACTTCATCGCCAGCGTCTCGCACGAGCTCAACTCGCCGCTCTCGTCGATCAAGCTCTACGCGCAGACGCTCCGCAGCGAGACGGTCCCGCTCGACGAGAAGAACCGCTTCCTCGAGATCATCCTCACGGACGTGGACCGGCTCGCGCATCTCATCCGGAACATCCTCCGCGCCGCGCAGATGGACCGCCTCCCGATCCGGCCCGAGCTCGTCCCGATCGGGCCCTACCTCGAGGCGTACGTCTCGGAGATCTCGCTCCAGCTCCAGCGCACGGGCCGCGGCGACGAGATCAAGCTCGCGCCCGTGGACGCCGAGCTCCACGCCATGGTGGACCGCCAGCTCTTCCGGCAGGTGCTCGACAACCTCGTGGACAACGCCGTGAAGTACGCGCGCGAGAGCCGCGTG
>CAZYLP010000581.1:3518-5626 GCA_964648345.1 uncultured Planctomycetota bacterium
GACATCGAGGCGCGCTCGCAGGGCGAGCTCACCGAGATCGTCGTCCGCGACGACGGCATCGGGATCCCGCGGAGCGAGCTCAGGAAGATCTTCGACCGCTTCTACCGCATCGAGGGCGACTCCCAGCGGAGCCGGAAGGGCACGGGCCTCGGGCTGTTCATCGTCCGCTCGATCGTCGAGGGGCACGACGGCCTGATCACCGCGGAGAGCGAGGGCCCGCACCGGGGCTCGACGTTCCGGATCCAGCTCCCCGTCACGTCGACGCAGGCGCAGCCCGCCGAGGCGTTCGCATGAGCCGGGTGCTCCTCGTCGAGGACGAGGACCACATCGCCCAGGGCCTGCGGTTCAACCTCCAGAACCAGGGCTACGAGGTCACGGTCCTCGACAACGGCAACCGCGCCCTCGAGCTCCTCGGCCGCCAGAAGTTCGACCTCGTGATCCTCGACATCATGCTCCCGGGCTCGGACGGGATCGAGATCGCGCGCGCGCGCCGCCGCCAGGGCGACTGGACGCCGATCCTCATGCTCACCGCCAAGGACGACCCGAAGGAGGTCATCGCCGGCATCGAGGCGGGCGCCGACGACTACATGGCGAAGCCGTTCGACCTCGAGGAGCTCCTCGCCCGCGTGAAGGGTCTCCTCCGCCGGCAGGTCTGGATGCGCACCTCGCGCTCCGACAAGGCGTCCTCGAGCAGCAGCGCCAGCGACCAGGGCACGGTCTTCGAGGGCCCCGAGACGCTCTCCTTCGGCGAGTGCAAGATCGACTTCAAGACGCTCCGCGCCGTGGGCGCCGACGGCACGGAGAGCGAGCTCTCGCCCAAGGAGGCGTCGATCATGCGCCTCTTCGCGCAGCATCCCGACGAGGTCATCACCCGCGGGCGCTTGCTCGAAGAAGTGTGGGGTCTCAAGAGCACACTTCAAACACGAACGGTCGACAACTTCATTCTTCGATTGCGGAAGCGGTTCGAAGAGGTCCCCGAAAATCCTCGCCACATCCTCTCCGTCCGTGGCGCTGGCTACCGCTTCAAGCCCTGATCAACGGCCGAGACGGTCCTTGTTGTACTTCTCGATGGCTGACAGTTCCTTCGAGAGCTTGGCCGCGAGCGCCTTGGTGTCGTCGGCCGGGCGCGCGCAGAGGTCCTTCAAGAAGGCGAGCGCCTCCGGCCGGTCGGTGAGCTGCCAGACGTGCGACTGCACGTCGGCGAGGACGAGCGAGCGGCGCGAGTCGTCGAGGAGCGTCTTGAGCACGCTCGTCGCCTGCGCGGAGACGTCGGGCTCGAAGTCGCGGAGGAGCCGCGTGCACTCGAGGAGCTTCGCGTCCGTCGCGATCTCGTGCTTCACGAGCCCGGCGAGCGCCTCGCGGCGGATCTCGGCCCAGGGCGAGCGCGTCGCGACGAGGATGTCGAAGCCGGGGCCGGGGCCTGCGATGAGGCGGTTCTCGACCTTGAGCTTGAGCGCGAAGTCGTCGTGGAGCTTGCCGTCCGAGACGCGGAGCGGGATCTCGACGTCGGTCTCGAAGGGCACGGAGTAGCTCGGGGTCCAGCGCAGGATGCCCGCGGGGTCGAGCTCGGCGCCCGGCGGCAGCTTCTTCGAGGACCAGACGAGCGCGTCGCCGTCGGCGTCGAACGCCTCGAGCACGAGCTCGAGCGCGCGGCCGCGCGCGCCCGGGACGACGCCCGGGTCGCGGATCACCGGGCCGACGTTGTGGACCTCCTCCTGGATCGAGACGAGCGTCGTCTTCTCGATGCGCGCCGGCCCCTCGCCGACGGAGAAGACGACGGGGAAGACGCCGCGCGCCTCGCGCGGCGCCGCCCACACGAAGCGGCCGCCCGCGACCCCGGAGCCGGTGGGGCCCTTCACCTCGAGCGCCCCGTCGGCGGGTCCGCCCTCGAAGTAGGCGTCGAACGTCACGAGCTCGCCGCGCCGCGCCGGGAAGGCATCGGGCACGTGGAGCTTGGGCCGCGTCGCATCGAGGACGCGGACGCGCCACGCGCGCGACGAGGCGAGGAGTCCGTCGTCGCGGCGCACGCGGACGTCCGAGAGGTCCACGCGGCACGCGACCTCGTGGTCGCCCGGTTGGGCAACACCGGGACCGTGCTCACCGGGACG
>CAZYLP010000582.1:0-5624 GCA_964648345.1 uncultured Planctomycetota bacterium
CCTTCAATGTCGGCACCGTGTTCGAAGAAGCACGGACGGAACAGAGGCGACTCGCTCAAGCCCCACGAGTTCGAAAACAGGCACGCCTTCGGAAAGCGCTTCGAGAACTCGACCAGATCGCTCGGGTACGCTTGCGGAAGAGAACGCACCCCACGTGGTACGGATGCCACGCGCAACATGCAAATCCCAGGTACCACCTGTGGCGATACAGGTCGTCTCGAACCACGGGCTCGCCGCACGCGCGGCATGCCCTCGACCCTAGATCAGGCTCGTGGGGACGAGTGAGCGTCATCGCGCGGTCGTTTCATTCATCGCAACGACTTTGCCCGACCGAAAGCGAGTTGCGGAGAACAGCGCCTGAGGCTCCAAGAGAGGCTGGTGCCGCCGGTCTCACCGCGCGACCTTGTGCTCGCGCATCGGGATGTACCCGAACAGCGGCGCGCGGTCGGCCTGCTTCGACTCGATGATCTTCCACGCGCGCTCGAGGTCGTCGTGGTGGAGGACGGCCGCGCGCGCGACCGCGTCGTAGTCGGGCTGCTGACCGGCGGCACGGGTCTGCGTCTCGTAGACATCGAGCTCGCCGCGAGAGAGCGCGAGCCGAGCGCGGGAGTGCGCGGAGTAGTTCGGCTTGATCGCGTCCGCCTGGGACCACGCGCCCTGTGCACCGCCCACGTCGCCCTGGTCGGCGAGCGCGTTGCCGATCGAGAGGTGCGCGCCGGCGACGGCGCCTCGCGCCCACTTGTAGAGGTCCTCGTCGCCCTCCTGCCGCTTGGCCTCGATCTCCGCGAGCCCCTTCTTCGCCGCCGCGAGCTGCGTCCGCGCTCCGGCGAGCTCCTGCGCGGCGTAAGCCTCCCTCTCCGCTTCGGGCGCGAAGGTCCGCTCCGCGGTCAGGGTCTGGCCCGCGATCGTGACGGACACGACGACCTTCTTGGGCCCCTTCCCCGTGACGGGGATCCACGTGTCCCAGTCGCAGGACTGCCTCGAGCCGGGGGTGACTCGCGAGTACGAGTGGAAGGTCTTGCCGTCCACCTGGACGCGGAGCGCGACCCAGTCGTACTTCTCGATCTCCTCGCGGAGCTTCTTCGCCGCCGGGTCGCCCGGCGAGCCCGCGATCTCGAGCACGCAGTAGGCGGGGAGGATCGTGCTGTACGTCGCCTCCTCCTTCGTCCACCGGAGCTTCAGGAGGTTCGCCGGAGGCGGCGCCGCGTCCTTGTCGAGCTTGGCCGCGAGGGTGAGCGCCTGGGGCTTCAGGCTCACGGGGAGGACGACGACCTCCTCGACGCTCTCCTCGAGCCGGACCGTGAGGCGGTCCGCGGCCCCGCCGAGGAGGCGGTGCCCCGCCCCCGACTTCGCGAACGCCCAGAGCCAGCGGTCCTCGCCGGCGAGCGTGAGGACGAGCGAGCGCGGGCCAGGAGTCGCCGGCTTCGGGATCGAGAGCTTGACGGCCGGGGGGACGCAGAGCTCCTTGCCCTCGAGCGCGACGCTCTGCTCCGCGCCGTCCGCGGCCACGGCGAGGTCGCGCGACGCGAAGGGGTCGATCACGTGCGGCGTCCGGCCGTAGACGGTCCACCCGCCGAGCTTCCGCTCGTACTCGAAGGCGACGACGAAGTCCTTGTAGAGGGAGCCGACCGTCTCCTTGCCGCCGCTCACCTCGCGGATCGCGTCCTCGAGGACCGGGAGCTCCTTGCCGTCGCGGGTGGTGTACGCCTTCTTGAAGATCGTGTTCACGAGCCCGGCGCCGAGCTTCGAGACCGCGAAGGCGATGAAGAGCTGCCCCTCGTACTTCTGGCCGAGATCGAGGAGCGGCACGTAGCAGAAGTTCTTCTCGCGCCCCGGCGCGATCTGGTCCTTGTCGATCCCCTTCGCCTGGGCGACCGCCGTCGCGAGGAACGTCGCGGTGGCCTCGCCGATCCAGGACTTCCAGGAGTGGAGGTCGCCGCCCGCCTGGCGCCGGTAGCGGTGCTGGATCGCGTGGACGAACTCGTGGACGACCTCGGTCCAGGGACCCTCGGGCGCGTCCGCGTCGTGCTGGAGGACGATGAGGTCGTCCTCGAGACCGAGCGCCTTCGCGTTCTCCGTCTTGACGTTCGTGAGGAGGAGGACGAGGCGCCGATCCTTGTCGTAAGGCGGCGGCCCGAGCTGGAACGGGTTCACGCCCGCGATGTCGGTGAGCTTCTTGAAGCCGAGCGCGAGCGCGGACTCGATCGCGGCGACCTTCGCGTCCGTCGCGCTCGCCCCGAGGCCGGTGACGACGCAGATGTCGAAGGGGAGCGTCGCGTGGCTCTTCAAAGTGACGCGAGGCTCGCTCTCGTAGGCCGCGGTCCAGAGGGAGAGGTGTGTCGTCTTCGCCTTGAGGCGATGCCGCGCGGTGTCCACGGTCGTCTCGACGAAGCGCCACGAGCGGCCCGTCCAGTGAGCGGCGCGGAGGCCCTTCACGCGGTCCGCGGGCACGAGCGCGGGGTCGTAGGGGAGCTCGAGCTCGACCTCCTTCTGGAAGGTGCTCGTCGTCGCCTCGAGCGAGACGGCGCGCGACGCGAAGCGCACGTTCGCGTCCGGCGACGGCGGCGCCTCGCCCGGGGAGCGGACGATCTCCATGTCCGCGGCGATCGCTCCCTGCGGGAAGGTGAGCGCGACGTCGCCGATCTCGATGCGGCCGCCGGAGACGGTCGCGAGCGCACGGCCTTTTCCTCCTCGCACGAAGAGGGCGAGCGCGCCCGCGACGACGAGGCACGCGGCGAGGGCCGCGCACCCGAGGCACCCGACCACGAGCGGCCACTTGGGGCGCGTCTGCGGCGCGGGGGGCTCGCTCATCGGCCGCGCGCCTTCATGGCGAGCTTGTAGACCTTCTTCGAGCACGTGACGTAGAGCGTCTTCCCGTCCTCGCCGCCGAACGTCACGTTGCTCGCGAACTCTGGGATCGCGATCAGGCCGAGCGCCTCGCCCGCGGGCGTCACGACCCAGACGCCGCCGCGCATGCAGAAGTAGAGGTTCGCGTCCGAGTCGGAGCACATGCCGTCGGGGTCCGCCTGGCTCTTCACGGCCGGGTCGAAGAAGACCTTCACCTTCCCCTGGTCCACGGTCGCGTCGTCGAGGATCGGGTACGAGTAGATCCGCTTCTCGAAGCTGTCGGCGACGTAGAGCGTCCTCCCGTCGTTCGAGACCTCGAGACCGTTCGGGATCTTGAGGTGAGTGACGGCCGCGACGGGCTTCGCCGCGCCCTTCGCGAGGACGAAGACCTTGCTGCGAGCCTTGCCCTTGAAGTCGGGGTCCGTGAAGTAGACCGCGCCGCTCGTCGGCGACTCGACGACGTCGTTCGGCCCGACGAATTCGGCGTCGGCCGCGAGCGCGCGAAGGTCGGAGAGACCGTCGGCCCCGATCGCGAAGGAGACGAGCCGCTTCCCGAAGCCCTCCGCGCCGAGGAGGCGTCCGTCCTTCGCGAGGTGGGTCCCGTTCACCCCCTCGCCCTTCTCGAGGACCACGGTCACCTTCCCCGGCGACTCGAGGCGGAGGATCTGGCTCGTCTTGCCCTTGAACGCGGTGAAGAGAAGCTTCTTCGTCCCCGGGTCCCAGGTGGGCCCCTCGAAGAAGCGGTCGTCCTCGTAGACGACCTCGAGCTTCGCCCCCTCCGCGACCGTCCGGGGCATGGAAGTCTCACGCTCGCCGGCACGTGAGACGACGGCGACGACGCCCGCGATGGCCAGGGTCATGAGCGCGAAGGCGGCGAGGCGTCCTCGGTGGACGGCCATGAGACGGACTCCTGGAGCCGGCGGCTCCACATCGTCACTCGGTTTGAGACCGTTCGAGACGTACTGGCGCACCTTCGTCAGACCAGTGTCACCAGGATCCTGAAACGACCTCTCCCCGAGCGGCACGAGCATCGCTCGATGGAGCACCGGAATGGAAGGGGAAACGTGAGAGGTTCGCTGGAGAGAGTCACCATCATCGCGCTCGGAGCGGCGCCTCTCGTCGCCCTCGGGTGCAACGGCGTCGGCTCGACGAGCGGACGCCACGTACTCCCCACTCACCTGCAGCAGGGGGGGAGCACGTCACCCGGAACGACCGCGGCGTCGGGCTCGGGCTCCGGCTCGGGTGCCACGACCGCGACCGGCGCCATGTCGGCCGCGGCCGCCGCCGCGTTCGCCCGGAACGAGGAGCTCCGCGCGATCGCCGCGACCTACGTCGCCTCGGGCGACCTCCAGGCCGCGCTCGCTGCGCTCGCCACGAAGAAGGCGACTCCGCCCGAGCTCCTCGCCGCTCTCCGCGAGCGCGGGAAGATCGTGACGCCCGGCGCGGGCGGGAACTACGTCACGAAGATCACCGACGGCTACGGGACGACGACCGACCTCCACGTCGCCGCGCCGCCCGAGACCGAGATCGCGAAGCGCGCCGCGACGGGCATGCGCCTCGTGATCCTCCTCCACGGGATCAACGGCAACGGCGGACAGCCCATGGGCTACGGCAAGGAGCTCGCCGCGACGAACGAGTGCATCGCCGTCGCGCCGAGCGTGCAGCCGCTCCCCGGTGGCTACCCGATCGAGGACGGGATCCCCGCCCAGCTCTCGCAGCAGTTCCCGAGCTGGTGGATGTACGAGCCGGCGAAGTCCTTCACGCTGGAAGCGCTCAGGAAGGCGCGCTCGATGTACCCGCTCGACCCCGAGAAGGTCGTCCTCGCGGGCGCGTCCATGGGCGGCTACGGCACGTGGAACATCGGCCTCCGCCACGCGGACCGCTGGGCGGCGATCGCGCCCATGTGCGGCGGTCTCTCGCGCCTCGGACACGTCGGCATGGAGGACTCGCGCTCGAACGCGCTCCTCGTGAACGGGCTCCTGTTCCCGGTCTGGGCCGCGCACGGCGACGCGGACACCGTCGTCCCTTACGCGCCGGACAAGAAGGCCGCGGACTCGCTCACGGCTCTCGGCGGCGACGTCACCTTCAAGACGCTCGTGGGCGTCGGCCACGACATGGCGGGCTCCGTCCAGGGGACGGGTCCGCTCGCGGCCGAGCTCCGCGCGTTCGTGACGACGAAGGTCAGGAAGGCGAGCCCGACGAAGGTCACCTACCTCTCCGCGGGCACGACGCTCGACGGCGCTCACTGGCTGAGGATCGCGACCCGCTCGCCGGGCGACCGGGCCAAGATCACGGGCGAAGTCGACACCGCGAAGAACTCGGTCAACGTCACGGGCGAGTCCGTCGAGAAGGCGCGGATCTACCTCGACGACCGGATCCTCGACCTCTCGAAGCCGGTCGTCGTCCAGGTGAAGGGCCAGACGCGCTCTTCGGCCGTCGTCGCGCCGAACATGACCGCCGTCCTCGAGAGCTGGAAGTCGCGCCAGGACGAGGGCCTCGTCTACATGGCGTTCGTCGAGGTCGACCCGCGCTAACGATCGCGGACGTGGAGCGTGCCCTGAGCGACGGCGACGATCGTCCCGTCCTCGAGGGTCACGTCCACGCGCGCGACGGCGACCGTGCGGCGGAGAGAGAGCACCGTCGCCGTCGCGCGGAGCGTCCCTGTCCGCGCCGCGGCGAGGTAGTTGAGCTTGAACTCCTGGGTCGCGACCCACTTCCCCGGCTCCACGAGCGGGTAGACCGCGAGCGACATCGAGTGATCGACGAGCGACGCGATC
>CAZYLP010000583.1:0-5597 GCA_964648345.1 uncultured Planctomycetota bacterium
ACGGCGTCCGAGTCGCCGAGCGCGACGGGCGTGTAGGGGCCGGCCTTGGGGTCGAGCTTGACGACGGCCACGTCGGTGTCGGGGTCGGCGCCGACGATCGTCGCCTCGACCTCCTTCCCGTCGGCGAGGCGCGCCGTGAGCTTGCCGCCGCCGCCCGCGACGTGGTTGTTCGTGAGGCAGAGCCCCTCCTTCGAGACGATGAAGCCGGTCCCGAAGGCGCGCTCCTTCATGGGGCGCCGGGGCGCGTTCCGGCCGTTGAAGTAGCGCTCGAAGGCCTGGGCGAACGGGTCCGGGTCCTCGGTCACGACGCGCTCGCGCGTCAGGTTCACGACGCTCGGGCGCACGAGCTTCGCGACATCGCGGAACGAGCTCGACGGGTCGCCCGCCGGAGCCGACGCGGTGCGCGGCGGATCCGAGGCGATCACGGCGACGTTCTTCCGCGCCTCGATCACGAAGACGGCGGCGACGGCGCCCACGAGGCCGCTCAAGGCGGCGACGACCGAGACCCTGGGAGCGCTCATGGCGGACTCTCCGCCCCGCATCCTACTTGGATGCTGCACCGGGGGAATGGGGTGATTCGAGCTCAGTCCTTGCCGGCCCGCTGCTTCGCCGCCGCTATGTAGAACGCGGCGTCCCGGAGCCGCCGGATCTCGAGCTCCGGCCGCTTCGGGGCGAGCGGGTCGTAGGGCGCGTCGGGAGGATCGACGAGCCGCTTGAGCATCTCGTGGGCGCCCTTGAAGTCGCCCTTGTCCGTCGCCTGGACGACGGCGCCCACGAGAGGGTCCTCCGCGCTCACGTGCACGTTCTCGAGCTCGTCCTTGAGGAGGCCGGCGCGGATCTCGCAGTAGAGCTTCGCCGCCTCCTTGAGCGGCTCCGAGCGGTGCTCGGCCGTGGCGCGAGTGGCGGCCTTGTGGACGAGGTTCTTCGCGAGTCTCCTCTCGCGCGGGTAGTCCTCGTTGATGATCAGCGCGCGCTGGTGGAGCGCGCTCGTCTGGAGGCGCTCCATCGCGTTCCTGAGCTGGGCATCCGGGACCACGAGGTGGGCCATGGCGATCTTGTCGACCTGGTACTGGAGATCCTCGGCCTCGCCGAGGGAGAGCGACTTGTTGTACCGCTTCCCGTTGATCAGGTCCCGATGGAGGAGGGCCATGGCGATGAGCGGCTGCGTCTCCTCGATGGAGCGCGCGAGCGCGAGGTGTCTCGCCGGCGCGGGACGGCCCTGGTGGAAGGCCCCCACGGTCGCCTCGAGCATGTCCGAGTACGTCGCGAGGGCCGCGATCGACTCCATCCAGGGGAGGTGGATCTTGAAGCGGCCCGTGCTCTGCTGGGCCTCGACCGTGAACTCGACGGTCCGGCTCACGATCGGCGCGACGAGGGTGGTCCAGAACGGCCGCGGCACGTCCCGGCCGAGCCCGTCGAACGCGGGGAGGAGCTCGCGGTCGATCGTCGTCTTCACCTCGGCGGCGCTCGGCATGCCGTCGTGCCCGAGGCGCCGGATGATCGCGACCGCCGCACGGCACCGGCGCGCGACGCCCGTGTTGACTCCGCTCTCGAGGAGCGCCACCGCCTCCTCGCGCTGAGCGATGCGGCCCGACGCGAGGAGCGCGAGACCGTGGAGCGAGCACGCGGCCCGGCTGCGGGGGAGGCGCTCTCTCAGCGCGGCGGCGGCCTCGAGGGCCTCGGGCGCCGCGAGGTCGTCGAGCTCGACCCGGTCGAGGAAGCGCGCCGTCTGGACCTCGAGCTCGGCGTCGCGGGCGCCAGAGGCGGCGAGGGCGGTGATCGTGACGGGGAGCGGCGCGATGACCAACGGGGGAGGCGGCGGCGGCGGCGGCGCGACGACGTTCGGCTCGGACGCGCGACCGACCGCGAGGGCGACCGCCACCGCGAGCGCGAGGAGGACGACCCCGGCCGCGACGACGGGCCCGACGCGGTAGCCGCCGTCGCCGACCTTCTCGCCCTTCGCGAACGCGTCGAGGTCCTTCGCGAAGGTGGCCGCGTCGTACCGGGCCGCCGGCTTCGTCGCGAGCGCGCGCGCGAGGATCGCGTCGAGCTCGACGGGCGTGTCCGCGACCGCCGAGGCGGGCCGGTACGTGCCCGACGCCATCTGCTTGTGGAGCCCGACGAGCTCCGTCGCGTCGTACGGCCGCTGCCCCGTCACGAGCTCGTAGAGGATCACGCCGAGCGAGAAGACGTCGGCGCGGCCGTCCGCGGGCTGCCCCGCGAGCTGCTCGGGCGCCATGTACGCCGGCGTCCCGACGATCTCGCCCGTCGCCGTGAGGCGCGAGGCGTAGAGGTCGCGCACCATGCCGAAGTCGGCGAGCCGCGCGTGGTCCTGCTGGTCGAAGAGGATGTTCTCGGGCTTCACGTCGCGGTGGATGAGGCCGCGCGCGTGGCACCGCCCGAGCGCCGCGGCGAGACCGGCGACGAGGCGCACCGCCTCCTTGCCGAAGCGGCCGCGCGCGCGGATCCGGTCGCGGAGCGACCCGCCCGCCATGTGGTCCATGGAGTAGTAGAACGACCGCCCCTCGCGGCCCATCTCGTGGATCGCGACCACGTCGCGCGGCGCCGCGCGCGCGAGCGCCTGGACCTCGCGCTCGAAGCGCGCGATCGGCTCGGGCGCGGGCGAGTCGAGGACCTTGACCGCCCGGAGCACCCCCGTCGGCCGGTGGCGCGCCAGGAAGACGGCGCCCATGCCGCCGCGACCCAGCTCGCGCTCGATGTCGTAGGGGCCGAGCGACCGCACTCCCTAGCCGCGCTTCTTCCCCGCGATGTGGATCGCGTGGCCGAGGGCGTCCTCGGTCGCCTCCATGAGCGCCTCGGGGAACGTCGGGTGCGCGTGGACCGTGAGCGCGAGGTCCTCGGCCTGCGCGCCCATCTCGATCGCGAGCGCGGCCTCCGCGATGAGGTCGCTCGCGCGCTCGCCGACGATCCCCACTCCGAGGAGGAGGCCCGTCTTCTTGTCGGAGACGACCTTCGCGAGGCCCTCGGGCTTGCCCTGCGCGAGCGCGCGGCCGAGCACGGAGAAGGGGAACTTGCCGACGTTCACCTCCTTGCCCTTCGCCTTCGCGTCCGCCTCGGACAGGCCGACGGTCGCGATCTCGGGCGACGAGAAGATCGCGGCCGGCATTGCCTGCACGTCGAACGCGGACGGCTCGCCCGCGATCACCTCGGCCGCGACGATGCCCTGCTTCGAGGCGCGGTGAGCGAGGTAGGGCGCGCCCGTCAGGTCGCCGATCGCGTAGATCGACGGCACGTTCGTGCGGCAGCGCTGGTCGACGAGCACGTGGCCGCGCTTGTCCGTCGCGACGCCCGCGTCGGCGAGACCCAGGTCCTCCGAGTTCGGGCGGAAGCCGATCGCCGAGAGGACGCGATCGCACGTGATGGTCCGCTTCCCCTCCTTGGTCTCGACCTCGAGCTTCGCCTCGGTCGCCGACTCCGAGTAGCCGGCGGCCTTCGTCTCCGTGAGGATCGTGACGCCCTTGTGCTCCTTGAGGCCGCGGCGCACGGGGCGGACGAGGTCGGGGTCGGTGCCCGGGAGGATCTCGGGGAGCATCTCGACGATCGTGAGCTCCTCGGTGCCGAGCTTGAGGAGCGCGCAGCCGAGCTCGAGCCCGATGATCCCGCCGCCCACGATCGCGACGCGGCGCGGGATCTCGTCGAGCTCGAGGAGCTCCTTCGAGGTCCAGACGCGCGAGCCCTTGAGGAACGGGAGGTCGATCGGGCGCGCGCCCGTCGCGAGGATGATCGCCTTCGCGTCCACGTCCTCCTTGCCGCTCTCGCCCTCGACGTGGAGCTTCGTCGGCCCGGTGAGGCGCGCCTTCCCCCGGAGGGTCTCCACGCCGTTCCCCTTGAGGAGCATGGCGATCCCGCCGGTGAGCTTCTTGACGATCTCCTGCTTCCAGGCCTTGAGCTTGGGCAGGTCGAGCGGCGGCGTCGCGCCCGAGCCCAGGCCGAACGTCGCGGCGTGGGCCATCTCCTCGCGGAGCTCGGCCGCGTGGATCACGGCCTTGGACGGGATGCAGCCCCAGTTCAGGCAGACGCCGCCGAACGTCGGGTTCTTCTCGACGATCGCGGTCTTCTTGCCGAGCTGCGCGAGCCGGATCGCGGCGACGTAGCCGCCGGGGCCTGAGCCAACGACGACGGCGTCGAACGAGCGGGCCATGGTCTTCTCCTCGGAGAGGCGAGGAAGATACTACCGCTTCCGCGCGGCATCGAGCTTCGCGCGGAGCTCATCCGGCGCGAGCCCGATCACCGTCCTGTCGCGCATGGCCTGCGTCGCCTCGTAGAGCTCGAGGTCGGCCTCCGCCGCGCTCAGGTCCCCGAGGTCGATCTCGGCGGCGACGATGACGCCGAGGGCGGTCGCGGCGCGCCTGTGGTCGGCCTCGTTCGTCAGGCTCTGGGCCTGGCGGAGAGGCTCGACGAGCGCCTTCGCCAGCCCCGGATCCTTCCGGCGCGCGAGCTCCCCCGCGACGACGAGCTCGTACCGCGTGCCCTTCGCCCAGCGCGCCGCCTCGTCGCGGCGCTCGAGGGCGAGGCAGAGGAGCGCGGCCTCGACCAGGTCCTCCTCGCGCGCGTCGCCCGTCGCGAGCGCCGCCGCGCGCGCGTGGGCATCGAGCGCCTCCTCGAAGCTCGTGCGGCGACCGGCCTCGTCGCGGCGCCCCTCGCCCGCGGCGCGCGCGTGGAACGCGTGCTCCCGGTGGAACCAGCGCTCGCCCTCGTGGAGCCAGTTGACGTGCTCCTCGACCCTGGCCGTCGCGGCCTTCACGTCGGCCCAGCGGATGGCGCGGCACCACCCGGCCACCTCCGCGGCGGGCGGGGCGTCCACGTTGTTCCTGAGGAGCATCGCCGAGCGCTCGATGAGGCCCGCCGCGAACGCCGCGTCGCGCGGGGCGAGCGCCGTCCCCGTGCGCCCGATCGCGACGAGCGGCTCGAGCTCGGGGCGCCTCTCGCCGCGGAGCATGGCGACGAGGTCGATGAGCGCCCGGGCGGGCGAGCGCGCCTCGGGTGACACGGTCTCGAGCGCCACCGTCATCCCGCGGAACGCCTCGGCGTCGACCTTCTCGAACGGGACCTTCGCCTGCGGGAACGCCTTCGCGAAGAGCCGCGCGGCCGGGGGCTCGAGCGGGACGAGGAGCCCCGGCAGCGCCGGGGCGCCCCCGAGCGACCGCACGCTCTCGATCGCGGCGTGGAGCGCCCGCGCGCTCTTGAAGACGTCGACCGTGCCGAAGGACCGCACGAGCGCGTTCGCCGCGTCGTGCGTCGCCACGAGCTGCCGGGCCGCGGGGAGCGGCGAGTCGTCGAGGAGCGGAAGCGCCCGCTCGACCTCGAAGCGCGCGAGGAGCTCGCGCGCCTCGAGGAGGCGAACCCAGGGGCCCGCCTTCGACGCGGCGCGGAGCGAGCCCAGCCCGGCGATGGCGTCCTCCGCGAGGACCGGCCCCCTGAAGGCGGCGCACGCGAGCTCCTCGGCCTCGTCGAGAGAGCGCGCCGCGGCGAGCTGCGCGCCGACGCGATCGCGCACGGCGGGAGGCGCCGGCATGCGCGGGCTCGCGGCGGACGCGACGGGTCCGGGCACCGAGGGCGGCGGCGCCGGCCCCCCT
>CAZYLP010000584.1:0-5509 GCA_964648345.1 uncultured Planctomycetota bacterium
CGTCTTCGTGCCGCCGAGGCGCTCGAACTCCTGGTCCTGGAGGACGCGGAGGAGCTTCGGCTGGAGCTCGGGCGAGATCTCGCCGACCTCGTCGAGGAAGAGCGTGCCCTTGTGCGCGAGCTCGAACCGGCCCGCCTTCGAGGAGACGGCCCCGGTGAAGGCGCCCTTCTCGTGGCCGAAGAGCTCGCTCTCGAGGAGGCCCGTCGGGATCGCCGCGCAGTTGAGCTTGACGAACGTCCGCTCGCCGCGGCCGCTCAGCTGGTGGATCGCGCGCGCGACGAGCTCCTTCCCCGTCCCGGTCTCGCCGAGGACGAGGACGGTCGAGCTCGTCGCGGCGACGGTCTCGATCCCCGCGAGGGTCTGCCGGAGAGCCTTGCTCTGCCCCACGAGCTCGTCGAAGCCGCGCTCCGAGCGGATCTCGTCCTCGAGGTAGAGCTTCTCCTTCGCGAGCTGCTCCTTCATCGTCTCGAGCCGCTCGTAGGCGAGCGCGTTGTCGATCGCGGGGGTGATCTGCGCCGCGACCTTCTCGACGAGCTCGACCCGCGCCGGGTCGAAGTTGCGCGGGGTCAGGCTGCCGAAGGCGAGGACGCCGAGGCCGACCCCGCGCGAGACGAGCGGGACCATGCACGCCGCCTGCGCGCCGAACCCCTTGATGCGCGCCTTCTGTCCCGGTGCCACCGCGATCCCGAGGAGCTCCTCCTGGGAGTGGAGGACGAGCGTGCGCCGATCGGTGAACGCGCGGCCGATCGGCGACTCGATGGGCATGGCCTCGACGTTCGGGGTCTCGTGGCCGTCGGGCGTGACGAGCGTGTGGACGCGGAAGAGCTTCTCGTCCGGGTGGTAGAGCGCGAGGTGGGTCCAGTCGTAGGGGAGGACGGGGCGCATCGTCTTGGCGATCGCGGTGAACAGGCCCGGGAGGCTCAGCTCGCGCGCCGTCGCGCTCGTGACCTCGAGGAGGACGCGGAGCCGGTCGCGCTCGGCGGCGAGCTGACCCTGGAGCGCGTGGACCTCGTCGAAGGCGCGCGCGTTCGCGATCGCGACGGCCGCCTGGTCGGCGAACGACCGGAGCGCCTTCATGTTCTCGGCGCCCAGCGGGGCGCGGAAGAAGACGCCCATCATGCCGAGGATCTCGCCGCGGAAGAGGAGCGGCTGCCCGGCGAACGTCGTCAGCTTCTCGGCCCGGGCCCACTGCGGGCGGAGGAGCTGGCTCTTCGCGAGCTCGTCCGCGACGTTCTCGACGAGCTCGGGCACGCCGGCCGTGGCGACGCGGCTGATCTTCCCGTCGAAGTCGAGCGGCATCCGCCGGAAGGTCCCGTTGAGGCGCGACCAGTCCTCGTCCGTCGCGGCGATCGGGGTGCCGGCGCTCGCGACGAGGTGGAGGCACCTCGTCTTGTTGAGACACCCCTTCGCGAAGTGGCACGTCTCGCACTGGTCGCCCGGGCCCTTGAGCCAGATGCGCGCGAGCGCGACGGTCGGATCCTTCGCGAGGCCGCGCACGACGCGGTCGAGCACCTTGACCGCCGTCCGCTCCTCGGCGACGGCGAGCGCGATCTCCGGCAACGCCTCGAGGCGCATGCGCGGCGAGTCCCCCCGGCGCGGAGTCTATCAGTCTTCGTGAAGGAGCGTCGCGCATCGAGCGCAGCTCCACGAGGGGCGCCGCCGGCCGGCGCTCCGTCGCCCGACGACGATAAGCCCGGCTTATTCTGCGTCGAACCGGTCTTTCCCTGACGGCGGTCAGGGCACGGACGAAACTTGCCCGTGGAGGTCCATCATGAGCGAGACGCGCTCCCCGTCCCGAACGAGGTTGGTCGCCGTCCACGGCGGTGGCGCCGCGATCGTGGCCGCGCTGTCCCTCGCGGCGCGCGCGCTGGCGCAGACGCCCGGACCGCTCGCGGTCGCGGGGTCGGTGGTCTGCGGCCTCGTCGCCATGCTCCACGTCGCGACCCTCGCCGAGTGGTACGTGCACGGCACGCTCATGCACAGCCGGCACCCGCTCCTCCGCAAGGTCTACGAGCTCCACCACCGGGCCCACCACTGGGTGCACTACCGGCCCGACACGTACCTTCGCGACGGAGTCACCTACGTACCGTGGGACGGCGCGGCCGAGCGGACGTGCCGCACGCGCGGCGAGGAGCTCGGCGCGATAGGCGGCCAGGCCGCCTTCTACACGCTCTTCGCGGTGCCGCCCGTCGCCGCCGCGTGGCTCCTCACCGCGAACGTCGCCTTCGCGCTCGCGGGCGCGCTCGTCGCGGCGGCGACGGTCCTCCTCGCGATCCACCTCCACGACGCGGTCCACTGCCCGGGTCACAGCCGACTGGAGCGCTTCGCGTGGTTCCGGTGGCTCCACCGCCACCACTACACGCACCACGTCGACACCGGCGCGAACGTGAACTTCCTGCTCCCGCTGGGCGACCTCCTCCTCGGGACGCTCCGGCGCGAGTTGACGCCGGCCGAGCTGGCGAAGTTCCCGACCTACGAGGAGGCGTGCGCCGTGGTGCACCCCGCAGGCGGGGCCGGTCGTCTCAGCGCGGGCGCGGGTTTCGCGCCCGCGCCAGCTCGATGAGGTGTCTCTGCTGGGAGACGTCGAGAGGCCCCTTCTCGAGCGACTTCACGAGGGCGTCGACCTCCCCGGGCGAGTCCAGCGCACAGAGGACGCCGTCGACACCCGGGTGCGAGAGGACGAAACGGTAGTGGTCCGACGGCTCCGGGGCCCAGCCGTCCGCGTTCGGAGCGCGGCCCGCGTAGCCGGACATCGTCTTGAACCCGTAGACGAGCGTCCTCCGCTCCGGCGCGAGCTTCGGGAAGAAGTCCTCGGCCGGCTTCATGTGGCCGGCGTTGAAGCGGACGAACGCGATGTCGACCGCGCTCCCGTTGGCTGCGCCGAGCGCGGCCTTGCGGTCGTGGAACGAGCCGCCGATCGCCTTCACGCCGGCGAAGCCCTGGACGACGTGCTCGCGGTACTCGGCGACCCGGGTCGCGAAGTCGGAGGCGTACGCACCGCCCATGACGGACACGTCGATCCGTTCGAGCCCGGGCACGGCCTCGACGACCTCCTCGAAGGGGGCCCAGCAGAACTCGGACTGCGTCACGTACGAGACGGCCGCGACCACGATCCGGTCGCGCACTCCGGGGCGGCGGAGGAGCTTCGCGAGGCCCCGTCGCGTCTCCTCGTAGAGCGGCCAGTGCATGTCGGCGGTCACGAAGAAGAAGTTCACGCCCGCGTCGAACGCGGCCGGGACGACGTCCTCCGAGCCCGTGATGCCGAGGCAGACGGGCCCGACCTCGAGGCCGCGTGCGCCCACCGCTCGGCGTCCCGTGATCATGAAGTGCATCGTAGCGTCCGCCGATGACATGATCCTCGCCCATGAAGCAGGTCTGGATCCCCCGGAAGGGCGGCCCCGAGGTGCTCGAGGTCCGCGAGGCCGCCGACCCCGAGCCCGCCGCCGGCCAGGTGCGCATCAAGGTCGCCGCCGCGGGCGTCAACTTCGCGGATGTCCTCGCGCGCATGGGCCTCTACCCCGACGCGCCGAAGCTCCCGACGGTCGTCGGCTACGAGGTCTCGGGCACGGTGGACAAGCTCGGGCCCGGCGTGACCGCGCCCGCGGTCGGCACGCGCGTCCTCACGCTCACCCGCTTCGGCGGTTACTCGAGCTCGGTCGTCGTGCCGGCCGACCTCGCGATCGCGATCCCCGACACCCTCTCCTTCGAGAAGGCGGCCGCGATCCCCGTGACCTACCTCACCGCGTGGATCATGCTCGTCCACCTCGGCAACGTCAGGAAGGGCGACAAGGTCCTCGTCCACGCGGCCGCGGGCGGCGTCGGCCAGGCCGCGCTCCAGATCTGCCGCTGGCGCGGGGCCGAGGTGATCGGGACCGCGAGCGCCGGGAAGCACGCGCGCCTGAAGGAGCAGGGCTGCGCTCACTGCATCGACTACACCTCGCAGGACTTCGAGGCCGAGGTGAAGCGGATCACGAACGGCCGCGGCGTGGACATCGTCCTCGACGCCGTGGGCGGCGAGTCGTTCAGCAAGAGCTACCGCTCGCTCGCCTCGCTCGGCCGGCTCTACCTCTTCGGCGTCTCGAGCTTCGCGCCGGGCACGAAGATGAGCATCGTGAGCGCGCTCGCGGGCCTCTGGAAGATGCCCAAGTTCAAGCCGATCCCGCTCATGAACGACAACCGGGGCGTCATGGGCGTCAACATGGGCCACCTCTGGGACCGAGGCCCCGAGCTCAAGGCCATGCTCGCGGAGATCGTGGACCTCGTGATCAAGGGCACGCTCGACCCCGTCGTGGACAGGACGTTCCCCTTCGCGAAGGCGGGCGACGCCCACGCGCACATCCAGGCGCGCGGCAACTTCGGGAAGGTGCTGCTGATCCCCTAGTGGAGCCGGGGCACGAGGCGGCTCTCCGCCTCGGGACCGGCGGCCGCGATCGCGCGGAGCGCTCTCCGCGACAGGAAGACGACGAGGAAGACCGCGAGCGAGTCCCAGAGGAAGACGACGAAGAAGAGCCGGTACGGCAGCTGGAAAAGGAACACGTAGAGGTAGCCGAGCGCCGAGAAGCTCTTCAGGACCACGAAGACGGGCACGATCGGCGCGAAGCGCTTCACGTTCCAGGCGAGGAGCGCGCAGCAGAACCCGAGCGTGAAGACGTTCCCCGCGGCGAGGACGCGCCAGAGGTGGCTCTCCTCGCCGAGGGGGTACTCGACCCCGCCGAGCATCTTCCCCAGGTCCTTGAACTGCGCGAAGGCGAGGCCGGGCGCGAAGAAGTAGGAGAGCGACGGGATCGTGAAGTTGAGCGTCAGGAAGGCCAGCGCGAGCTGGAGGTCGCGGTAGGCCTTGTTCTCCTGACCGAGGAACCGGGAGATCACGGAGGGGATCCTACGCGAGCGAGCCCGGCGGCGGATAGACTCGGCCCTCCATGAAGCTCCGCGCCTTCGAGCAGAGGTGGCTCGAGTCGATCTTCGTCACGATCCTCCCCGAGGGCATCGAGGGGCTCCCGGGCGCCGCGAAGGTCGAGTGGCGCCCGTTCCTCGACGACTTCGCGGCCGTGGCGCCGGCGCGGATGTTCCTCGGGCTCCGGGGCGCGCTCTGGCTGGTCGCCCTCCTCGCCCCGCTCCTCGTCCTCCACCGGCCGCGGACCTTCATGGGGCTCGCGGCCGACCAGCGGCTCCGCGTCCTCCAGGGCCTCCGCGAGAGCCGCTTCTACCTGGTGCGCGAGCTGCCGGTGCTCCTCAAATCGATCGCGTGCCTCGCGTACTGCCGCCTCCCCGAGGTGCAGGCGAAGGTCGGTTTGCGATGAGCGCGGGCGCCGTGATCCAGCTCCCCGACGTGAGAGGCCGCGAGCACGTCGCGGACGCCGCGGACGTCGTCATCGTCGGCACCGGCGCCGCCGGGGCGGTCGCGGCGCGCGTCCTCACCGAGGCGGGGCTCGAGGTCGTCCTCCTCGAGGAGGGGCCGCACGTCCCCGACCGCGAGCTCGTGAAGGACGTCTACACGGGCATGCGCCGC
>CAZYLP010000585.1:0-5493 GCA_964648345.1 uncultured Planctomycetota bacterium
GGCGACACGGTGGCCCTCGTCCTCGAGGAGGAGACGCATCACGGGGACAAGAAGCCGGCGAGCTGGTGGCGCCGCGGTCAGGTGGCCGACGCCGTCGTCGTGGGCGCGCCCGGTCTCCTCGAGGCGTCACGTCCCGGCGGCGAGCGCGTCCACATGGAGGGAGGGAAGCTCCACTTCGACCTCGAGCGCGGTCTCCTCTCGGGCGACCCCGCGCCCACGAGCACCGCGACGATCGCGGTGATCGGCTCGACGCGCGTCGCCGCGCGGCGGCTCGAGGCGGACCTCGCGAAGGGCGAGCTCTTTGCTTCGGGCGGCGTGCGCGCGAGCTCGAAGAGGGACGTGAAGAAGGAGACCCCCGGCGAGGAGGTGTTCTCCCTCGCGTGCGAGCACGCGCGCTTCCACGTCGTCCTCGACCCCGCGGTCAGGAAGACCTTCGCGCCGAAGCGGCCGCTCGGAGTGCCCGAGGAGCTCCTCGGCTTCACGGCCGACGAGCGGGTCGTCCTCGACGGCCCGGACGGGCTCCTCGTCGAGGCGGATCATGTGGACCTCCACGGCTCGACGCTCGTCGCCACGCGCGATGCAGGCCGCGTCCACGCGACGGCCCAGGAGACGGAGGTCTTCGCGCGGCGGCTCGAGGCGCGCGACCTGGGAGAGGACGCGCGCTCCGTCGAGCTGTTCGGCGACGCCTCCGTCGCGCGCACTCACTCGGGGACGCGGACGACGCTCACGGCGGACCGGATCCGCGCGCTCGGCTTCGTGCACGCGCCGCTCGGGAAGCCGGAGGTGCTCTGGGGGCCGATCACCGCGTGGCAGGAGTCTCCGACCGGTCTCGTCGCGCTCCGCTCGAAGGGGCCCGACAGCGACTTCGAGGGGCACGGGCGCGTCCTCCGCGTCTACCCGCGCTCGGGGGTCGCGGCGCTCGTCGGCTCGGTGGATGGCCGGCTGGTCGGGAAGAACGGTGTCCCGTTCACCTTCAAGGCACCGCGCGCCTCCGTCCAGCTCGACGCCGAGGAGGCGCGCGCGAAGGCGGGGCGGAGGCCCACCCCGAAGGGCGAGGCGAGCGACCGTATCTTCTCGGCGCTCAGGGGCTTCCGCCGCTTCGAGAGCTCCGGGGGCGTCCACGCGACGTACAAGGAGCAGACCTTCGACGGGGACTCCCTCGACTACGACGGGCACCGCGCGCTCCTTTCGGGCTCCCCGCTCGTGGTGAAGGACCCCGAGAAGAACATGACGTACAGGACCCACAAGGCGCTCATCGACCTCGACTCCCGGTGACGCATCGGTGACCAGGAAATGGAGATGCACCGGCAAAACCGCCCGGTAAAATCTCCGCCATGAAGATTCACCGCCTCATCGCGCTCTTCGCGCTCACGATCCTCTCGCTCTCGGGCACCGGCTGCTCGGCGTTCAGCAGCGACATCATCGACCCCGCGATCGAGATCCCCGAGAAGCGCTACGTCGTCGTCGTGCCGTTCCGCGACATGAACTACGACAACGGCTTCGACTCGCCGCTCGGCGCCGAGCTCGCCACGCGCGTCACGCGCCTCCTCAAGGAGAAGGCGGAGTTCCGCGTGCGGCCGATCGAGGTCGTCGTCGACCTGTTCAACGTCGACAACCCGAAGAACCTCACGGCCAAGGAGGTCGCGGCGAGGACCAAGGCCGACTACGTCGTCATGGGCGACGTGATCCGCTGGCGCCTCGCCGACGAGAACACCTTCGGCTTGAAGCGCGGCAGCTGCTCGATCGACATCTCCGTCTACGAGACCGCCGACGCGGCCATGGAGCGTCTCGACGGCTCGAGCGACGCGGAAGACCTGCCGAAGAACGGCCGGGGCCGGCTCGCGATCGCCAAGAAGCGCGTCTCCGCGGCGTTCCCGCAGGAGTACGGCATGAAGGAGTACGGCTCGTACGACATGACGGACGAGCAGATCGAGAACGGCCTCACGAACACCGCCGCGCTCCAGATCTCGTGGATCTTCGTCGGACACACCAAGGACGAAGAGCGCCTGATGAACGGCAAGTAGCGCAACGTCCTAGTTGACGGGAGGTTGCCGGGGATCTACAGTCGCGGTTCGCGGAGACCTCCAATGCTGGCATTCTGGAACAACCTCGCGGGCTTCGACGGGCTCGTCATCCTCATCATCGCCCTCCTGATCTTCGGGAAGCGGCTCCCCGAGGTCATGCGCTCGCTCGGCAAGGGGATCTCCGAGTTCAAGAAGGGCATGAACGACATCGCCCAGGAGCAGCCGCAGCAGCAGGCGCAGCAGCCGTATCACCAGGGCCAGCAGCCGTACGTTCAGAACGCGCCGGCGCAGCCGGTCGCGCCCGCCACGGCCCCCGCGACGGCGATCGCTCCGGACCTCTCCGCGCCTCCCGCTGCTCCGCCGCAGGTGATCGGCACCGTCGACAAGAACGAGCCGATCAAGGACCTGCCGCCCAAGACCCTCTGAGGGGGGTCGGGGGGCCCGCCCCCGCCGCAGCGGCACCGCGCCGTTTGCGGTGCCGCGAGGACCGGTCTCGGGGTTTGGGGGCGAAGCCCCCAAGAGGAGACATGGCCGAGCTCAGCAACGAGGACCTGAAGGCGGTCCCGGCCTCCGAACGTAGCTGGTCGACCTGGAACTACGCGGCGCTCTGGATCGGGATGTCGATCTGCATCCCGACGTACCAGCTCGCCGCCGGCTACATCAAAGAGGGCATGAACTGGAAGCAGGCCATCTTCACGGTCCTGCTCGGGAACCTCGTCGTCCTCGTCCCTATGGTCCTGAACGGCCACGCGGGCGCGAAGTACGGGATCCCGTTCCCGGTGTTCGCGCGGGCCTCGTTCGGGACGACCGGCGCGAACGTGCCGGCGCTCCTCCGCGCGATCGTCGCCTGCGGCTGGTTCGGCATCCAGACCTGGATCGGCGGCGCCTCGCTCGCCGTCGTCGTCGAGAAGACGTTCTGGCCCGGGATCGCGCAGACCTCCTACCTCGACGAGGCGATCGGAGTCGCGGAGAAGGGGCCGGTCCACTACAAGGGCAAGGTCGACCCGAAGCTCGTGAAGCACGTCGTCGTCAACGAGCAGCGCGTCGTGCTCGCGGCCGACGGGAGCTTCGAGGCGAACGCCGTCCGCGACCCGAAGAACCACACGATCCTCATCGGCACCGTGGACCACGAAGGGAAGATCGCCAAGCCCGAGCCCGTCCGCGTCCCGGCCGGCGCTCTCGACGTGCGCCTCGGCGACTTCGTCTGCTTCCTCGTGTTCTGGCTCGTCAACATGGTCATCGTCTGGGCCGGGATCGAGTCGATCCGCAAGCTCCTCGTGATCAAGTCGGTCTTCCTGCCCTCGGCGACCGCGGCGCTCCTCCTCTGGGCCTACAACGCGGCGGGCGGCTTCGGCCCCATGCTCTCGCAGGGCTCCAAGTTCGCGAACCGGTCCGAGTTCCTCGACGTCTTCATCCCGTGCGTGACGGGCGCGGTCGGCTTCTGGGCGACGCTCTCGCTCAACATCCCCGACTTCACGCGCTACGCGAAGGGCCAGAAGGAGCAGGTGCTCGGCCAGGCGCTCGGCCTGCCGACCTCCATGACGGCCGTCGCGTTCGTCGGCGTCGCCGTCACGTCGGCGACCATGGTCCTGCCCGCCTTCAAGGGGCAGCCCCAGTGGGACCCGAAGGAGATCGTCAAGACCTTCGAGTCGCCGGTCCTCATCGGCATCGCCATGTTCTGCGTCGTCCTCTCGACGCTCGCGACGAACATCGCGGCCAACATCGTCTCGCCCGCGAACGACTTCTCGAACCTCGCGCCGCAGAAGATCTCGTTCCGGATCGGCGGCTACATCACGGGCGTCGTCGGCATCCTCATGTTCCCGTGGAAGCTCCTCGAGGACCCGACCGGCTACATCTTCACGTGGCTCCTCGGCTACTCGGCGCTCCTCGGACCGATCGGCGGCATCATGATCGCCGACTACTTCTTCATCCGGCGGAAGGCGCTCGACGTGGACGACCTCTACTCGCACACCGGGCGCTACCGCTACAGCGGCGGCTGGAACCCCGCGGCGCTCATCGCGCTCGTGGTCGGCATCCTCCCGAACGTGCCCGGCTTCCTCATGCAGGTCGCGCCGAAGGTCGCGGGAGGTCTCCCCTCGTTCTTCGCGACCGTCTTCGGCTTCGCCTGGTTCGTGGGCTTCGGTCTCTCGGCGGGCGTTTACATCGCGCTCATGAAGATGCGCGGCGCGGATGCGATGAGGGACTCGAAGCCGGCGGTCTGACTACGGCGTCTTCGCCGCCGCCGCGGCTTCCTTCTCGTCCGAGTCGGCCCCCGCCACGTTGCCGAGCGCGCGCCTCGCCTTCGCGCGGAGGAAGAGCGCCTCGACGCGGCGCGCGCCGCGGATGAGGCCGAGCGCATCCGAGAGCTCGCGCTCCGCGGCGGCGGCGTCGCCGGACTTGAGGAGCGTCTCCCCGAGCCGGACGCTCTTCGCGCCGAGCCGCTCGCGGAGGAGGTCGGGCGCGCTCTCCGCGTCCTGGGCCTCCATGAGCTTCGAGGAGTAGTAGCCCGTGGACCAGACGAGCGCGATCGATGCGAGGAGGCCGAACGCGACGGCCACCTTGAGCCGGACGCGGATCCACCACCGGCGGAGGGCCGAGCTCTTCGCGGCCACGTCCTCGCCGTTCAGCCAGCGGCGGAGGTCCTCTTTGAGCTCGCCCGCCGTCGTGTAGCGGTTGCGGCGGTCGCGCTCGACGGCCGTCATGACGACGCGCGCGAGCTCCCGGTCCACGTTGTGCGAGATCGAGCGGAGGTTCGGCGCCTCGGCCGTCGCGGCGCTGCGGATGATCCGGATCGTGTCGGCGTCCGCGTGGGGCGCGCGGCCCGAGAGCGCGGAGTAGAGGCACGCGCCGAGCGACCAGACGTCGCACGCCTGGTCGTAGTCGGGGACCTCGCCCGTGATGTACTCGGGCGCGAGGTAGGCGGGGCTCCCGAGGATCTCGCCCGACTTGGTGAGCGCGCCGTGCTCCGCGGACTCGTCCACCGAACCCTTCGAGTGCATGCGCGCGATGCCGAAGTCGATCACGGTCGGCTCGCGCTTCTTGTCCACGAGGATGTTCCGGGGCTTGAGATCTCGGTGGACGATCCCCTGGTGGTGCGCGTAGTGGACGGCGTCGCAGACCTTCACGAAGATCTCCGCGAGCTCGCGCTGCGTGATCGACTCGGCGGTGACCGCCTGGTCGAGCGTGAGGCCCTCGACGTAGTCCATGGAGAAGTAGTTCACGCCGTCGATGACGCCGACGTCGTGGATCGCGACGATGTTCGGGTGACGGAGGCGCGAGACGGCGCGCGCCTCGCGGCGGAAGCGGCGCACGCCCTCGTCGTTCGCAGGGCCGCCCTGGAGGAGGACCTTCAAGGCGACGACTCGCTCGAGCTCGGCGTGGCGGGCCTTGTAGACGATGCCCATGCCCCCGCGGCCCAGCTCGCCGAGGATCTCGAAGGGGCCGAACCGGCGCGACGTGATGTCGCCGA
>CAZYLP010000586.1:0-5466 GCA_964648345.1 uncultured Planctomycetota bacterium
CGGCGGTGGCCGGTCGCGACGAGCGTGTTCTCGGCGAGGCCGTAGCACGGGTTCAGCGCCTCGCCGCGGAAGCCGAAGGGCGCGAAGTGAGCGCGGAACTTCTCGATCGTCGCCCACGAGACGGGCTCGCCGCCCATGCCCGCGTTGTCCACGGAGGCGAGGTCGATCTTCTCCTCGCGGAGCTTGTCGGCGGGGCACTTCCTGACGGCGAGCTGGTACGCGAAGTTCGGCGCGGCGGTGTGGATCGCCTTGTAGCGCGAGAGCGCACGGATCCACGTCATCGGCTCGCGGAGGAAATCGACGGGCGAGAGGAGGACGAGGTGCGACGCCGACTGGAGGACGGCGAGCACCATGCCGACGAGGCCGAGGTCGTGATAGAGCGGCAGCCAGCTCACGACGACGTGGCCCGCCTCGACGCGGAGCGCCTCGTTGTAGGCGGATAGCTGCGCCTGGACCTGATGATGACGGAGGAGCACTCCGCGCGGCTGGCTCGTCGTACCCGACGTGAACTGGAGGAAGGCCGGGCTCGACGGCTCGAGCGGGTAGAGCTTCCCGGGCTCGCGCGCGGCGGCGAGCTCCTTCTCCGTGATGAGCTGCTGGCCCTCGAAGCTCACGTGCTTCCCGACGAGCGGGACGAGCCGCTCGTCGAGGACGGCCGCCCGGCACTGAGAGGTGTCCGCGATCGACGCGAGCGTGCGGAGGTAGTGGTCGAGCCGCGTGAGGCGCGCGGGCGGGTAGACGGGCACCGCGACCATCCCGGCGAACGCGATCCCGAAGAACGTCTCGAGGAACTCGAGGCCGGTCGGGAGCATCACGAGCACGCGGTCGCCGGGCTTCAAGCCGCGGCGGACGAGCTCGCCCGCGACGGCGAGGGCGCGCGTCTCGAGCTGCGCGTACGTGAGCTTGCGCTCGTCCTTGTCGCCGTCGGCGAGGAAGGTGACGAAGGGCTGCGAGCCGTGCTCGCGGGCGCGAAGAGCCGCGATGGATGCGAACGTCGCGGGGCGTTCCAGAACCTGGTCGATCACGGCCCGATTGTAGCCTTCGCAAGTGGCTTTGGATCAGGAGTTAGGGGGCGCCGCCCGACTTCTCCGGGGCCCGTAAGAGATGTCGAGTAAACGTAGGAACGAAGACGAAGAAGGAAACGGAGAAACGAACATGCGTGCAACGACCCTGACGACCCTGGCCCTCGGAGCCGTTCTCATGCTCGGGCAGGCGGCGCGCGCGGACGAGTGCCGCGAGACGGTGGACTCGAACGGGATCCGCTGGCGCTGGACGCCGAAGACGTTCGTGGTCGAGGAGCGGCAGGTCACGATCCCCGGCCACTACGAGGTTCGCTGCGAGCAGGTGACGGACCCCGGCCGCTGGGAGAACCGCGAGCGTCAGGTGTGGGTCCCGGCGACCGTCGTCTACGAGCGTCGCGCTCGCCCCACCGCCGCGGTGAGCATCCCCTTCTCGATCAAGCACCGCCCGGGCCGGGTGAACATCGGCACGACGACGACCTGCGAGACGGTCGCCGTCACGCGCCCCGGCTACTGGAAGACGGTCTGCGAGCGCGTGTGGGTCCCGGGCTGCACCCGGACGGTCGAGCGCCAGGTCTGGATCCCGGCGCGCACCGAGTGCCGGCAGGTGACGGTCGAGAAGCCCGGCTTCTGGACGCAGATCGAGTCGCGCACCTGCGAGCAGCCGCGCGGGACCCGCGTGGTGGTCCGCTTCGGGAGGTAGCCGGATCCCCGATCGACGCGCGAGTGTAACGAGCGCGGAGTCGAGGGGCGGGCCCGAGGGCCTGCCCCTCGAACTACTTCAGGGCTTCGAGGTGACGCTCGAGACTCCGTGGCCGAGCCGGTGCCAGAGCTCCTTCGTCTTCTCCTCGACGTCCGTCGTCGGCGCGTAGGCCTTCTCCCACGCCTTCACCTGCTCGGCCGTGCGATCGCGGAAGCGGTCGGCCCACTGGCTCATGTCCGTCTTCACGACCGTGGACTGGACGTCGCGGAAGAGGAGCTTCCCCGCGAAGCGGAGGATGTCCGTCACAGAGTTGCTGTCGGGGAGCTGCTTCTCGATCTTCTCGGCCATGGCGAGGATCTCGGCCTGCTCCTGGGGGTCGCCCGGGAGCACGGCCGCGGCGAGGCGGAGCTGCTCCGCGCACTTCTTGTATTCGCCCTGATCGAGGAGGAGCTTCGCCGAGAGCGCGAAGGGGAGCGCGCGCATGCGGCTGCTCTCCGTCTCGCCCTTCGTCTCGAACATCTTCTGCGCGATCTCCATCTCCTTCTTCGCCTCGTCCTGCTTGCCCAGGTCCTTCAAGCACTGCGAGCGGAGGAGGTGGACGAAGCCGCCGAGGCGCAGCTGCTCGGCGCCCAGCTCGGGGAGGCGCTTCTCGATGAGCGCGAGCTCGTCGAGGGAGTGATAGCTCCACTTGTGCGGGAGGTAGAGCATGACCCGCCCCGCGCGGACGAGCGTGTCCTCGGCCGCGGAGAGCTCCTCGCTCTTCGAGCGGTGGAGCTCGTAGAGCGCGAGGTCCGGCTCGAAGCTCAACCACGCCGCTCCGAGCACGAGGTGCTCGAAGGCGGGCATGATCGCGCGGTCGAACGGCGCCTTCGCGAAGGGGTCCTTCTTCTCGCGCGCCGCGTGCGCGAGCTCGGCGGGGAGGAGCGCGACGACGAACGTCGGATAGTTGTCCTCGTCGTCCGCGAGGATGTCCTTGCACTCGGAGTAGAACGTGACGGGCGAGTCGAACGGCAGCGCCGTGTGCGGGACCTGCCAGTCGTCCGCCGGGCCAGACTGAGCTCCCGAAGGGAGCGCCCCGGTGCTCATCCGGCCGCCGCCCTTCGCCGCGATGATCGCGACCGCGACGAGCGCGCCTTTGCCCGCGGCTTCGCGGAGCTGCGCTCCCACGATGAAGAACCCGACGCGCCGCTTGTGCGCGGCCGCGGTCGGCTCCTTCTCGAGGAGGGCGAGCCACTCGGCGCGGGTGAGCTCCTTCTTGTCGCCGGCGAGCGTCTTCACCATGTCGCGCGGCGGGAGGGCGCGGACGGACGTCTTCGCGACGCGGTAGAGCGAGACCTTCCACGCGTGGAGGTGCGAGGAGAGCTCGCCCGCCTCGCGCTTCCTGATCGCGGCCTCGTCGAGCGGGCCCGAAGGGCAGCCGGCCGCGCCGAGGACGAGGCTCGCGAGGAGGACCGCCGTCGCCGCGCGCCTCATGCGAGCGAGATCTCCATCCACATGCGGGCGCTCTGCGCGGGCGCGAGGCGGATGAGGGACGGGTCGTTCTTCGCGAGCGCGCCGCCGGGGCCCGTCCACGGCTCGACGCAGATGAAGTCCTTCCCCTTGAGGGTCCAGAGGACGACGCGCTTCACGTCGGGCGACCACCCGAGGCGGAGGTCGCGCCGGTCCGCTCCGCGCGCGAGCTTGGTGCCGGGCGCTCCGTGGTCGGCGAGGTGGAGGTCGACCTCGTCGGCCGTGAAGTCGATCGCGCCGATCGTCACGTCCTTCCCGGTCTTGTTGTCGAAGCCCTTGGTCGCCTTCGTCTCGAGGCGCGCGTCCTTCTTCGCCGCGTCCGGGACCGTGAAGTACGGGTGGAAGCCGAACTGGACGGGCAGCTCCTCCTTGCCCTTGTTCGTGGCGTCGAGCGCGACCGTGAGCTTTCCGTCCGACAGCGTGACGGTGCACCCCGCCTCGAAGTCGAACGGGAAGACCGCGCGCGTCGAGTCGTCCGACGAGAGCGCGAGCCGCACCGAGGGGCCGCGCGGAGCGTCGTCCTGGCTCGCGATCCGCCACGCCTTGTTGCGGCCGAAGCCGTGCTGGCCCATCTCGTACTTCTTGCCGCCCCACTCGTAGCGCCCTTCGGGGAGCTTCCCCGCGATGGGGAACAGGACGGGCACGCCGCCGCGGACGTTCTTCGTCTTGTCCACGAGCGTCGCCGGGTCGAGGAACAGCACCTCCTCGCCCTTCGAGCGGAAGCGGGTGACGATCGCTCCACGCTCCGGGACGAGCTCGACCAGGTCGCCCGACTTCTCGCTCAGGACCAGCGTCTCGAGGCCGCCCGCGCCTGTCTTCTTCTCGATCATGGCGGCAGCATACCCAAGCGGTAGAATGGGGAGGTGACCGAGAAGCGAGAAGACCTGTCCCTCGAGGAGATCACCCGCCGGATCCGCGAGGCGCGCGAGAAGCGCGAACGCGAGACCCCGCAGGAGGACCCCGCGGCGCCGCGCGAGCGGCTCAAGTGGAAGACCTCCTCTCCACCGCCGCCAAAGAAGCCCGACGCGTAACTCGCGCTAGCGCCGCGAGAGCCGCGTCGTTCGACCGGACCTGAGCGACCCGCGCGATCGGCGTGAGCGCGCGCGAGAGCCAGTGCCCCGGCTTCGACCACGAGCGGAGCGCCACGAGCACGCGCCCCGTCTCGAGGTCCTTCTCCGCAGAGAAGGTCTCTTGCCCGCACTCGGGGTGCTCCTCGAGAGTGCGGTAGGTGAAGCCGATCCGCCAGAGCGGTCCCGCGCGTTCGTCGAAGACGTCGAGGACGCGTGAAGCGAAGAAGACTCCCCCGAGATTCGCGCCGAACGGGTGGAAGAACGCGCCCACCGTGTCTCCGACATGGAGCGGTGCCCGGCGTCGCACGGGCGTGAGGATCGTCGGCGGGAAGATCTCGTAGCGAAGGATCGAGGCGCCCGCTCGACGGAGCGGACCATCGATGAGCGGCTCGCCCGGAGGCTCGCCGCCGACGACGCGCTCCTGGCACGTGCGGTCGAAGCCGCGCGGAGGCCTTTGGACCTCGAGTGGTGGCTGGAAGCCGCGCGCCTCCCACGAGGCGAGGTCGTCCGCGACCGGCGGTCTCGCTCCAGGGAGGACGATCCTCACGCGACGAGCCTACCGGCCGTCACCACGGCGTGGCCACCTATCTTATGCCGAACTTGCTGTCGGAGCCTCGCGGTAGATGTGGTCCTCGTGCCCCGACCCCGCGACCGCAAGAACCCCCACGACACGTTCTTCAAATCGGTGTTCTCCGAGACGCCGTGCGCGCTCGCACTCCTTCGTTGGGCGTTGCCTCGCGACGTCTTCAAGTGGATCGATGCCTCGACGCTCGTCCTTGAGGCCGGAGAGTTCGTCGATGACTCGCTGCGGGAATCGAGGCACGACCTTCTCTTCTCGGCGAGAGTTCGTGGCGACAGCCGGGCGCGGGCGTACTTTGTCGTCGAGCACACGAGCCGTCCGCTTCCGCTGATGCCGTTCCGCATGCTGAGGTATGCCGTTCGCGTATGGGAGGCCTGGCTCCGTGAGCGCCCGCGGGCACGCGTCCTACCCCACGTCCTCCCGCTCGTCGTTCACCAGGGCCCCGGAGCGTGGCGCCGCGGACGACGGCTCGAGCAGCATCTGGATGCTCCTCGTCCTCCGCGTCGCGCCCTCGTCCGTCACGAGCCGGCGCTCGAGGTCGCCGTCGCGAGTCTCGGCACCGTGAGTCGCGGCGCGCTGATCGCG
>CAZYLP010000587.1:0-2185 GCA_964648345.1 uncultured Planctomycetota bacterium
CCCGCCGAGCTCGTGCCCCAGAAGGTCGCGCTCTCCTTCGTGTCCGGTGACAGGAAGGCGAGCGCCGAGCTCACCCGCGTGGGCGACGTCTTCCAGGGCGAGGTCGTCCTCGCCGAGGGGACGTGGACGCTCGAGCTCGCGCGCGCGGGCGACCTCGCCGTCGAGCTCGAGGGGCCGCTCACCGCAGGGAAGGGACCGGCGCTCGCGGCGACGCTCGTCGAGGCCGCTAAGATCCAGGACGGCAAGGCCTCTCTCCTCGTCGATCTCGTCGTCGAGCCCGCGCTCACGACCGACGCGACGCCCACCGCCGCCGCGACCCGCGGCCTCGCCCACGTCGACGGATCCGTGAAGGACCGCGCACGCGTCACGGTCTCCCTCGTGAACGTCGAGCCGGGCCCGAACGAGGTCGAGCTCACGCTCCCGCTCCCGCGCGGCGGCGAGACGCGCGCGAAGGTCGCCTTCGCGCTCGAGCTCGCGCCGAGCTGGAAGAAGCCGCTCGCGGCCGGCCTGGTCGGCGCCGCGCTCCTCTGGATCCTCGTCGTCTGGCAGAGGAAGCGCGCGCTCGAGGCGCGGTTCGGGCAGAAGCAGCTCCGCGGGATCGGCTCGAACGGGAAGATGTCCTACGAGCGCTACGTCCTCATCGACCACCGCGACGGACGCTGGGCCGCGATCGCGCCGCCGGGCGCCACGGCCGCGCGGATCGAGCTCGGGAAGGACGGCCGCGCGCGCGCGAAGCCGCTCGAGGGCTCCGAGCTGGGCCGACAGGACCGCACGAAGACGAACGAGGTGCTCCTCGTCCACGAGACGTGCTTCTTCGTGAAGCGCGGCCTCTACGGGCGGCCCTGGGTCTACCTCGAGCGCGAGCCGACCGCGGACGAGCTCCAGAAGCGGTACATCGAGAACGCCCCGAGCTACGACGGCGAGGAGAGCCGCGACTCGGACGTGTTCGTCCTCCTCGACGAGCAGGAGAACATGGTGCCGCCGTCCCAGCGGCTCGTCCCGATCGAGTCGGCGCGCCTCCCCCAGGTGGACGACGTGATCCAGGCGGAGTCGGACGAGTCGATCGTCGTCACCAACTCGGATGAAGAGCGCGTGCTCGACGACGAGCATGCGATCCTGGACCCGGGCTCGTCCGACTCGAACCTCGACGACGTGGGCTCGGACGACGAGATCACGCAGAAGTAAGCAGAGCTAGGAACCGGCATGGCCAAGAACAAGAAGCTGCTCGTCGTCGGCGACCGCGTCCTCGTCCTCCCCGAGCAGGGGGAGGAGCGCACGAACGTCGGCCTCTTCCTGCCCAAGACCGCGATCGACGGGCAGGCGATCCAGGGCGGGCGGATCTTCGCGTGCGGCCCCGGGATCCCGATGGGCGACCCGGGCGAGCACGAGGACGAGCCGTGGAAGCAGTCCGGGCGCCAGGCCCGCTACTTCCCCATGCAGGCGCGCGAGGGCGACTACGCGCTCTTCTTCCGCCGCGCGGCCGTCGAGATCACGTTCGAGACGAAGCCCTACCTCGTCGTCCCGCACCAGGCGATCCTGGCGCTCGTCCGCGAGGAGGAGGAGAAGACCTCCGAGTCCGGGGAGTGGCCCGCGGTCCGCTGAGATCGCGGAGGGACTCCTCGTCCCCGCTCATCACTTGAAGGCTCGGACGATCAGCTCCACGAGCCGTGGCGCCGCTTCGACCGCTCGATGCTCCTCCCGCCGCTCGACGAAGCGCATGCCCACGGCCTCGACCGCCGCGACGAGGGCGAAGAGCGTGAGCTCGTCGGGCGCCCGGGAGATCAGGCCCTTCCGCTTGGCCGCGAGGAGGCCCTTCCGGGTGAGCTCGGCGAAGCGCGCGAGCTCGGCCTGACGGCGGTCCTCGTACTTCGGGCCCAGCGCGCGGACCTCGCGGAAGATCACGCGCGCCACGTCGCCGTGGAGCGCGAGGACCTGGAGGAAGGCGTGGACGCCCACGCTCACCTTCTCGAGCGGGTCCTTCGTGGCGCTCACGCGGCCCTCGACCCAGAGGTACGCGAGGCGGGCCGACTCGGCGTGGAGCTCGAGGAGCGCCTCCTTCAGGTCGGAGAAGTGCTCGTAGAACGTGCGGCGGCTCATGCCGCTCCGCGCGCAGATCGCGGCCACGGTCGCGCCCGACCAGCCGTGGGCCGCGAAGACCTCGGCCGCCGCCGTGAGGAGGAGCGAG
>CAZYLP010000587.1:2195-5439 GCA_964648345.1 uncultured Planctomycetota bacterium
GCAGCTGATCAACCGGAGGCGGCCCGGCGCTCCTTCGCGGAGCGCGTGCGGTCGTACTTGCCGCGGCCGGGGGCGCGCTCGACGGGCATTGACACATAAAAACACATGTGTTTTCATGAATCAAGCGAGGGCGTCTCCATGAAGATCGCGGTCACCGGCGGCTCGGGCGAGCTCGGGACGCTCGTCCTCCGCCGACTCGTCGCGGATCGCAAGGTGAAGGAGGTCGTCTCGATCGACCTCCGGCCGCCGCGCGTCGCGAGCAGCAAGCTCAGGGACGTCCGGTGCGACGTCCGCGACCCCGCGATCGCGGGCCACTTCGAGGGCTGCGCCGCCGTCTTCCACTTCGCGTTCCTCATCGCGACCTTCCCCGGCCGGAAGGAGTTCGACTCCGTCAACGTGGACGGGAGCAAGAACGTCTTCCGCGCCGCGGTGAAGGCCGGCGTCCCGCAGGTCATCTACGCGTCCTCCGTGGCCGCGTACGGCGTCGTCCCGGGTCACCCCGTCCCGATCGTCGAGACGACCCCGCGCGTCCACCAGCCCGACTTCGCGTACTCGGCGAACAAGTTCGAGGTCGAGGCCTTCCTCGACGAGTTCGAGAAGGAGCACCCCTCGCTCGTCGTCGCGCGCCTCCGCCCGTGCATCCTGATCGGCGCGCGCATGGAGCACCCGCTCGGCTTCACGCTCAAGCACCGGCGGATCCCGGAGACGGGCCAGGTCTTCCCGCTCGTCTGGGACGAGGACGTGGCGGACGCCGCGATCCTGTGCCTCGAGAAGAAGGCCCACGGCCCGTTCAACCTCGTCGCGGACGAGCTCCTCCCCGTCCCCGAGCTCGCCGCGCAGTCGGGCTTCAAGGTGCTCGACCAGGCGGGCGCCGCGGTCAAGACGTGGTCGCGGATCGCGTCGCTCCTCGCGCGCTTCAAGCTCGCGAACCCGACGGACCCCGCGTGGGCCGAGAAGGGGAGCGTCAAGATCGTCGCCTCCTCCGAGAAGGCGATCCGCGAGCTCGGCTGGAAGCCGAAGTGCCCGACCGCCGTGTCGGTCATGAAGAAGTACGCGGCGACGGTGCCCCAGTTCCTCGACCCGCGGATCGGCGCCTTCATGGCGCTCTTCGCGGTCGCGGCGCGGCTCAAGCCCAGGGATGCCGAGCTCGGCGGCTTCAACTCGGTCGTCCACGTCCAGCTCACCGGCCCGCGCGGCGGCGACTTCGGGGTCACGGCCAGGCAGGGCGAGCTCAGGGTCGCGCTCGGCGCGCCGCGGCCGCCCACGGCCGTCGTCACGCTCGAGGCGAGGCTCTTCCTCGACCTCCTCGCCGGCAAGGCCGACTTCGCGACGAGCCAGCTCACGGGCGCGATCCGCGTCGAGGGCGAGGGCCACGCGGGCATGATCGTGAACGCCATGATCGCGCAGTGGCGCGCGAAGGCGGGCCAGCTCGGCCAGCTCCGCTCGCGTCTCCCCGCGTTCCTCTCAGGAAGGAGCTCCTCGTGAAGTTCTCCGTCTTCTACGAGATGCAGATCTCGAAGCCCACGCGGGCGATCGAGGCGCAGACCTTCCGCGACTGCCTCGAGCAGGCCGTCTTCGCGGACGAGCTCGGCTATCACTGCGTCTGGGAGGTCGAGCACCACGGCCTCTTCGAGTACTCGCACTCCGCGGCGCCCGAGATCTTCCTCTCCTTCGTGGCCGCGAGGACGAAGCGGATCCGCGTCGGCCACGGCGTCACGCTCCTCCCGTTCCGCTACAACCACCCGATCAGGATCGCGGAGAGGATCGCGACGCTCGACATCCTCTCGGGCGGCCGCGTCAACTGGGGCACGGGCAAGTCCTCCTCGCTCGTCGAGCAGAAGGCGTTCGAGAACGACTTGAAGACGCTCAACGAGCAGTGGCTCGAGGCCGTCGAGATCATCCCGCGCATGTGGGCGCAGGACGTCTTCTCCTACAAGGGGAAGTTCTTCGACATCCCGCCGACGCAGGTGATCCCGAAGCCGGTCCAGGACCCGCACCCTCCCATGTTCGCGGCGTGCTCGAAGCCGGAGACCGCGGCCTACGTCGGGAAGCAGGGCCTGGGCGCCCTCAACTTCGCGTTCGGGAGCGACGACTACCTCGGCCAGAAGGTCACCGAGTACCGGAAGGCGGTCGCCGCTTCGCGACCCGAGGGCCGGAAGAAGAACGACTGGTTCGCCTGCACGCCCGCGACGCTCGTGCTCGACGACGACAAGAAGGCCTGCGAGTACGGCCTGAGAGGCGCGCGCTTCTTCCTCTCCGCGCTCTCGCGCTACTACATGGGCGGCGACCGCCCGACGGGCTACCTCGACATCCCGCGCGACTTCCTGAGCGCGGACGAGCTCGAGCAGGCCATGTCGCTCAGGAACACCGCCGGCTCCCAGGTCGCGACGATCACCGGCGACCCGGTCAGCGCGCGCGAGACCGTGCAGCGGTTCAAGGAGATCGGCGTGGACGAGCTGATCCTCGTCATGCAGATGGGGACCGTCCCGCACGAGCTCGTCATGGAGAGCATGAAGACCTTCGCCGAGAAGGTGATGCCCCACTTCGGCTGAGAGCTACTTCAGGTAACCGAGGTCCTCGCTGCAATGGATCCCGCGGATCGAGCAGTTCACGGGGTTGGGCTCCTTCTCGAACCACTCGACCGAGTAGTGGAGCCACATCATCAAGAAGGCCCGGATCGTGACGCCGTGGCAGACGACGATCACGGGGTCGTGCTCGTCGCGGTGGAGCGTCCCGAAGAACTGGTGCACGCGCTGCGCGACGTCGGCGCGGCTCTCGCCGCCCGGGTAGCGGAAGTAGAACTTCCCGAGGCAGGCGGTGAGCCGCTTCTGGCGGTCGATCCACTCGGGGTAGCGCTCGCCGCACTCGTCGTCGGTGAGGCCGTCGAAGAGGCCGAACTCCTGCTCGCGGATGAGCACGTTCTCCTTGAGCGAGCACGAGAGCCGCTCCGCGATCGGAGCGGCCGTGCGGCGGCAGCGCTCGTAGGGGCTCGTCCAGACGATCGGGTCGCCGCCCGGGTGCTTGGCCGCGATCTCCTTCGCGATCCGGTCGGCCGCCGCGATCGCTTGCTCCGCTCCGCGCGGCGTGAGGCCGATCGCGTGGTCGCCCTTCTTGTAGGCGGTCGGGTCGAGGTTCGCCTCGGACTCACCGTGGCGGACGAGGTAGACGGTCCGGATCGAGCTCACTTCTTGCTGAAATTCCACTTTGTCGGCGTCGACCTCGGGGAATACTGTCTGTTCCGTTA
>CAZYLP010000588.1:0-5434 GCA_964648345.1 uncultured Planctomycetota bacterium
GGTTGAGGGACGGATGACGCGAGGGGTGCTTCGCGACGTAGGCCTTCGCGAGCTTCTCGAAGCCGGCCTCCCCGAGCACGGAGCGCAGCGCGGGGAAGTCGGCGACGAGCGCCTCGTGGAGGCGGAGGAAGTACATCCCGGCGTAGAGCGAGAGCCGCTCGTCGGCGGCGAGCGTCTTCGAGGGGAGGATCTCGCGCTTCGCGCCCGTCGTCGTGCCCTTCATGGTCGAGGACTGGAACCAGCGCTGGAGCGCCGCGAGCTTAGCCGACATGCGCCACCTGGTACCGGCGCGCCTTCTCGGCCTCGGCGTGGACGACCTCGAAGCTCGGGATGTCGTCGTCCCACTCGAGGAGCGTCGGGCGTCCCTCGGACTTCGAGACCGAGAGCGCGTAGAGGTCCCACACCGGGTCGATCACGTGGTCGCTGTGCGTGTCGATGATGTGGGTCCCGTGGTTCGTGTGACCCGCGAGGTGGTACTGCATGACGCGCTCGTGGGGGATCCCCTCGATGTACTCCCTGGGGTCGAAGCCGTGGTTGAACGAGCTCACGTAGACGTTGTTCACGTCGAGGAGGAGACCGCAGTCGGCCTCCTCGGCGATCCGGGCGAGGAACTCCCACTCGGGCATCGAGGAGCGGGCGAACTCGACGTAGGAGGACGGGTTCTCGAGGCCGATCGGGCGCTCGAGGAAGTCCTGGACCTGCTTGACGCGCCGGACGACGTGGCGGAGCGACTCCTCGTCGCACGGCATGGGGAGGAGGTCGTGGACGTTCTTCCCGGCCACTCCGGTCCAGCAGAGGTGGTCGGTCACCCACTTCGCGTCGATGCGGTCCGCGAGCGCCTTCAAGCGCCGGAGGTAGCCCTTGTCGAGCGGGTCGGTGCTCCCGATCGACATCGAGACGCCGTGCATGACGATCGGGTACTGCGCGGCGATCTGCTCGAGGATGAAGAGCGGCCGGCCCTCCGTGTCCATGTAGTTCTCGGAGATGATCTCGAACCAGCCGACGCGGGGCTTCTTCTCGAGGATGTGGCCGTAGTGCTGCGTCCTGAGCCCGACGCCGATCCCGAGGTCCGGGAGCTTGAACCTGCGCTTCATCTCGTCACGCGCTTCATGTCGTCACCCGTTCGAGCGGGTGAGACTGTAACCTCTCGGCGGAGGATTCCAATGAAGACGAAGAGGTCCACGCTGCTCTCGGCCGCCGTCTCGGCTCTCTGCTTCACGGGCTGCCCGGAGCCCCCGGCGCCGACGACGCCCGCGAGCAACGCGACGACGGCCCCCGTTCCGTCCGGTGCCGCCGCGAAGCACGCGTGCAAGGGGCAGAACGAGTGCAAGGGGCAGGGCGGCTGCGGGAGCAGCGACAACGGCTGCAAGGGGAAGAACTCGTGCAAGGGGAAGGGCGGCTGCGGCCACTAGCCTCTACTTGATCGGTGCCTTGCGGCCCTTCTCCCAGATCCGGATCGCCTCCGGGTAGGCGATCTTCTCCTCCGCGAAGACGCGGTCCGCGAGCGCGTGCACGTCGTCGCCATCGAGCACGGGGCACGTGCGCTGGACGACGATCGGGCCGTGGTCGTACTCGTCGTCGCAGAAGTGGACGGTGCAGCCCGTCACCTTCACGCCCGACGCGAGGACCGCCTCGTGGACGCGGTCGCCGTAGAAGCCCTTGCCGCAGAACGCGGGGAGGAGCGCCGGGTGGATGTTGAGGACGCGGCCCTTCCACGCGGGCGGGATCGGGGCGAGGAGCTTGAGCCAGCCCGCGAGGCACGCGAGGTCGATCTTCGCCGCGTCGAGAGCCTCGAAGACTCGCGAAGCGAGCTCGGGGCCCTTCGCGTCGATCACCACCGAGGGGACGGCGAGCCGCTTCGCGCGCTCGAGGCCGCCCGCCTTCGCGGTCGACGCGATGAGGAGCGCGACCTCGCTCGCGATCTCCTTCTTGCGGGAGAGCTCGACGAGGTTCTCGAAGGTGCGGCCGCCGCCCGAGACGAGGACGGCGAGTCGGCTCACGGGAATATCCCGCGCTCCTGGTAAGCGACCTCGATGCGCCGGATCGCGTGCACGTAGGCCGCGGTCCGCGCGTCGACGTTGAGCGACGTCGCGACCTCGCGCATGTGGTTGTAGGCGCGGAGGATCTTCTTCTTGAGCTTGAGGTCGACCTCGTCCAGGTCCCAGCGCTCGGAGAGGCGGTTCTGGACCCACTCGTAGTAGCTCACGATGACGCCGCCCGAGTTCGCGAGGATGTCGGGGAGGACCTCGATCTTCTTCGCGGCGAGGATCTCCTCGCCCTCGGGGCGCGTCGGGCCGTTCGCGCCCTCGGCGACGAGCTTGCACTTGAGCTTCTTGGCCGTGTCGCCCGTGATGACGCCCTCGAGCGCCGCGGGGACGAAGACGTCGCAGTCGACCTCGAAGAACGCCGGCGCCGCGATCGCCTTGGCGCCGGCGAAGCCGCCGATCGAGCCCGTCTTGCCCATGTGCACGGAGAGCGCGGGGATGTCGATCCCCTCGGGGTGGTAGAGCGTCGCGTCCTTGTCCTGGATGGCGATGACCCGCGCTCCCTGCGCGTGGAGGAGCTTCGCCGTGTTGCCGCCGACGTTGCCGAAGCCCTGGATCGTGAAGGTGCACTCGGGGAGGCGGCGCTTCTGCTCCTCCGCCCACTTCTCGAGGCAGAAGACGAGCCCCTGCGCGGTCGCCTTCTCGCGGCCCTCCGAGCCGCCGCACGCGAGCGTCTTCCCCGTCACGATCGCGCCCGAGAGGTTCCGGTTCTGTGAACCCGTCGTGTTCACGAACGTATCCATCATCCAGACCATGATCTGGGCGTTCGTGCCCATGTCGGGCGCGGGGATGTCGTAGAGGGGGCCGATGTTGTTGCCGAGCGCCGCGGTGAAGCGGCGCGTGATGCGCATGAGCTCGTCGTTCGCGAACTTCGACGGGTCCATCTGGATCCCGCCCTTGCCGCCGCCGAACGGGAGCGCGACGAGCGAGCACTTGTAGGTCATGAGCGCGGCGAGCGCCTTGACCTCGTCGAGCGAGACCGAGGGCGCGTAGCGGATGCCGCCCTTGAACGGGCCGAGGAGGTTGTTGTGCTGGATCCGGTAGCCCTTGAACATGTGGATCTTGCCGTCGTTCAGCTTCACGGGGAAGTTGACGGCGATCTCGTTCTTGGGCTCGCCCAGGATCGTGCGGACGTCGGGCGAGAGCTTGCAGGCGTCCGAGGCCTTCACGACCTGGCTGTTCACCTGCTTGAAGAACGACCAGTTGTCGGCGGTGCTCAAGCGAGTCCTCCGCGAGGGGCCGGCATTGTATAAATTCGTCCGCGAGTCGGGAGGCGTGATGAGAAGAGATCGGTTCGCGGCCGCGGGCGCGCTCGTGTTGCTGGGCGTCCTCGCCGCGGGGATCCGCGCGCAGGACGCACCGTCGAAGGTCCCCGACACGCCGCGCTCCGACCGGCTGAGCCTCGTCGCCGAGGGCCACGCGAGCATGCCGGCCGACAAGGTCACGATCGACCTCGTCGTCAACGCGCAGGGCGAGGTCGGGGGCGACGTCGAGTCGATGCACCGCACCAAGCTCCGCTCCGTGCTCCAGGGTCTCGAGGAGCTCAAGAGCAAGCTCGCCGCGGAGGACAAGAAGCGCGCCGAGGCCAACCCCGCCGACGGAGCCGAGCCGCCCGCCTACACCGTCACGTTCGACGAGCGGAGCTCGATGGTCCAGGTGACGGGCTACATGGCGGGCCCGGCCCGCCAGCGGCCGACCTCCGCGATCCAGCTCGCGACGGTCATCTCCGTCCGCATGCAGGGCGCGGCGGCCGCCTCGCGCCTCAAGCTCCGCAAGCGGTTGATCCGGATCATCGACGCGGCGATCGACTCCGGGTGCGAGTTCGGCGCGCCCGACTACCGGTTCAAGCCGACCATCCGGTTCGAGCCCCGCGACTTCGAGGTCCTCCGCGAGGCGGCCTACAAGGACGCGCTCGACCGGGCGCGCGACCGCGCGACGCGGCTCGCCCGCCTCGCGGGCCGCGAGCTCGGGGCCGTCTCGGGCGTCAGCGAGACCGCGTGGAGCATCCGCGGCAACCGCGCCGACTACCGCGGCCCCTACAACCCGAACATCCCGCAGCAGTGGAACGCCCACCAGCAGAGACGCGCCGACGCCCAGGGCCTCGGCGCGCTCATGGGTCCGATCGACGAGCGGACGTCGAGCCTGAGCGAGATCGAGCTCGGAACGACCATCGCGGTCGAGTACGAGCTCGGGAAGGTCATCGTCAAGTGAAGCGACTCCTCGCGTTGCTCCTCCTCGTCGCGGCGCCCGTCCGCGCCCAGGAGAAGGAGATCCCGCTCGAGCGGCTCAGCATGACGGTCCAGGGCCACGCGGTCGTCCAGGCCGACCAGGTCGAGATCGAGGTCGTCGTGCAGGCGCAGGGCGAGGACGGCGACACCGCCGAGAAGCGCCATCGCTCGAAGCTGAAGAGCGTCCAGGCCGCGCTCGAGCGCCTCAAGGCGAGCTTCGAGGGCAAGGAGGTCGCGCCCGAGAAGCCCGTGAAGAAGAAGGGCGCGAAGAAGGCCGAGGAGGACGAGGAGGAGGCCCCGCGCCCGAAGAAGAAGAGCGAGGAGGAGGTGCCCGACGCGGACGACGACGCGCCCGATCCGCCGAGCTTCTCGATCGAGCTCCGCGAGGGCCGCTCCTCGATCGGCGTCGCGCGCAACGCGCAGAACCCGGACGGCTCGCCGACCGACGGCTCCGTCACGGTCGCGACGGCCGTCCTCCTCAAGATGAAGGGGATCTCCGACTGCTCGAGGGCGAAGGTGCGGAAGCGCCTCGCGAGGATCCTCGACACGGCCATCGAGGCCGGCGCCGACTCGGGCGCGGGCGGCGTGGGCTCGCGCCCGGCGTTCCGCTTCCGCGCGAAGGACAACGAGGAGCTCCGCGGCCTCGCCCAGGCCGACGCGATCAAGAAGGGCCGGGCGCGCGCGAAGAAGCTCGCCGACCTCGCCGGGCGCGAGCTCGGTCCGCTCAAGGCGATCGGCGAGACGGGCTGGCTCCTCCGCTCGGGGAGCACCGAGCAGGTCGGGTTCGACTCGGTGATCGGGCGGATCGGCAACAACAAGCTCAACAACTACGAGATGAGCACGTCGAGCTCGGACATCGAGCTCGAGTGCGAGCTCACCCTCGAGTTCGAGCTCGGGGGCGAGAAGGCTCCCGCCGCCGCGGCCCCCGTCAAGAAGTAGCTCGGCGAGCCTCGGCGTCAGCGCGCCTCGGCCTCCAGGGCGCGGATCGCCGGGAGGTGCTCGAGGCCCGCCCGCGCCTCGATCTCCTCGAGCCGCTCGACCGCGTCCCGCGCGTCGCGGAGGAGCTCGCGCGCCTCGTCGCGCCGGCCGGCCTGCAGATGGAGGCGCGCCTCCTCGAGGTCGCAGGCGATCCGGACCTGGTTCATGTTCTTCTGGAAGTCG
>CAZYLP010000589.1:0-5429 GCA_964648345.1 uncultured Planctomycetota bacterium
GCCGCGGCCATGGAGGCGCTGTCGTCGACGTGGATCCGGACGTCCGCGAAGCTCTGCCCGAACGCGGGCTCGAGGAGCTTGCGCACGTGACCCGGGAGACCACCGCCGGTGCTGCGAGCGATCGAGGCGGAGAGACCGGGTCCGCCGCCCTTCGCGCGCGCGAGCGGGAAGGCGAGGTCGACGCGCGAAGCGCCGAGCTCCTTGCGCTGGATCGACCCGCTCCAGAGGTCCTGGCAGAGGAGCCGCAGCCTCCGGATGCGCACGCGACCCGGCGAGCCGGACCGGGCGCGCGCGGGTGCTTCGACCTTCTTCGCCTCCGGCGCCGCCGGCCCCTCGAGCGCGCTCCGGCGCACGGCGGGCGCGGCCGGACTCGCCGTGAGCGCCCCCAAACCCTCGCCGTTGCCGAGCATACGCCGGATCCGGCTCTCGTTGCGGAGGGCCTCCGCTTCGAAACGATCGGCGCCACCGAGCGCGAAGGTCGTGCGCGGCTGCATGGGCCAAAGTCTAGGGCGGACGAGGGCACCGTTCAACGCGAGCCCGAAGTTGTGCCGGTGTCGTGACGCCACTACAATTTTCGGGCAGATCGGCGTGCCGGTGGAACTCAAGCAGTTGATCGACAAGGCCTTGGAGACGCTCGACGCCCTCGGCCCGTTCGCCGAGGACGCGCGGAGCGGCCTCGCCGCCGCGCTCGAGGACGCCGTCGCGGGTTGCACGGCCACCCAGGCGCCATCGGCGCTCGAGGCGGCGAGATCGGCACTCGCCGGGGACCTGGCTTCGGTGCCCTCGAGGCAGCGAGACACCCTCGGGCGGATCCGCGGCGTCATGGTCTGGCTCGAGCCGCTCCAGCTCGAAGCCTTCGCTCTCGGTCGCAAGACGATGACGGCCGGAGCTTGCCTCCGCGCCGACGCCGAGCGCGCCGACGCCATCGACCGCCTCCTCGACGAGCGGTTCGCCGCGCTCCGTGCCAGGGACGCGACCGCGGCCGACGCCCTCGCGCCGATCTTCTCGGCCACCGCGGCGAGCTGCGACGCCGCGCGCACGTGCGGCACGCAGATCGGTCCGACGGAGATCATGATCGGTGGCTTCGCCGTCGCGCCGCCGGAGAGGAAGCCGTGATCCGCGCGATCGCCACGGCGCTCTTCCTCGCCACCCTCGCCGCGGGCGCCGCGGCCGTGCTCGGCTGGCTCCCGCGCGAGGTGGCGTGGGCGGCGGCGCCCGCCGCGGCCGTCATCGGGCTCGTCCTCGTGCTCAACGTGGCGAACGAGGTCCGCCGCACGCGGGTCCAGTCGAAGCTGCGCCAGCTCGCGCGCCCCGACCTGCGTGCGGACGACGTCCCCGCGCTCGTGCGCGCGGCCGAGGCCGCCTCCACGACCGACATCGAGGGCGTCCCCGAGCTCGTCGATGCGGTCCGACGCGCCGGTCCCGCCCGTCGAGCGATCCTCGACCTCCTCGTGCGTCTGCCTCACTCCGCGCGGGTGGATGCGGCGCTCGCGGCGGACCTCGACGGCTGGGCGGAGGACGACCTCCCGCGCCTCCTCCACTTCTTCAAGAAGGAGCCCGAGCGTGCGCGGGAGGTGGCGTCACGGCTGCTCCCCCGAGCCTCGGTGGCCACCCGCGCGCGAATCCTCGACGAGCTCATCGACGTGGCGCCCGTCGCCCCGGGCGGTCCCTGGCTCACGCTGTTCTCGGCGTTCGCCGACGAGCTCCGCGCGGCGCGCGAGCGCGCCGAGAGCTACCGGCGCCCGAAGTTCGAGCGCTACCTCGAAGCGCTGGCGGTGAGGTGAGCGATGGCCTCGATCATGCCGTCCAAGACACCCGGCCGCGAAGCGCTCGAAGAGCGGCGCATCATCGCCCGCGCGATGACGAGCAAGTTCATCGACGTGGACGAGGCGACCGTCGAGGGGACGCACGTGCCCGACGCGGCGCTCGTCCAGGACGCGCTCGACAAGGCGTCGAAGCAGCTCGGCGGCCTCATGTCGTGGAACGTGAGGAAGAAGCTCGCGTGGTTCCTCGACGGCCTCGACCTCGGCGAGGTGCCGATCCTCCTCCGCGGCGACTCGCCGAACCAGGTCTCGACCAACCTCGGTCGCGAGCTCGTCGAGCTCATCAAGGCGGCCGTGGACGAGAACGCGGTCCCGATCTCCTGGATGGACCGGGCGCCGCTCGACCTCCCGAGGATCCAGCAGGCGCAGCGGTTCTACGACGCCGCGCGGTACCTCTCGACTCACTTCCAGGGCGCGGCGCGAGTGAAGTACGGCAGCGCCACGCTCGGGAACTTCGACGAGGTCATCCGCCTCTACTGGCAGCAGCTCAAGGCGGGGCGGTGGGGCGACAAGCTCAAGGCCGGCCTCAACCCGTGGATGTGGCTCATGATCCTCGTGGGCTCGCTCGCGAACGTGCCGATCGAGTCCTTCACGCTCGAGAAGGGCGAGGTGACCGAAGCGCGCGCCACGGGCCACGGGCTCGGCCTCGGCAACCTCGCCGTGGGCAGCGCGGCCGTGTACGGGTTGCTCGGGCTCATGGCCACGACCGGGCCGCTCGGGACCGCCGCGCTCGGCCTCGCGGCGCTCATCATCGGCGGCTCCGCGATCGCGGGGCCGTTCCTCCCTCTCGCCTCGCTCAAGAAGGGTCAGAACAAGCCCGCGCACGAGCTCGTCCACGCCATGCAGTTCATCGTGCTCGGCCTGGCACTCAAGAGAGGGATCATCGAGGAGGAGGCGGACCTCCTCGCGATCCAGAACAAGATCTCCGTCCTCGGCTACCTCTGGGGCGACAAGACCGAGAAGGAAGGCACGATCCCCGCCGAGGAGGAGGGGAAGCTCGACGCGATGTTCGCGACCCTCAAGGGCAACGCGCACGCCTTCTTCGCGAAGCACTACAAGGATCGCCCCGAGGTCGCCGAGCGGCGCGGCCTGCTCTTCGACGAGTTCGTGGACTCGATCGCCACCGAGCTGTGGAAGCAGTTCCCCGACCTCTTCGCGTCGCAGCCCCCCGGCCCCTAACCGACCTCGACGCCCTCGTCCGGTCCGAGGAGCCCGTCCGCGAGGACGTTCGCGCAGTTCGCGAGCACGACCTGGATCGTCGCGCGCTCGCGCGCGACGGCCGCCGCCGGAGCGGCGCGCGCGACGCCGACGACCTCGTCGAGGAGACGCGCGGCCTCGGCCTTGAGCGGAGGCGTGAGGCCCTTCGCGCGATGCTCGCGCACGAGCTCGCGCGCGCGGAGGCCGAGCGGCTCGAGAGCGACGACGAGGTCGCGCGCGGCCACCCAGCCGCGGAGGACCTCTCCGCGCCGCTCGGGACCGACCGCGAGCACATCGCGCTCGACCCTCCGCGCGAGGAGGTCGCGCAGGTCCTCCTCCGCGAAGCCCTGCTCGACGCCGTCCGCGAGGACGCGCGCCTCCTCGCGGAGGCCTTCCTCGAGCACGGCGCGCAGGTCCGACCCGAGGAGCGGCGCGAACCGCTCGACGAGCGGGCGAACGATCGCTTCGACGCGGGCTTCGCGAGTCACCGGAGCATGCTAGTTGACATCGGAGCAGTCGGGATGCAGAATGCCCGCCCGTTCGTTCGCAGGCTAATGAATGGCGTACGAACGGTCTGCAGCCCACGGTAGGAGAAAGCCTTGCGCGAAGACGAGGGCGGCAACGAAGATGGCGTGGGGGGCGGCGACAAGACGCCGCCCAAGCGCGAGCTCGCCGATCGGATGATCGACGGCATGATCCGGGTCTTCTTCGCGGCGAGACAGCACAGCCAGTCGCTCAAGGCAAAGTACGGGATCACCGCGGCCCAGCTCCAGCTCCTGAAGCTCCTCGAGAAGCAGGGCGACCTCACCCACTCGGAGATCTCGGACCGGATGTACCTCCGCGGGAGCACCGTCTCGGGGATCATCGACCGCCTCGAGAAGCGCGAGCTCGTCCGGAGGAAGCGCTCGCGCGTCGACCGCCGCCTCGTGCGCGTCGGCCTCTCCGAGCAGGGGGAGCAGCTCCTCGGGAGCGTGCCGCGCGGCCAGTCGAAGTTCGGCGCGCTCCGCCGCTTCGTCTCCGAGCTCCCGAAGAGCGAGGCCGAGAGCTTCGTCGAGACGCTCGAGAAGATCGCGACGTTCATGGGGGCCGGCCTCGAGCCGATGCCGGAGCCGCCCCCGTCGTCCATAGAACTCGAAGAGGAGCCGGAGGGGCTATGAGCAGCATCTCCTTCGAACTGGGAGACGACCTCAAGGACATCCTGGACATGGTGCACAAGCTGGCGGCGGACGAGATCCGCCCCCACATGCGCCACTACGAGCACGACGGGCGCCTGTCGGACGAGCTGCTCCAGCAGGTGCACTCGCTCGGCCTCACGACCCTCGCGCTCCCGCAGGAGGTCGGCGGCCCCGGCCTCGACCTCCGCGCGGCGTGCGTCCTCCAGGAGGAGCTCGCGTGGGGCGACGTGGGCGCGGCCGTCGCGCTCGCGGGCCCCGGCGGCGCGGGCCTCGCCGTCGCGGCGCTCGGCGACGCGGACCAGAAGGAGCGGCTCCTGAAGCCGTTCGCGGCCGACGACGCGTTCAACCGCCGCGGCGCGCTCGCGGCGGTCGAGGGACCCTTCGGCCTCTCCCCGGACACGGTCTCCGCGACCGCGGAGCGCCGGGGCGACGAGTACGTGATCACCGGCGACAAGCGCTACGTCCTCGACGCCGACTCCGCGCAGCTCACCGTCGTCCTCGCCCACGAGGGGCCCGCGCGCGGCTGGGACTCGCTCGCGTTCTTCGCGATCGAGGGGAGACCGTCGGGCGTGAAGGCGGGCGAGCGTCACCGGACGCTCGGCCTCGAGACGGCTCGCTTCGCGAACCTCTCGCTCGACGGCGTCGAGGTGCCCGCGAAGAACAAGCTCAAGGGCCGCGGCGACGCGCGGAAGGACGTGCTCGAGGTCATCGCGCGCAAGCGCGTGATCGACGCCGTCCGCCTCGTCGGCTGCTGCCGCGCCTCGAGCGAGTACGCGAACAAGTACGCCACCGAGCGCCGCGCCTTCGGGAAGGCGCTCTACGAGCACCAGGCGCTCGCCTTCATGATGGCGGACATGGCGACGAAGCTCGAAGCCTGCCGCTGGATTGCCTGGCGCGCGGCGTGGCGCCTCGACACGGCGACCAACTCCGACGAGGCGATCCACGAAGCGGCCGTCGCCTTCAAGCACGCGGTGGATCTCTCCGTCGAGGTCACGACCGACGGCGTCCAGGTCCTCGGCGGCCACGGCTACATCCAGGATCACCCGGTCGAGAAGTGGATGCGCGACGCGCGCACTCTCGGGCTCGTCGATGGGCTGTCCATCGACGCCGACACGCAGATCGCCGAACAGCTGCTCGCGTAGAGGGGGGAGAAAGCCATGACGATCGAGTTCGAGATCCCGCCCAAGGTGCAGAAGGTCCGCGACATGGTCCACATGTTCGCGGAGACGTTCAT
>CAZYLP010000590.1:0-5429 GCA_964648345.1 uncultured Planctomycetota bacterium
CCTCGGCTCGTTCCTCGCCGAGGATCCTCGCTCGGGGGATCGGTTTTCAAACAGGCCCTAGACCTGCGCGATGCCACCGTCGACGGCGAGCTCGGTGGCCGTGATGAAAGCCGCCTTGTCACTTGCGAGGAACAGCACCGCGTCCGCGACCTCGTCCGACGTGCCCATGCGCCCGAGGGGGACCTGCGAGATGATCCCCTTGAGCATTTCGTGCGCCTGCTCGGTCGGCATCCCGAGCCGCCCGAAGATCGGCGTCTCGACCGGCCCCGGCGACACGGCGTTCACACGGATCTTCCGCGGCGCGAGCTCGGCGGCGAAGGTCCGCGTGTAGCTCCTCAGCGCCGCCTTCGTGGCCGCGTAGACCGAGGTGTTCGGCCAGCCCTTCACCTGAACGCCCGAGGTGTTGAAGATGATCGTCCCGCCGTCCTTGAGCAGCGGGATCGCCTTCTGCGCCGTGAAGTAAGCGCCCTTCACGTTCGCGTCCGTCGTCTTGTCGAAGAACGCCTCGTCCACCTCGACCGCGGGCCGGAACTCGGCGATCCCGGCGTTCGCGAAGACGATGTCCACCTTGCCGAACGCCTTCTTCGCCTCGTCGTACATCCGATCGAGGTCCGACAGCTACGAGACGTCGCCTTGAACCGCGCGCGCGCTGGGCCCGAGCTCCTTGAGCGCCGAGCCGAGCGTGCGCGCGTCGCGCCCGAAGATGACGACGTTCGCGCCCTGGGCGACGAGCTTCTTCGCCGTGGCGAACCCGATGCCGCTGTTGCCGCCGGTGATGACGGCGGTGCGTCCCTTGAAGTCCGACATGCCAGTTACCCCTCCGCGAGATCCAACGTCTGCGGAGACGAACGGGGCGACGGCGCGATGGATTCCGGAGCCCGGTCACGAAGGAGTAATCTCTAGGCCGTGGCGGACGAGCCGGACCTGATCGGAAAGACCTTCGACGGCTACCGGGTCATCCGGCGGCTCGGCCAGGGCGGCATGGGCTCGGTCTACGAGGCCTTCCACGACTTCCTCAAGCGCCCGGCCGCGGTCAAGGTCATCAAGGCGGAGCTCGCGGACAACAAACGGAGCGTGAACCGCTTCTACCGCGAGGCGCAGGCCCTCGCGAAGCTGACCCACCCGAGCGCGACGACGCTCTACACGTTCGGCGAGCAGGACGACATGCCCTACATCGTCCTCGAGCTCGTCCGCGGCGAGACCCTCCACGCGGTGCTCGCGAAGAGCGGCGCCATCCCGCCGCCGCGCGCGATCGCCCTCACCCTCCAGATCCTCGGCGCCCTCGAGGCCGCGCACACGCTCCGGATCATCCACCGCGACCTGAAGCCCGAGAACCTCATGATCACGGGCTCGCCGTCCGACGAGCGGATCAAGCTCCTCGACTTCGGGCTCTCGAAGGACCTCACGGGCTCGGCGGCCGGCCTCACGGCGCCGGGCGCCGGGCTGGGCACGATCACGTACATGGCGCCCGAGCAGATCGACAACGCGCTCATGGCCGACGAGCGGTCGGACCTCTACGCGGCGGGGAACGTCCTCTACGAGATGCTCGCCGGAGCGAACCCGTTCGACGGCTACACGGTGCGCGACATCGTCGCGAAGAAGCTCAAGGGCGCGCCGTCGATCCGCCTCCTCCGCCCGGAGATCCCCGTCTCGCTCGAGCAGATCGTCACGAAGGCGATACACCTCGACCCGAACGAGCGCTACCAGGACGCGCGGAGCTTCGCGCAGGCGCTCGCCGCCGCGAGGAACGATGCCGCTCCCGACGCGCCCGCGCGCGCCGCGGTCCATCAGAGCGCACGCCGCTACTTCCTCGAGAAGGGCGAGAAGGCGGGGCTCCTCGCGAAGACCGTCGAGAAACCCCCGGCCTTCGTCGGGAAGCTCGTCGGGCAGGTGCTCGGGCCCTACCGCCTCGAGCAGCTCCTCGCGACCGCGAGGACGGGCGAGGTCTACGAGGCGCTCGACCTCGGCTTCGACCGGATCGTCGCCGTGAAGGTCCTCCCCGAGGCGAACGGAGCCCTCGAACGCCTCCGCAAGGAGGCCATGCTCCTCGCCCGCGTCGGCGCGCCGACGGTCTTCGACGTCGTCGAGACCGGCACGCAGGACGGCCTCTCCTACCTCGTGCTCCTGGGCGTGTCGGGCCGCCCCCTCTCCGACGTGGCGCGCGAGACGGGCGCGTTCCCCGTGGAGCGCGCGATCGCGTGCGGGACGTCGCTCCTCGCGACGCTGGCCGAGCTCCACATGCTCAAGGTCACGCACCGCGACGTCCACGCCGGGAACATCCTCGTCACCGTGGACGCGCACGGCGAGACCTTCCGGCTCCTCGACTTCACGTACGCGGCCGACCCGAACCTCGAGCTCGTCCGCTCGCGGGACCCGAAGGCCGACCTCCGCGCCGTGGCGACGCTCGTGAAGAAGCTGGTCGCCCCCGAGGACGGCGCCGTCCCGCCGGCTCTCGGGCCCGTCCTCGACCACGCCTACAAGCCGGGCTTCGCGAACGCCAGGGAGTTCGCCACGGCGCTCGAGGCCGCGCGGCAGCCCTCGAGCGCCCAGCCGGTGGCGGCCGACCCGGGCACGGAGCAGCCGCGGGCGGTCCCCGGCCTGATCGTCGGACGCTACCGCTTCTCGGAGCTCCTCGGTCCGAGCTCGCTCGGCGAGGTCTGGCGCGCGACGCAGCTCGACATGAAGCGGCGCGTCGCCCTCCGCGTCCTCGCGCCCGAGCTCGCGGCCGACAAGTCGCTCGTGAAGGAGATGGTCCGCACCGCGCGCATCGTCGCGAAGCTCGAACATCCCGCGGTCGCGCGCGTCCACGAGATCGTGATCTCGGGGCCGCGGTTCGTCGCCTCCGAGCTCGTCGTCGGCCGGCGCCTCGCCGACGCGGTCCGCGAGGGCCCCTTCCCGATCGACCGTGCGGTCTCGCACGCGATCCGTCTCCTCGGCGCGATCGCCGAGGCGCACGCGAACCATCTCATCCACGGCTGCCTCGAGCCGAGCTCGGTGATCCTCGTCCCGTCGGGCGACGCCGAGGCCCCGAAGATCGTGGACTTCGGCGTCGAGCCCGTCCGGGCCTACGCGGCGCGGCGTCCGAGCCGCGCCGGCCTGAGCGAGGTGGGGCGCGCCTATTCGCCCCCCGAGCTCGTCTCCGGCCACATCCCCACGGAGGCGGCCGACCTCTTCGCGGTCGCGGCGCTCCTCTACGAGATGCTCACCGGGAAGACCATGGACCAGCTGAACCGCTCCCCGCGGCGGATCCGCCCCGAGGTCCCCGAGACGCTCGACGCGATCGTGCTCCGCGCGCTCGCTCCTCGCCCGGACACTCGCTTCGCGGACGCCCGCACGTTCGGCTCGGCGCTCCGCGCGCTCACCTGAGGTCCTTCTCGACCTCGTCGCAGACGCGCGAGAGAGCGCGGGCCGCGTCCATGGCCTTCTCGCGCGCGACGGGCAGGATCTTCTCGCGGGCCTCGAGGATGTAGTCGTGCTTCTTCTTCATGGGCCAGCCCGAGCGCGCCATGTCGCGGAGGTTGTCGATCCGGTCGGCGCACTTGACGACCGAGGCACCGGCGTCCCCCGCGCGCAGCTTCGCGAAGTAGACGCGGTCCCGCTCCGCCTTGTCGTCCGTCTCCGCGGTGCTCCCTCCGGTCGCCCTTGGCTTCGGCTTCGTGAGGAGGTCCACGAGCGTCTTCACGCGAGCGTTCGCGAGCTTCTCGATCTCGTCGAGCGAGAGCGGCGTGTCCTCGACCGCGTCGTGGAGGAGGGCCGCCGCGACGAGGTCCGCGTCGTGCGATCCGAGCTCGTCGGCGACACAGGCCGCGACACGGAGCGGGTGGACGATGTACGGGGCGCCGTCCTTGCGCTTCTGGCCCTCGTGGGCCTGCCACGCGGCGCGGAGGACGCGCTCGAGGAGCGCGGCGTCGAGCCCGTGGTCGCGCGCGAGCTTGCGGACTCGCTCGAGCCCGGCGTCCAGGTTCATCTCCGGCACCGCTCGCCCTTACTTCACTTCCTCGAGCGTGATCGTGTCGATCTCGCGGAGCTTGAGCTTCGCGGCGAGCCCTCGCTGCTGGTACTTGCCGCCGAGCTGGAGGTTCGACTTCACGGTCCCGTCGAGCGTCTTCCCGGCCTTGTCGGGCGCGCGGAACTCGATGACGATCGGGAGGCGGTCGTCCTTCGGCACGCCGAAGGTCACCTTCGCGATCTCCTCGAACGGGACCTCGATCTCCGCGGCGCCGTGCTTCACGACGAAGTGGAACTTGTGGTCGAAGCTCTCGCCGCCGAGGAGCGAGACCTGGGGCACGAGGAGCTCGGCCTCGTCGATCTTGAAGGCGGGCGTCTTGAAGCGATCGGTCACCTCGGCGACGAAGTGCTTCCTCTTCTCGTCCTTGCCGGCCGGCGCCTTGTCGCCCTTCGGCGGGTCGGCGGGCTTCTCCTCGGGCTTCTTCTCGTCCTTCTTCTCGCCCTCGGCCGGGACGGGCTGCTTCTCGTCCTTCTTGTCGTCGGCGTGAGTCGGCTCGCTGCCGCACCCGAGGAGGAACGCCACGGCGGCCGCGAGGAGGAGGCCGCCCGTTCGCATCGTGTCGTGCATTCTGTCCCTCACCTGGACGCGGGCCCGAGGGGCCGCGAGACCGTCTCCGTCACCTGGATCCCGCGATCGGCGAGACCGTGGACGAGACTCGTGTGATCGAGCGCCTTCGACTCGAGCGGGCGCACGCCCGGGAGCACCTGCCCGCGCGCGAGGGCCTCGGCGACCATGGCGGCCGGGAAACCAGTCGTCCGCTCCATGGCCGTGAAGCCGGTCGCGTCGTCGTGGAAATCCAGTATGTCGAGCCGGACCGACTTCGGCTCCTTGTCCTTCACGCCCGTCGCCTCGACGCGGAGGACGACGAGGTCCTTGTCCTCCGGGAAGTCGATGCGAGGAGCCGCGACGCGGTGGAACAGCTTCCGCGGCACGACCGGCATGCCGTCCACCTCGACGGCCTTGAGGTCGAGGAGGCCGAGGTCGAGGAGGACCTTGAACTTCTCGAAGTGGCCGGGGTAGCGGACGGTCTTGTAGTCGAGCTCCTCCACCTCGCCCTCGAAGGAGCGCGGCACCGTCGAGGTCCCGCCCGACGTGACGAACGCCTCGCAGCGGCCGACGGGCTCGGGGAAGTCGAGCGTCTCGAGCTCGGAGAACGTCTCGACCTCCTGGACCTTGCGGTTCCGGATGACGAGCGCGCGCCCGAAGTACTCGTTGGTGAGGCCGGCGATGTTGAAGACGAGCTTGTAGCCGAGCGGCGGCTTCGGCCGCTGCGGCAGGCCGCCGCAGCGCATCTTGATCGAGTCGGTCGTGTCGAGCCGAGCCTTCACGTAGGCGGCGAGCACGTTCGCGAGTCCGGGCGCGAGGCCGCAGTCCGGGACGACGCCGACGTTCTTCTTCTTCGCCTCGGCGTCGAGGGCCC
>CAZYLP010000591.1:0-5415 GCA_964648345.1 uncultured Planctomycetota bacterium
CGGTAGTAGCCGCCCTTGATGTCGTCCTCGCGCGTCCAGATCGTCTTCACGGGGCAACCGAGCGCCTTCGAGAGCTCGACCGCTTCGCGCACGAAGTGGCCGTCGAAGACGGCGCGCCGGCCGAAGCCGCCGCCGAGGAGCGTGGTGTGGAGGTTCACCTTCTCCGCGGGGAGGCCCGTGACGGCGACCGTCGTCTTGTGGTCCACCGTCTGGAACTGCGTGCCCGTCCACACGTCGGCGCCATCCTTGCGGACGTCCGCGACGCAGTTGAGCGGCTCCATGGGCGAGTGCGAGAGGTAGGGGAGCTCGTAGACGGCCTCGAGCTTCTTCGCGAGCGCGCCGAGCGCCGCGGCCGCGTCGCCCGCCGAGTGCGCGACGGTGCCCGGCTTCTTCGCGAGAGCGGCCCACTCCTCGCCCTCGGTACGGGTGTCGAGCTTGGCGTGCGGGCCCTCGTCCCAGACCACGGTGAGCGCATCGCGACCGAGCTTGGCCGACCAGAAGCCGTCCGCGACGACGGCGACGCCGGTGTAGCACTCCATGACGGTGTGCACGCCGGGCACGGCCTTCGCCTTCGCGGCGTCGAAGGACTTCACCTTCGCGCCGAAGACGGGCGGACGAGCGATCACCGCGACCTTCATGTTCGGGAGGCTCACGTCGATCCCGAACTGCGCGGTGCCGTCCGTCTTCGACGGCGTGTCCACGCGCTTCGTCGCGCGGCCGATGAGCTTCCAGTCCTTCGGGTCCTTCACGGGCGCGGACGCCGGGACCGCGAGGGTCGCGGCCTTCGCGGCGAGCTCGCCGTAGCCGAGCTTCTTGCCCGAGTCGTGGTGGACCGCGCCGTCGCTCGCCTTGCAGGTCCCGGCCTCGACGCCCCACGTCGCGGCCGCCGCCGCGACGAGCATGTGTCGCGCGGCCGCGCCGGCCTGGCGGAGCCGGTCGAACTCGACCCACGTCGAGGTGCTGCCGCCGGTGCCCTGCATGCCGAAGAACGGGTGGTTGTAGACCGGGTCCACGGGCGCGGCCTCGACGCGGACCGTCTTCCAGTCGGCGTCGAGCTCGTCCGCGACGATCATCGCGATGCTCGTGTAGGTGCCCTGGCCCATCTCCGAGTGGTTCGCGACGACCGTGACCTGACCGTCCGGCGCGATCCGCACGAACGCGTTCGGCGCGAAGAGCGCGGCGCCCTTCTTGTCCGCGGGGTCGCCCTTCTCCTCGGCGCGCGACGGGCTCGCGCCGAAGAAGACCTGGAGGATGAGGCCGCCGCCCGCGAGCGATGCGACCTTGAGGAAGTCGCGACGGCTGACGTTCTCGATGCGCGTCCGTTCCATCGTCGTCGGGCTCGTCATTTGCCACCTCCCGCGACGCCCGCCGCGCGGCGGATCGCGCAGCGGATGCGCTGGTAGGTGCCGCACCGGCAGATGTTGCCGGCCATGGCGTCGTCCATGTCCTTCTCGGTCGGCTTCGGACACTCGCGGAGGAGGACCGCCGCCGACATGATCTGCCCCGACTGGCAGTAGCCGCACTGAGGCACGTCCTCCTCGACCCACGCCGCCTGGAGCGCGGCGCCGACGGGCTGCGCGGACATGCCCTCGATCGTCGTCACCTCGTGGCCCGCCGCGCGCGACACGGGCGTCACGCACGAGCGGATCGCCTCGCCGTCGAGGTGCACCGTGCACGCCCCGCACTGGGCCATGCCGCAGCCGAACTTCGTGCCCGTGAGGCCGAGCGTCTCGCGGAGCACCCAGAGAAGCGGCGTGTCGGGCCGCACGTCCACCGACCGCGGCTTGCCGTTCACCTTTAGCTCGAGCACGTCCCCCTCCGAGGTCGGCGTTTATCTCATCGCGTGCACGAGGTTGCGAGGGTTCAGGCGGGATGCCTCGTCGACGAAGGGCCCCCACGAGGCTTCCGCGCGTCGAGGATCACGGAGGTGTACGCGAGCTTGCCCCCCGCGTTCCTCTGATCGAAGCGCCGCGAGCGATGGATCATGCCCGCCTCCAGGCTCCACTCGACCTCGTGGAATCGTCCGCTCTCGTCGTGATACTCGAGGAGCTCGACCTCGAACCCCGCGCCTTCGAAGAGCGCGGCGAACGACCGATGGTCGTAGAGGACCCTGTGATCCGGATCGCCGCTCTCCTCGCCGGGCGCCCGCGGCCGGACGTGCGCGCGGTAAGCGGGGTCGGGGTGGAGCCCGTCCGGGACGGCCGCGCGGACGCGACCACCCGGCTTCAAGTACACGAAGCAGTTCCTCGCGGCGGCGAGACCCTGCCCCGGGTCGAGGTGCTCCCACACGTGCTCCGCGAGGATCGCGTCCACCGACCCCGGCGCGAAGGAGCGGCTCCAGTCCTCGACGCTCGTGATGTCGAGCGCGTCGAGCTCCGTCGAGATCCAACCCGGCTGCGTGACCCCGCCCGCGCCGACGATGATGTTCCGCGAAGCCGTGCCAGCGAGATCGCGACGGAGCCGCGACCGTCGAACGCGGGCGCGGAGAGGAGCGACGAGGCGCTTCAGTAGAGACCTGAGCCGCCCCAGGGCCTCAGCGCCCCTGCTGCTTCGCGATCTGGTTCCTGAGCATCTGCACGCGCTCGTCGTAGCCCGGGAGCCCGAGCTGGGCGCCCTTCACGGCGACCTCGAGGGCGCGGTCGAGCTGCCTCTCCTCCACGTAGAGAAGGATGAGTCTCTTGAACGTGGGGAACTTGAGCTTCACGGCCTCGCCCCGCTTCCAGCGGCGGGTCGCTTCCTTCACGACCTCGTGCGCCATCTGCACGTCGGTCTCGCACGCCTGGTGACAGACGCGCTTCGCGTCGGGGAAGTGCGCGCGGCGCGCGAAGGCGTAGCTGCCGAGCTTGGCGAGCGCTTCGTGGCGCTCGAGCACGTCCTTCGCCTTCACGACGGCGTCCGTGAACTGACGCGTCGCCGCGCGGAAGGCCTTGTCGTCCTCGCCCTTCTCCTGCTCGGGCTCCTCCTCGGTCGAGTCGTCCGTGCCCGACTGGCCCGCCTTGATGCGGCGGACCTCGTCCGCCTTGTACATGCGGGTCGTGGGCATCGGCATCTCGGCTTCCTGGAGGAGCTTCTTCGTCGTCTGGTAGATCTCCTCGAAGGTCCCGACGAAGCGGCGCGCCTCGTCCTCGTCCGCGAAGACGTCGAACTTGGCGAGGTTCGCCCCGTAGCCGCAGTAGCAGCGGAACGGGAGCCTGGGCTCCGGGATCGTGCGGACCTGCATGCGGCAGCGGCAGAGGCGGCAGAAGATCCAGACCTGGACCGGCTCGTGGCTGGGAGGAGGGTAGCGCTGCTCGAACTCTTCGGGGACGACGGAGTGGCTGCCGCTCACGGTCGCTCCTCGTAGAGAGCGAGGAGCGGCTGCTGCCACGACCTCTTGAGCGCGTCGAGCGGCTCGTCGATCGCCCGCGAGCCGTCGATGCCGAAGACCTCGAGCCGCTGAGCGGCGGTCGTCTCGCCGATCTTCGCGAACGGCTCGTGATCCATGAGCTGCTCGAAGGCCGCCTCGTGTTGCGGCGGCACGGTCACTAGGAGCCGGCCGTTCGACTCGGAGAAGAGCACGGCCCGCTCCTCGCCGCCGCCGAGACGCGCGAGCTCGACCTGCGCCCCGAGCTCGCCCGCGAAGGCCATCTCGGCGAGCGCGACGGCGAGCCCACCCTCGGAGAGGTCGTGAGCCGCGGAGACGAGCCCCGCTCGCATCGCCTGGTGGAGCTTCCGGTAGAGGGTCGGCGCGCCGAGCGCGGGCTGCGGGGCGGCGCCGCCGCGGCCGCCCACGACCTCGAGCCAGTGAGAGCATCCGAGCTCGGAGCGCGTCTCGCCGAGGAGGTAGATCCGCTCGCCCGCGGCCTTGAAGTCCATCGAGATGAGCCGCGACGGGTCGTCGTAGACGGCGACGCACGTCACGAGGAGCGTGCCCGGGATCGTGATCTTCTCGCCGTCCGGAAGGACGTAGCTGTTGTTGAGCGAGTCCTTCCCCGAGATGAACGGCGCCTTGTGCAAGAGAGCGGCCTCGCGGCACGCGCGCGCGGCGCGGACGATGCCGCCGAGCTCGTGCGGGTCGCGGCGGCAGTCGCCCCACGAGAAGTTGTCGAGGATCGCGCAGCCGTCCGGGTCGCCGCCCGAGGCCACGACGTTCCGGATCGCCTCGTCGATCGAGGCCCACGCCGCGAGGTACGGATCCTGGTCGCTGATCCTCGGCTGGCAGCCGAGACCGACGAGGACTCCTCGCAGAGAGCCCGGCTCGGACGCGACCGCCGTCGCGTCGCCCGGGCCGTCCGCGCGCGCGCCGACGAGCGAGTGGAGGGCGGCCCCTCCCTGAACCTCGTGGTCGTACTGGCGGATGATCCACTCGCGCGAAGCGATCGAGGGGTGCGCGAGGAGCCGGTGGAGGGCCGCTCCGTGCTTCACGGAGGGCGCCTCGAGCGGCGTCACGGGACGCTCCACCCACTCCGCGCGGAGGGCGGTCTTCGGCAGCCCGTCGTGCAGGAAGTGCTGGTCGAGCTCGCCCACGACCTCGCCGCCCACGCGCACGACGAGCTGCCCGTCGTCGCGGAAGACGCCGATGTCGACGGCCTCGACGTCCTCGCCGGCGAACGCGTCGAGCACGGACGCGACGTGCGCGGGCGGGACAGCGAGGACCATGCGCTCCTGGGCCTCGGAGACCCAGGTCTCCCACGGGACGAGGCCGTGGTACTTGAGCGGCACCTTCGCGAGGTCCACGTCGGCGCCCGTCTTCTGCGCCATCTCGCCGACGGCGCTCGAGAGTCCGCCCGCGCCGCAGTCCGTGACCGCGTCGAGCACTCCGCGGTCGCGGAGCTCGAGCAGCACGTCCGCGAGCTTCTTCTCCTCGATCGCGTTCCCGATCTGGACCGCCCCCGAGGAGACGCGCTCGCTCTCGGAGGTGAGCGTCTCGGACGAGAACGTCGCGCCGTGGATGCCGTCGCGGCCCGTGCGGCCTCCGACGACGACGACGCGGTCGCCGGGCTTCGCGGCCTTCGCGACCTTGTCGAGCGGGATCGTGCCGATCGTGCCGCAGTAGACGAGCGGGTTCCCGGTGTAGCGCTTCTCCGAGATCACGGAGCCCGCGACGGTCGGGATCCCCATGCGGTTCCCGTAGTCGCGCACGCCCGCGACCACGCCGCCGAGGAGGCGCCGCGGGTGGAGCGCGCCGGGCGGGATCTCGTCCTCCTTCGCGTGGAGGTCGCCGACGCAGAAGACGTCGATCGACGCGATCGGGCGCGCGCCGAGGCCGGTCCCGAGGATGTCGCGGATGACGCCGCCGATCCCGGTGCCCGAGCCGCCGTAGGGCTCGATCGCGCTCGGGTGGTTGTGGGTCTCGACCTTGACGGCGATCCCCGTCTCGTCGTCGAGGCGGATGACGCCCGCGTTGTCCTCGAAGACGGAGACGCAGCGCCAGGC
>CAZYLP010000592.1:0-5370 GCA_964648345.1 uncultured Planctomycetota bacterium
GGTCTGAACCTTCTCCCCGGGGCCGGCGTATGCATCCCGGGGTGGGCCGATGCGTCTCTCGCTGATCATCCTGCTCGTCCTCTCATCGAGCGCCCTGGCCCAGGAGCGGCCGGGGGGCGACGAGGACATCCGCCGGGCGCTCACGGACAGGAAGCTCAAGGTCCGCTTCGACTCGACGCCGGTCGACGAGGTCCTCGACGTCCTCCGCGAGCGCTCGGGCGTGAACGTCGCGGTCGTCCAGTCGGCGACGGTCGACAAGACGGTGACTCTCAAGGGGAACGACGTGAGCGCGCGGAGCGTCCTCGACGCGATCGCCGCGGCCGACGACGGCTTCGTCTACGAGGTCTGGCGCGGCTTCGTCTTCGTGAGCGCGAAGGGCGCCGCGCGGAGGGCGCCCCCGGCCCCCGAGATGTCGGACGAGGCGAAGAAGACGTGCGCCGAGCGCCGGATCACGGCGAGCTTCGCGGACGTGACCGTGGGCGAGTTCCTCGACTACATCGCCGAGACGACCGGGGTGAGCTTCTCCGCGGCCCAGTCGATCGCGGAGGCGAAGTTCTCGTTGCGCGTGAAGGACGCCCCGGCGACGAACGTCCTGGACATCGTCTGCCGACTCCTCGACCTCAAGGTCCAGCAGGCCGGAGAGGTCCACGTCCTCAAGTCCAGGTAGTGCCGGCTCCCGAGCCAAGTCACCGTAAAGTCAAACCTGGCGTGGACATCTTCAACGGCGATCGGCCGCGAGCTACCATCCCTGCCGCAAGGGTAGAGATCATGTCCGCACTCCGTTCGGCTCGACCGTACGCGGTCTTCGCCGCCGTCATCGCCGCGGGATTCGTCGGCTCCGCCTCGCTCGCCGAGGACGTGGTCACCAAGACCGACGGGGCCAAGCTCCGCGGCAAGGTCCTCGCCGACACGCCCGAGGGGGTCAAGATCAAGACCGCGGGCGGCGTCATCGACATCCCGCGCGATGAGGTCTCGACCGTCGATCGCGAGAAGGACCTCGCCTCCGAGCTCGCGGCGCGCAACGGGGTCCTCGAGAAGAAGCCCTCGGCGAAGGGCTACCTCGACCTCGCGGCGTGGTGCGAGGGCCACGAGCTCTTCATCGCGCAGGCCCAGTGCCTCCAGCGCGTCATCAAGCTCGAGCCCGACAACGAGTCGGCGCGCACGCAGCTCGGCTACCGCCGGCTCAAGGGCCAGTGGGTCTCCGAGAGCGAGTGGTACCGCGACCAGGGCTGGTCCCAGGTGGACGGCCGCTGGGTCTCCCCCTCCGAGAAGGAGAAGCTCGACCAGGGCCTCATGAAGTGGGGCGTCGTAGAGTGGGTGACCAAGGAGGAGTACGAGCGCCGCGACAAGGAGGCGACGGCGCGCGCCGAGAAGGAGCGCCAGGGCATCCCGACGAAGCCCGGCGACGGCGGGACCAAGGAGGCGCCCGCGACGCCCGAGAAGGGCGGCGCCCGGGTCGCGAAGAAGGGCAAGGAGGACAAGCCGCGGTTCCTCGACGGCAAGCTCCTCTACACGAAGAGCCGCGAGACGATCGTCCGCACGCTCGAGAAGATCGGCCAGGAGCCGGTCCCGCCGCTCGCGAAGCCGAAGGGCGCCGAGTTCGAGCCCACGGCCGATGCGATGCAGGCCGCCGCGCTCCGGCGCCTCCGGCAGTACCGCTACCTCTGCGACGTGCCCTACGACGTGGACCTGAACCCGGACTACGCGGTCTCCGCGGCGGCCGCGGTCAAGCTCCTCGACATGGTCGGCCACCTCGACCACACGCCGAAGAAGCCGAACGGCTGCCCCGACAACCTCTACAAGGCGGGCTACCACGGGACGAGCCACTCGAACCTCTACCAGTCGTCCTTCGGCCCGACCTGCGTCCAGTCCGTCGATGCGTTCATCTTCGACTCCGACCAGTCGAACATCGACCGGGTCGGCCACCGCCGGTGGTGCCTCAACTCGACGCAGAAGCAGGTCGCCTTCGCGAGCTACAAGCACTTCGCGGCCATGTACGCCCTCGACCAGGGCCGCCAGGCGGGCCCGTACGACGCCGTCCTCTACCCGGCGCGCGGCTACTTCCCGATCTCGCACTGGCAGAAGAACGCGGCGTGGAGCGCACACCTCTCCACGCAGTTCGCCCAGGTCAAGAACCAGAGCGACGTGAAGGTCAGCGTCTTCCCGATGGACGCGAACTTCAAGAAGGGCCCCGCGGTCGAGATCGAGTACTTCCACGTCGACTCGCAGGGCTTCGGTCACGGCAGCTCGTGCGTGATCTTCAAGCCCAAGGCGACCGTCGCGGACGGCGCGCGCTACTGGGTCGAGATCAAGGGCCTCGCCCAGGGCAGCCAGGAAGCCGTCCTCGAGTACCTCGTCGAGTTCTTCCAGGGCTGATGATCTGGCGCCGCCGGGGGACTCAGTCCCCCAGCGCCGAGTTCAGGAAGTCCGCGATCGGCCGCAGGTAGGACGTGGCCGTCGCGACCACGCCGCTCGGAGCCGCAGCCGCGGCCGCGGGCGGCGCCGGCGGCGGGTCCCTGAAGGCGCCCACGTCCTCGAGCCACCGCGCCGTGGCGACGCGCACGAGCGCGTTGTAGCGCGCCTCGCGCTGATCCTCCCGCTCGGGGCCGTCGCGCCGGTCGCCCCACGACGGCGGGTGCGCCCGCATGAACTCGCGCCTCCGTCCGGAGCCGACGTTGAAGTCGAAGTAGCTCCAGAAGCGGAGCTGGTCCGGCGTGAGCCGGGTGTTCGGGCCCCAGATCGAGCGCACGTCCGCGAGGACCGCGTCCTCGCTCTGCGCGAGCATGCCCTGGAGCGCGGTGAGGCCGGCCTCGAGGTTCCGGAAGTTCGCGCTCCTCACGGTCTGGCCGTGCTCGTTCACGTTGCTGACGATCTCGTAGTCGACGCCCTCCCTGAAGTCCTGCGGGATGTAGCCTCCGGCCCGGAGGGCGGCGGCGCGGCTCCCGAAGGTGTCCACGCCGAGGTACGCGAAGCCGTTGACCGGGAAGCGCTGGTCGCCGATCCAGGAGCTCGGGTCCGAGTCGAGGTAGAGGTTCAGCCCCTCGCCGATCGCGACGGTGTGGAGCCAGAGCGGGCTGATCCGGCCCCGCGAGCGCGCGGCCGCGGCGCGGAGCGCGGGGAGGAGCTCGTCCGAGTCGGGCGGGGCGAGGTACCCGAGCCAGCGCCGCGGCGTCACGCCGAAGCGCTGCCGGACGACCTCCCGCGCGCGGTCGGCTTGCTCGTCGGTGAGCGACATGGCGAGCGCGACCGTCGGGTCGGCGCCCGCCGGAGGCGCCGCCACGCGCACGGCGCTCGGGGTCGAGTTGCGGATCCGCCACCGCCCGGGGACATCGCCCTCGCCGAGCTGGATCGTGTACGTGCGCGGCGTCCGCGAGCGCTCGTGACCCGCGAGGGCGCCGACCATCGTCCCGTGCTCGACCATGACGGTGAAGGTGAGGCTCCGCCCGTTCACGAAGCCGAAGGTGTCGTAGGCCTGCCCGGGCTGCCGTCCGGAGGCGAGGTACGCGTGGACGACGTAGACGCCGGGGACCCCGGGGGCGACCGGCGCGACGAGCACCTCGCCGCGCTCGAAGTCGAGGGTGCCCTTCCGGTCGTCTGCGTGGAGGATGCCCCCGGTCGCCGCGACGATGGCCGCGGCGAGGGCGAACGTGGTCCGTCTCACTTTCCCTGCTCCCTGCCCTGCGCTCAGGGCAGGCTCGCGTCGAGCAACGGCCGGACCGGGAGCCGGTCAGTCTCCGCCGCTCGGGCCCGTGAGCGGGACGAACCGCACCGCGATCGTGGGCCAGGTCGTCGTCTCCCCGGTCTGGTCCTTGGCCACGATCACCAGCTCCTGCTTGTCCCGGTTGCGGCCCACCGGGCAGATGAGCCGGCCGCCCGGCGCGAGCTGCTCGATGAGCGAGGGCGGGATCGAGGGCGCGCCGCAGCTCACGATGACCGCGTCGTAGGGGGCCCGTCCGGGCCATCCGAGCGCGCCATCCGTGGCGTGAACCGCGACGTTCCCGAAACCGAGGCGCGCCAGGCGGTCCGCCGCGGCGCGGGCGAGCTCGGGGACGATCTCGACCGTGTGGACCTCGCGCGCGAGGCGCGAGAGGACGGCGGCGAGGTAGCCGCAGCCGGTCCCGACCTCGAGGACGCGGGCGCCGGGCCGGACTCCGACCTGCGCGATCATGTAGGCGACGATGTAGGGCTGGGAGATCGTCTGGCCGTGCCCGATCGCGAGCGGCCGGTCCTCGTACGCGTGCGCGACCAGGTCCGAGGGCACGAAGCGGTGCCTCGGGACGCTCCGCACCGCGCGGAGGACCTCGGGGTCGACCACCCCGCGCGGAGCGATCTGCTCCTCGACCATCCGGTCCCTGCGGCGGGCCGGGTCGAACGCGTCGCCGTCGTTCCAATCGAAGCCGGGCTGCATGCGAGTCGCGGGCATCTTAACTGGAACGTCGGACGCCTCGCCGCGATTGCTAGACTTCGGCGGCATGAATCGGGGTCCGGGTGTCGTGGTCGCGGCCGTCCTCCTCCTCGTGCTCGGAGGCTGTACGGAGGCCCCCGAGCTCATCGCGAAGGGGTCCGACCCCCGGACGCCGCACGAGGAGAGGGTCGAGATCCTCCACGACGTGAGCCTCCGCCGCGAGCCGGGCGTGATCCAGGACCTCGTCGGCCGCGCCGAGGCGCTCCTCGCGACGGGCGCCGTCCCCGAGAAGGGGGCCGCGATCGATGTCCTCGAGGCTCTCCTCAAGGTCCACGAGAAGAGCGCGCAGCCGCTCACCGTCCGTCTGGCCGATCACGAGAGCCCGTTCGTGAAGTCGCGCGCGGCCCTCGAGGTCCTCGCGAAGCATCGCGACTCGACCGTCAGCGGTCTCGCCAGGGAGCGGCTCGCGAAGGCTCGCTAGACGCTACTTCGCGCGCCGCTCGTGGTGCTCGAGGAGCCGCTGGAGCACGGGCCGGATCCCGGGCGGCGCGTCCTCGACGATGAGCCTGAGGCGCGGGAGCTGCCTCACGTTGATCGGGAAGCGGCGGAGGAGCCGGAGCGCCTCGTGGCGCACCGCCCGGTCCTTGTCGAGGAGGCGCGTCATGGCCCAGTCGCCGACGCGCGGGTGCCGGATCCACGCCGGGGTCGCGAGGACTCGGAGCGCCTCGAGGCGGACGACGCCCTCGGGGTCGGCGAGGGCGTGGCGGACGAGCTCCTCGGCGCGGGTGCGCGACGCGCGGGCGAGGAGGCTCGAGAACGCCGCCGCTCGCACCTCGGGCGGGCCCTGGGCGCGGTCGAGCTCGAGCTCGTCCTCGGAGGCTCCGCGGCGCAGCGCCTCGGAGGCGGTCTTCCTGATCGACGGCTCCTCGCGCGCGATCGAGGCGCGGGGGTCGTCGCGCGCGACC